>CAYVSA010000047.1:0-15996 GCA_964454175.1 uncultured Pseudomonadota bacterium
CCCCCCAGAGTCGTAGGTAAAGGACACACCTTCGAACTCAAGCACGCCAGGCCTGGCAGCAGACCGAACGCGTCCCGGGAGTGTATCTCCATGATGGTTACTAACTCCCTTGCTGCGGGCAAACATCCCGGCCAGGATGGTTGCCATCTCGTCAGTGCTGCGCACGGGTATATTCAGTTTAATACCGCATCCAGCGAGGCTTTGCTGAAGGTCTGCAAGGAACGGTCTAACGATCCTGCCGACACCGAGTACCGCATCGTCGGCAAAAAAATCGGGTGGTTTTCTGACACACTCCACACGGCCGTCAATTATCAGTGCGATCCTGTCGGCCCTTGCCGCTTCCTCCATGTCATGGGTTATCAGGATCACTGTCCTCCCCATCCTGGAAACTCCCTCAAGTGCTTTCAGGACCAGTCCGCGCCCTATCGGATCCAGAAAGGATGTGGGTTCATCCAGAACGATAACCTCCGGGTCCGGTGCAAGTACGCCGGCCAGAGCAACCATCTGCTGCTCACCGCCGGACAGTCTGTGAGGAAGGGAGCGGCTCAGCCTTTCGATACCAAGCTGGCGTAAAGTATCAGAAACCACCCTAACGATCTCAGCTGGCTCCTTTGCCATCGATTCCAGACCGAAGGCCACATCCTCCTCCACAATCGAAGTTACCAGCTGATTTTCAGGATTTGAGAGGAGAAGGCCCACCCTTGGGTCTGGAGCATCATCAGACAATCCGCGCCCGCCGATGCTGATAGTTCCGCCCGTATGCGCCACAAGACCCTTGATCGCCATTGCGAGAGTGCTTTTACCAGCAGCGTTTGGACCTACGACTGCTATAAACTCCCCTCGCTCAACCTCCAGATCGACACCGTTAAGTGCCGGCTGGTCAGATCCGGGGTAGGAATATGTAAGATTTTTTATAGACAGGTAGGGCATGGATAGAAATAGACCTCGTCAAATGTCCAACGTCCAATGTCAGACGTTCGACGTTCAACTTTAAATGTTTTTTCAATATGTGCGTATCCTCTAATTTCCAATCTCCAATGTTCCAGTTTCCAATATCCATTAACCAAACCCTACCGCATACAAAAAGGGCAAGGAAACATTCCCTGCCCTTCTGAGATCTGGTTTGTCGAAAGTGTCCCCTCAGCTCTTATCCTTCGGCTCCTTGTCCTTCTTTTTTTCTGTGGCAGTCTTTTTCCCGGTTTCCTTTTTGGCTGTTTCCTTCTTGGCTGTAACCTTCCTGGCTGTCTTCTTGCCAGCGGGTTTTACTTCTGCCGATTTCTCGTCTTTCGCCTTCTGGGCCTTCTTTGCTGTTTCCTTGTCCTTCTTTGCCGGTTTATCCTTTGTCTTCTGGTCGGCTTTCTTCTCGGAAGATCCTTTTTTTGCGGCTGTCTTCCTGGGGGTTTTGGCTTTGGTTTCCTTCTTCTTTGTCTTGCTTTCCTTCTCTTGCTTGGCCTCAATAGGCCTGTCTACAAGTTCCACCATGGCCATGGGAGCATTGTCGCCACTCCTGGGTTCAAGTTTCAGCACCCTGGTGTAGCCCCCGTCCCTGTCCCGGTAGCGCTCAGCAAGCACGGAAAACAGCTTTTTGACGACCTCATTGCTTTTGATAAAGGAGATGGCCTGGCGCCTGGCATGAAGGTCGCCGCGCTTACCCAGGGTGATCATTTTTTCGGTCAGCCTGCCAACCTCTTTGGATTTCGCATTGGTTGTTACTATCCTCTCGTACTGGAGGAGAGATGTCACTATATTGCGGAACATGGCTCTCCGGTGGGAGGTGCTTCGGTTGAGCTTTTTACCAGCTTTCATATGCCGCATCTGTACCCTACCTTTCGCTCACGACGATGTGTCCCTAGGACTCCAACTCAGTCTGTTCTTCCACCGACTCCTCAACCTGTGTCCAGCCCATAATGTCCATGCCGAAACTAAGACCCATTTCCTCAAGGATCTCCTTGAGCTCGTTCAGTGACTTGCGGCCAAAGTTCTTGGTCTTTAGCATCTCCGACTCGGTCTTCTGAACCAGCCCCCCGATAGACTTTATGTCAGCGTTCTGGAGGCAGTTGATGGATCGCACCGACAGTTCAAGCTCACTGACGCTTTTGTTCAGCTTCTCATAAAGCTTCTGTTTCTCTTCCTGGGACTCCTTCTGGACTTCCTCTTCGCCGATCTCCTCCTCCTCGAAGTTGATAAAGAGGTTCATATGCTCCTTCAGGATCTTGGCGGAGATGGCGAGGGTGTCTTCAGGAATAACACTGCCGTCAGTGGTAATTTCCATGATCAGCTTGTCATAATCCGTCATCATTCCCACACGAGCGCTCTCTACGCTATAGTTGACCTTGACAATGGGCGAGTGGATAGAATCAATAGCAATAAAATCGACAGGCAATTCCTCTGATTTATTTCTATCTGCTGGTACATAACCCTTGTTGACACCCACAACGATCTCCATCTTCAGATGGGCACCTTTTTCGAGCGTTGCAATGGTGATGTCAGGGTTCAGGATCTCCACTTCATGATCAGTAATTATATCCGCACCGGTGACAACGCCCTTTTTCTTGGTATCCACGGAGATAATCCTTGATTCAACAGTGTGTACGTTAAAACGGAGTTCCTTGAGGTTAAGTACGATCTGGGTCACGTCCTCGAAAACACCCGGAATCGTAGAGAATTCGTGGAGCACTCCCTCTATCCTGAAGGCGGTTGCCGCAGCACCCTGGAGGGAGGACAGCAGGATCCTCCTGAGAGCGTTGCCTATCGTTGTCCCGAATCCCCTTTCGAAGGGTTCTGCCGTAAATCGGCAGAAAGTCTCACTATTGTTCTTTTCGTCAAATATCAGTTTCCTGGGACGTGTCAGGCTTTTCCAGTTTTTCTCAATCATCGCAATCTATCTCCTGGCAGGCTCGTGCTACTTGGAGTAAAGCTCAACTATAAGCTGCTCCTGCACCGGCAGGGCAATTTCTTCACGGGTTGGAAAATTCTTGAACATACCCTTGAAACTGGGGGGTTCAAGTTCCAGCCATGCGGGAACACTTTTACGTTCAGCTGAGAGCATGGCTTCCTTGATCCTTACAGTTTTCCTGCTTTTTTCCCGGATCTCCACCGCATCTCCCGGCCTGAGCAGGAAAGACGGAATATTTACCTTACGGCCGTTTACCATGACGTGCCCGTGCCTGATCAGTTGGCGCGAATCTGCCCTTGATGAAGCAAAACCAAGCCGGAAAACAGTATTGTCCAGCCGCCGTTCCAGCAGAACGAGGAGGTTCTCGCCTGTCACACCTCTCTGATTGTCGGCCATCTTGAAGTAATTCCTGAACTGGGCTTCCATCACGCCGTAAATTCTTTTTGCCTTTTGCTTTTCCCGAAGCTGGATCCCATAGTCGGAATGCTTGATCCTCCTCGTGCCATGCACTCCGGGAGGATAAGGCCTGCGCTCAACGGCACATTTATCCGAGTAACACCGGTCGCCCTTGAGGAACAGCTTAGCGCCCTCCCTCCGGCATAAACGGCAGACTGATTCGCGGTATCGAGCCAAAATAAACCTCCTTGTTTACCTAAACCCTTCGCCTCTTGGGCGGACGGCATCCGTTGTGTGGTATCGGCGTAACGTCTCTGATGGTGGAGATCTCGAGGCCTGCGGCCTGGAGAGCCCTCAGGGCTGCTTCTCGCCCTGATCCTGGGCCTTTTACAAGGACGTTGACTTTGCGTACACCGTGTTCCATGGCCATTTTGGCGGCATCCGTGGCTGCCAACTGGGCCGCAAATGGTGTGCTCTTCCTGGAACCCTTGAAACCCTTACTGCCAGCGCTGCACCACGTCAATGTGTTGCCGACTGGGTCAGTAATTGTGATTATTGTGTTATTGAACGTAGCCTGGATATGGGCAACCCCCACCGGTACGTTCTTCTTGACTTTTTTTGACGATCCTTTTTTCGGTTTAGCCATTTCTTCCTCCGGATTCCCAGCTACTTCTTCTTCCTGCCGCCAATAGAGGGCTTGCGGCCCTTTCTCGACCTGGCATTTGTTTTAGTCCTCTGGCCCCGCACCGGCAAACCGCGCCTGTGTCTCAGGCCCTCATAGGAACCCAGGTCCATCTTCCTCTTGATGTTGAAGGCTATCTCTCTTCTGAGATCCCCTTCCACAATGTGCGTATTGGTGATGACATCCCTGATGCTGCTGACCTGCTTTTCATCCAGGTCTACAACCCTGACATCCGGATCCACATCTGCATCCCGCACAATTTTAGCGGCCTTGGTTGGTCCTATACCGTAAATATATGTAAGGGCCACCTCGATCCGTTTGTTCCTTGGTAAATCCACTCCAGCGATACGAGCCACTTTCTACCTCCTGGCTTTAACCCTGTCTCTGTTTGTGCTTCGGGTTCACGCAGATGACCCGGACGACCCTATTTCGCCGGACGATCTTGCACTTGTCGCACATCTTCTTCACCGAAGGTCTGACTTTCATCTCTCATCTATCCTTTCGGGAAGGTCATTTGACCCGGTAAGTTATCCTTCCCCTGGTAAGATCATAGGGTGAGAGCTCAACGGTGACCCGGTCTCCAGGCAGGATCCGGATATAGTGCATCCGCATTTTGCCGGAGATATGAGCCAGCACCTGGTGCCCGTTGTCCAGTTCAACCCTGAACATCGCATTCGGCAGCGGTTCAACTACCTTGCCCTCAACCTCAATTGCTTCCTCTTTGGCCATACCTCAATTATCTCCTGCTATAGTTCCTCATCTATGGTCAATATGACGGGGCCATCAGCGGTAATGGCGATCGTGTGCTCAAAGTGGGCCGACAAACCGCCGTCTGCTGTTACCGCTGTCCATCCGTCACCCTGCACGTTCACAGCATCTGTACCCTCGTTGACCATTGGCTCTATTGCCAGTGTCATGCCCTCCTTGAGCCGGGCTCCGGAGTTAGGCCCACCAAAGTTGGGTACCTGGGGTTCCTCGTGAAGACTCCGCCCTATACCGTGCCCAACGAAGGTTTTGACAACCGAGTACCCGTTTTTTTCGACATAGCTCTGAACTGAATGGGATATATTCCCTATCCTGTTCCCGGCAGTAGCCGACCGGATACCCTGGAAGAGCGACTCCTTCGTAACCTTCATCAACTTCCTGGCATCACCGCTGATCTCACCGACTGGTAATGTTACAGCAGCATCGGTGTAAAAACCCTTGTAATAAGCACCAAAATCGAATCCAACTATATCACCGTCTTCAAATATCCGCTCGTCCGATGGTATTCCATGCACAACCTCGTTGTTAATGGACACGCAAATACAACTTGGATAACCCATGTACCCTTTAAAAGCAGGCACCACACCCATTGCTCGCGACTTTTCTTCGACCAGTTTCTCTATTTCCGATGTGGCAATTCCAGGCCTTAACGCCTCCTCAACCTCTTTCAGTATCTTTGCCACGACCCTGCCGCTATGCAGCATGATAGCGATATCGGTTAGAGATTTGGTATGAATCATCTCCTGCCACCTGGTCCTGAGGCCGATCCCGTTCCTAATCCAACCCGGCCAGGCTGTCGACTATCTGGGAGAAGATATCGCTTATGTCTCCCGTACCCTGGATATTTTTTAAGCTGCCCTTTTTCCCGTAGTACGAAATAAGGGGGGACGTCTGGTCGTGATATACCCTGAGGCGCTGCCGGATAGTATCTTCCTTGTCATCATCTCTCTGGTAAAGCTCCCCCGCACAACTATCACAAGCGTCCTCGCTGGCCGGGGGGTTGAAAACGACATGAAAACTTTCGCCGCATCCCTTGCACATCCTGCGCCCCGTCAGACGGGTCACCAGTTCTTCATCATCTACTTCGATGCAGACGACGCTGTCTATATTCCGGCCGTTTTCGCTGAGAATGCCGTCGAGGGCCTCTGCCTGGGCGATGGTCCTGGGAAACCCGTCCAGGATGAATCCACCACGTGCATCAGGTTCCTTAATACGCTCATCGATGATGCCTATGACAACGCTGTCGGGCACCAGCTCACCCTTGTCCATGTAGTTTTTCGCTTCAGTACCGAGCTGGGTCCCTTCCCTGACGGCGGCTCTGAGGATATCTCCTGTGGATACCTGGGGAATATTCCATTTTTCAACCATCATTTTGGCCTGGGTACCTTTACCGGCACCAGGAGGCCCCAAAAGAATTATATCCATCATCTTCTCCCCTTGATCCTGCCTTTTTTAAGAAAACCTTCGTAATGCCTGGTTACAAGGTGTGTTTCGATCTGGGTAACAGTGTCCAGGGCCACACCGACTACAATGAGGAGTCCAGTTCCGCCAAAATAGAAAGGAACGTTAAATATCCTGTAGAGAATCTCCGGCAGAACGCATACCAGTGACAGGTAGATGGCTCCTCCGAAAGTAATCCTGGAAAGGACTCTGTCAATATGCTCAGAGGTTCTCCTTCCCGGTCGGATCCCGGGAATGAATCCCCCGTACTTTTTCAGATTGTCCGCAACGTCAATGGGGTTGAACTGTATGGCTGTATAGAAGTAACAGAAGAAGATTATTAATCCTACGTAAAGCACCGTGTAGAGCGCCCTGCCCGGAGCAAAAGTGTTGGCGATCGCCTCCATGATGGGGTTCTTTATGAACCCGGCAACAGTGGCGGGAAACATCAGGATGGAAGACGCAAAAATAGGCGGTATGACTCCCGAAGTGTTTACCTTGAGCGGAAGGTGAGTGCTCTGCCCACCGTACATCTTCCTGCCTACAACTCGCTTGGCATACTGGACCGGTATCTTACGCTGACCCCTTTCCATAAATATGATGAAGCCAACGACAGCCACCATGAGGATCAGCACGAAAACCATGAGAAAAGCCGATATCTCGCCAGTTTTGAGAAGGGTAAAAGTCCTGCCTGTTGCCGTGGGCATCCTCGCCACAATTCCCGCAAATATGATCAGGGAAATACCGTTGCCAATACCCCGCTCTGTGATCTGTTCGCCGAGCCACATTATGAAGGCAGTTCCAGCCGTGAGGCTGATCACGGTAAAGACCCTGAACCCCCAGCCGGGGAAGGGAACGATGGCCGCTCCGCCCGGGCTTGTCATCTGCTCCAGCCCGATGGATATCCCGAAACTCTGGAACGCCGCGAGGCCGACAGTTCCGTAACGAGTGTACCTGATGATCTTCCGACGACCAGCCTCCCCTTCCTTGGAAAGCCTCTCCAGGTAGGGTATCACCACGGTGAGCAGCTGAATGATAATGCTTGCACTGATGTATGGCATTATCCCCAGAGCGAAAATGGTCATCTTCAAAAGAGCGCCGCCGGCGAAAAGGTCGAAGAATCCGAGAAGAGTTCCCTGGGCCTGCTTGAAAAACTCTGCCAGAGCGACGCCGTCGATCCCTGGTGTGGGGATATGGGCACCGATCCTGTATACCGCAAGGAGACCCAGCGTAACGAAGATTCGACGCTTTAATTCAGGGATCTTGAAAACATTTGAAAGTCCACCGAACAATTAACTATCCTTCCAGAATTTCTACCTTGCCCCCGGCCTTTTCAACCTTACTGGCAGCGGATTCAGATATCTTATGGATCCTGAGCGTGACAGGCCGTTCGAGTTCTCCCACCCCCAGCACTTTAACAGGGCGGCCTTTTCTAACGAGCCTGAACCTTTCCAGAACGTCCGGGTCAATAACGTCAACATCGGAGATCCTGGAAAGATCCTTCAGATTGACAACGGAATATACCGTCCGGAACAGGTTTGTGAAACCGCGCTTCGGCAGCCTCCTCTGGAGAGGCATCTGGCCTCCCTCAAAACCGGCTTTGACACTGCCGCCCGAACGGGACAGCTGGCCGTTGGCTCCGCTGCCGCAGGTGCCGCCCAAACCCGAGCCCTGCCCTCTGCCTACCCGGCGCCGTTTTCTGGTGGCGCCTGGTGCCGGCTTCAATTTATCCAGCATCTATTTATCCTCCAAAATTTCGA
Source organism: uncultured Pseudomonadota bacterium (assembly GCA_964454175.1). Taxonomy (GTDB): domain Bacteria; phylum BMS3Abin14; class BMS3Abin14; order BMS3Abin14; family BMS3Abin14; genus CAYVSA01. The sequence continues at coordinate 7,940 of CAYVSA010000047.1, forward strand.
TCCTGACCAGGTGCGGTACCTTGTCAAGCATACCCCTGATCCGCGGATTGTCGTCGTGTTCGACAGTCTGGTGAAGCTTTCTCAGCCCCAGGCTCTGAACTATCCTCTTGTGATTCTCAGGCCTTCCAATGGTGCTTCTAACCAGGGTAACCAAGATATTTCCCATTCTCCTGCTCCAATCCTCAATCGCCCAGGATCTCGCTGACCTTCTTGCCGCGAATGAAGGCAATCTCCTCAGGGCTCCTCAGCGACAGAAGTCCCTGCATGGTGGCCATCAGGACGTTGTTGGGGTTGTTTGTGCCTATACATTTGGACAGTACGTCCTTAACACCTAGTGACTCCATAAGGGCCCTCACTGGACCGCCGGCGATAACTCCTGTTCCGTGGGATGCAGGCTTCAGGAGTACGCGAGCCGCTCCCCACCTGCCCATAACCTGATGATGAATAGTCGTCCCGGCAAGGGGTATCTTGTATAAATTCTTCTTGGCGTCCTCGATGCCCTTTCGGATAGCCTCCGGGACCTCGTTAGCCTTGCCTGAACCGACTCCCACCGTACCTTTGCCGTTGCCGACCACAACCAGGGCGCTGAAGCGGAACCGCCTCCCACCCTTGACGACCTTGGCAACACGATTGATGAAGACTACCTTGTCTATAAGCTCTGTCTCGTCAAGTCGTACGTCCCTGAGAGGTTTTTTAGAAAGCTTTTTCATCGTCACACCTTTTATAAACTGTTTGTGGCCATCAGAACTTCAAGCCGCCTTCCCTGGCTGCCTCGGCCAGAGCCCTTATCCTTCCGTGATACCTGTAGCCGCCCCGATCAAAGGAGACTACTCCTATTTTCTTTGAAACCGCTCGCTCGGCAAGAAGGCTGCCCACTCTGGATGCTGCATCTGAGTTGCCGCCATGCTTGACCGAACCCTTAAGCTCCCTGTCCATCGTGGAAGCGCTGACCAGGACAGTGCCGAGATCATCGTTTATTATCTGTGCATAGATGTGCCTTGAACTTCTGAAAACAGAAAGCCTTGGTCTTTCGGCACTACCGAAAATCTTTCCCCTGATCCGGCGCCGCCTTCTGCTGCGCGCAACCACTTTTTCGTCAGTCTTTCCCACCTTATAAATCCTCCGCTGAAGCAGCTATTTAATTACTGCTTTTCCAACCTTGCGCTTGATGTACTCACCCACGTATCTTATCCCCTTGCCCTTGTAGGGTTCAGGAGGACGGATGGACCTGATATCGGCCGCTACCTGGCCCACCTGCTGTTTGTCTATACCGCTTACAGTTATACGGTTGTTGCCGTCGACATCGGCAGTGATCCCGTTGGGCAGTTTGAACTGTACGGGATTTGAGAACCCAACGTGGAGCTCCAGGCTTGACCCCTTCTGGAATGCACGGTAACCAACGCCTTCCATATCCAGTTTCTTTTCAAACCCTTCGGACACGCCCGTAACCATGTTGCTGATCAGCGAACGCATAAGGCCCTGCAGTGCCGTATTCTGTTTTGGGCGGGAAGGAGGAAGGACCGATACGGATTCCTTTTCGACTTCCACTTCAACCCCATTAGGAAGGACCCTTGCCAGGCTTCCCTTAGGGCCCCTGGCGGAGATCTTCCTGCCTTCCAGGCTTACGACAACACCGCCTGGTATGAACACCGGCTGTTTACCTATTCTGGACATCTCAATTGCTCCATTGGCTGATCATATCGAAAAGGTCTGAAAAGTTAGAGACCTACCAGATATAGCAGAGGACCTCGCCGCCCACTTTCATCCTTCTGGATTCCCTGTCGGCAACTACACCCTTGGAAGTAGACAGAATGGCGATCCCAAGACCGTTCAAGACCTTTGGTATCTCCCGTGATCCAACATATACCCGCCTACCCGGCTTACTTATTCGCTCCAGGTGAATAATCGCAGGGGTCTCCTGCTCAACATACTTGAGAGTAACCCTCAGAACGCCCTGTTTGCTGTCCTTCAGGACCCTGTAATCCTTTATATAGCCCTCGTCCTTCAAGATCCTGGCAATCCCCTCCTTGAGATAGGACATGGGGATGTCCACCTTTTCCTTACCGCTCATAAGAGCGTTGCGGATCCGGGTGAGCATATCGGCTATGGGATCGGTCATGGCCATTGATCTAACCTCCTACCAGCTGGCTTTCACCACACCGGGAATTTCGCCGTTAAGAGCTCTGGTACGAAAACATATACGGCACATGCCGAAGCGTCTCAGATAACCGCGGGACCGACCGCACAGGGGGCAGCGATTGTACCCCCTCACCTTGAACTTCGGTTCTTTTTGCGCTTTGTTAACCAGCGATTTTTTTGCCATATCATTTCACCTCTAGTTCCTGAACGGCATTCCGAGAAGCTTGAGAAGCTCCCTGGCCTCCTCATCCGTCCCGGCACTCGTTACAATTGTTACGTTCATGCCTTTTAACTGCTCAACATTGTCGTAGTCAATCTCGGGGAAAATCAGCTGTTCTCTGACCCCGAGTGTATAGTTTCCCCTGCCGTCAAAAGCCTTGGGGGACGAACCCTTAAAATCCCTCACTCTGGGCAGAGCAATGTTCATCAGCCGGCTGAGAAATTCGAACATCTTTGCCTTCCGCAGGGTTACCCTGCATCCGATCGGGTTCCCCTCCCTGAGTTTGAAGTTGGCAATGGATTTTCGAGCCCGGGTGAGGACAGGCCTCTGACCTGTGATCTGGGCCATTTCCTCCATGGACGTGTCCAGGACTTTTGCATTTTCCAGAGCATCACCCAATCCCATGTTGACAACTATTTTTTCCAGTTTTGGGACCTGCATTACGTTGCTGTAGCTGAAAGTCTTCATCATGGAAGGAATAACTTCTTTTTTGAATTTTTTCTGCAGCGAGTCCATTTATATCTCCCGATCAATCGAAGGACTCTCCGCACCCTGCGCAGAGTCTTACCTTGTTTCCGTCTTCCAGATGATTACTTTTGGTCCTCACGCCCTTGCCGCACTTCTGACAAAAGAGCATTACGTTTGAAACATGCAGAGAACCCTCTCTCTCGATGATACCGCCCTGTCTCGTCTCTCCGGAAGGTTTCTGATGCCGCTTAATAAAATTTACCTTCTCCACAACAACCCTGTCCTTGTCAGTGATGACTTTCAGGACCTTGCCTTTTTTGCCTCTTTCCTTGCCTGACCTGACAACAACCATGTCGTCTTTTCTGATCCCTATTCCAGCCATTTCATAGACCTCACAGCACCTCGGGTGCAAGGGAGACGATCTTCATGAAATTCTTTGCCCTGAGCTCGCGCGCGATGGGCCCGAAGATCCTCGTTCCAACCGGCTCCTGGTTTTCATTGATAATAACCGCCGCGTTGTTGTCGAAACGGATATAGGAACCGTCAGTGCGGCGAACTTCCTTTTTGGTCCTAACTATTACCGCCCGGTGAACCTCTCCCTTGCGGACCTTGGATTCAGGGACAGCTTCCTTGACGGTAACAACTATCATGTCTCCGACGCTTGCGGATTTCCTGCGCGAACCGCCCAGGATCCTGAAACAGAGGACCTTTTTGGCCCCGCTGTTGTCGGCCACGTCGAGAACAGTTTCAACCTTGATCATCTCAAACTCCCTGAGGTCCCGCCTCTATTCCAGCGAGCCTTTTTCTATAACGGATAGCAGCCGCCAGCGCTTTTTCCTGGAAAGCGGCCTCGTCTCCATGATCTGGACTGTATCACCGACTGCCAGCTCATTTTTCTCGTCGTGGACCATGTATTTGACCCGCCTTGTTACATATTTTTTGAAGACAGGGTGCGCGAATTTCCTGGAAGACTGTACGACTGCTGTCTTATCCATTCCGCTGCCGACCACCGTACCGGTGATGACCTTTCTGCCTGATCCGCTTTTAACCTCACTCATGGTGTATCCTCTTTCGCCGCAGTGCTTTTCTCAGCTATGATCGTTTTTACTCTCGCCAGGTCTTTTCTGGTGAGGGACAGACTCATGGGATTTTCCAGCTGATTGGTTGCAAGCTGGAAGCGGAGGTTAAACAGCTCCGAACTGAGGTCTTTCTCCTTCTGCTGCAGCTCTTCAACGGTCATATCACGGAGTTGGGCAGTCTTCATCGCCTATCCTCCCTTGATACGATCCTCGCCTTGATGGGTAGCTTGTGAATTGCAAGTCTGAGTGCCTCCCGGGCAACGGACTCCGTAACACCTTCGATCTCGTACATGATCCTTCCGGGCTTGACCACGGCTACCCAGGCTTCCGGGGCACCCTTGCCCTTTCCCATCCTTGTCTCGGCAGGCTTGGCTGTTACCGGTTTGTCCGGGAATATCCTGATCCAGACCTTTCCGCCCCTTTTTACATATCTCGTCATGGCTATACGGGCTGACTCTATCTGCCTGGAAGTGATCCACCCGGGAGCAAGTGCCTGGATCCCGAAATCGCCGAAATTCAGGGTGTTACCCCTTCTGGCAGCGCCTCTCATCCTCCCGCGGCTCTGTTTCCGGAACTTTACTTTCTTGGGCATTAACATGACGCAATCTCCGTTTTATCCGCGACGGTAAAAACCGCGGCTCCATACCCGTACCTACCTGGCCTGGGGCTCTTCACTCTCCCTGGCAGACATTACCTCGCCTTTGAAGATCCATACCTTGACCCCGATAATTCCATAAGTAGTCTTGGCTTCGGCGAACCCGTAATCTATGTCCGCGCGGAGGGTCTGAAGGGGCACACGTCCTTCTCTGTACCACTCCCTCCTGGACATCTCGGCGCCGTTGAGTCTTCCAGAGCACATAACCTTGATGCCTTCAGCGCCGAATCTCAGTGCAGAGGCAACGCTCCTCTTGAGTGCCCTCCTGAAAGCCACTCGGCGAAGAAGCTGGCTGGCAATATTCTCGGCAACCAACTGTGCTTCAACTTCCGGTTTCCTGATCTCGATAATATTCACAAAGATGTCCTTGTCGGTCATCTTCTGTATGTCTCTGCGGAGAAGTTCAACTTCGGAACCTTTCTTGCCGATAATTATCCCTGGTCTGGCGGCATGGATGTTAATCCTTGCGCGCTTTGCCGTCCGCTCGATGATGATGTCGGATATGCCCGCGTGGAAGAGCTTTTCCTTGATAAAGCCCCTGATCCTGATGTCTTCATGAAGAAGGCGGGCATAGTCTTTCTCTGCGTACCACCGGGAGTCCCAGTCCCTGATGATCCCTAAACGGAACCCCTTAGGGTGAACTTTCTGACCCACGTTTATCCTCCTGACTTCTCTTCGAGCACGACCGTGATGTGGCTGGACCTTTTTCTGATAACAGTAGCCCTGCCCATGGCCCTGGGCATGAACCTCTTCATTGTAGGTCCTTCATCCACAAAAGCAGACTTTATGACCAGGCTGTCGGCATCCATACCCTTGGTGTTTTCCGCGTTGGCGACAGCAGACTTGATAACTTTGGCGATAACAGGGGATGATGCCTTGTGTACGAGCTCAAGGATATTCAGAGCCTCGTTAACACTTCTGCCCCTGACCAAGTCCATAACCAGGCGAACCTTTCTGGGCGCTATTCGAACAAATTTCGCTTTGGCAAGTGCTTCCATGATCTGATTCCCCTACTTGGATCCTCTCCTGTCAGACTTTGACGTGTGGCCCCTGTAGGTCCTGGTGGGAGAAAACTCCCCCAGCCTGTGACCAACCATGTTCTCGGAGACGAAAACGGGTACGAATTTTCTGCCGTTGTGGACTGCAAATGTATAGCCGACCATGTCAGGTGTGATCATGGACCGACGCGACCACGTCTTGATAACTTTTTTATCCCCGGTCTCCTCCATCAACTGGACTTTCTTCTGCAGGTGTTCGTCTACAAAGGGACCCTTTTTTATGGACCTGGCCAAAATCTTCCTCCTGTCCTATGACCGCCTCTTGACGATATAGCGGTCCGAGTTCCGGTTCTTGCGTGTCTTGAAGCCCTTGGTGGGCTTTCCCCAGGGTGTGCAGGGATGACGGCCACCAGAGCTTTTACCCTCTCCGCCGCCCATTGGATGGTCAACCGGGTTCATGGCAACGCCCCTCACGTTTGGGCGCTTTCCGAGCCATCTTGACCTGCCCGCCTTGCCTATACTGATAATCTCGTGGTGCGGATTGGACAGCTCACCGATGGTAGCTTTGCACTCGAGGCGAATGAGCCTGATCTCCCCCGATGGAAGTCTGATATGGGCAAACTCTCCCTCCTTGGCCATGAGCCTGGCGTGTCCGCCTGCACTCCTGACCAACTGCCCGCCCTTGCTTTCCTTCATCTCAATGTTGTGTATGCTGGTGCCCGCAGGAATGTTCTTCAGCCTCTTCGTGTTTCCAGGCCTGATATCAGCATCCGGACCGGACAATATCGTGTCCCCCACATTCAGGTTCTGGGGGGCAAGAATATAGCGTTTCTCTCCATCAGCATAGACAACCAGGGCAATATGACAGGACCTGTTCGGATCGTATTCAACAGTTCTCACTCTGGCCGGGATCCCGTCCTTGTCCCTCTTGAAATCAATTATCCTGTAGCGTCTCTTGTGACCACCGCCGCGGTGCCAGGAGGTGACCCTCCCGGTATTATTCCTGCCGCCGGTCTTGCGAAGTGGGGCCAGGAGGCTTTTTTCCGGTTTCGAGGTAGTGATCTCCGCAAAATCGGAGACAGTCATAAAGCGTCTGCCCGGCGATGTAGGCTTCATTTTCTTAATACCCATCTGCTTCTCCCGGATTAAACGCCCTCGAAGAACTCGATCGTGCTGCCTTCTGCGAGGGTAACTATGGCCTTTTTCCAATCCCGGCGTTTGCCAAGGTGGCGGCCCATGCGTTTTACCTTGCCCTTCATATTCATGACATTTACAGTCTCGACAGAAACCTTGAAAGCTTCTTCAATAGCTTTTTTTATCTCGATCTTGTTGGCGTCTTTGGCTACCTCGAAGACCACCTTGTTCTGAAGTTCCTTCAGAATAGCGTTCTTTTCGGTGATGAGCGGCCTGAGTATGATCTGGTTGTAAGGTCTCATTCGGCCTGAACTCCTTCCAAAGCCTCAATGGCTCCCTTTGTCAGGACCAGCGTATCGAAGGAGAGGATGTCGTATGTATTGACCCTGGCTGCCGGCACAACCTTCACCCATGACAGGTTTGATGATGCTCTGGCCAGATCCTCGGTAACCTCCTCGACTACCAGGAGAGCACTGACAATATCAAGCCTGTCCATCATTTCCACAAGAAGCCTGGTCCTGGGGGATTCAAGGCTGATCTCATCCAGAACGACAAGTGAATCAGTCTGAACCCGGTGGGCAAGAGCACTCCTGATCGCTTTTCTGGAGGCCTTCTTGTTCATCTTTTTGGCAAAGGACCTTGGTGTGGGGCCGAATACAATGCCGCCACCCCTCATTTGTGAAGCACGGGTGGTACCTTGTCTGGCGCGACCGGTCCCTTTTTGCCGGAAGGGCTTTTTCCCGCCTCCCCGGACGTCTGAGCGACTCTTTGTACTCAATGTACCCCTCCTGGCTCCTGCCAAAGCGGCAACCACGGCCTGATGCACGAGGGGTCCATTTACAGGGTCGTCCCACCAGGAGGCAAGATCTACCTTCCCAACGACTTCCTTCTCACTGTTAACTACTTCAACCTGAGGCATTTCACACCCGCCTACGAAAGTTTGATTTCCACGTCAACACCGGCAGATAGATCCAGCTTCATAAGCGCATCTACTGTCTGGGGCGTGGGTTCCACAATGTCCAGCATCCTTTTGTGGACGCGGATCTCGAACTGTTCTCTCGATTTTTTATCAACATGGGGCGAGCGAAGCACTGTATAGATACTGCGCCTTGTAGGAAGCGGGATCGGGCCGCACACCCTGGCACCGGTCCTCCTGGCAGTCTCAACGATCTCTGTGACCGATGTGTCCAGGACCCGATGGTCGTACGCCTTCAGTTTGATCCTAATTTTTTGCTGTTCCATTACCCGATTCCTTTCCTGCCTTTTTAAAGCTGAACGCCCGACAGGCCATAGCTACTTTATGATCTCGGCAACGACCCCGGCTCCCACTGTTCTGCCGCCCTCGCGGATGGCAAAACGAAGCT
>CAYVSA010000048.1:0-12152 GCA_964454175.1 uncultured Pseudomonadota bacterium
ACAAGAAACTATAGCGAGATAACGTACCATGATCGATCTGCACACCCACACATTTGCAAGCGATGGTGAACTTCTCCCGTCAGAGCTGATCAGGCGTGCCCTTGTGACTGGTTACAGAGCTATTGCCATAACTGATCATGCGGATGAAACGAATATCGAAGAACTTATCAACAGGGCGAAGATCGCGGCTGATCTCTGGAATGAGTTTGGCAATATACATGTCCTTCCCGGAATAGAAATAACACATGCCCCTCCGGAAACAATTGCGCCCCTTGCGACTTTCGCCAAAAAGCTTGGCGCATTAATAGTCGTTGTTCACGGTGAGACGATCACAGAGCCCGTAGCTCCCGGCACCAACGCAGCTGCGGTTGCCTGCCCGGATGTGGACATACTGGCCCACCCGGGCTTGATAAGCCCGGCAGACGCGAGGACTGCTGCAGAGAACGGCATTTTCCTGGAGATCACCACAAGGAGAGGCCACGCCATGGCAAATGGCCGTGTGGCCTATGAAGCCCTCACTGCGGACGCGAGGATGGTAATCAACAGCGACGCACACGCCCCGGGTGATCTGATAGATATTGACTGGGCGAAGACTGTGCTGGAAGCAGCCGGCTTGAACGAAGAGGAAATAGAGCAGGCCCTTAAGAATAGTGAGGAACTGCTGGGGGCTGTGACTGAATAGGGCCTGTCCCATGACCCATGTCTCAGGGCCCATGTAAAACTGGGCCATGGGCCCTGGGACCTGGGACAGTACAAACGGAGCACCGATGACCTACATAAAAAAACGCATTCAGAAAAAAGTTTCAAAAGAGCCGGATGAAGTCCTGACCCTTTACCAGAGAGGTGTCGACTGGGCCAACGAAAACGTAAAAGTGCTTACCCTGGCCGGTGGAACCATTATACTGATCGCAGTACTGTCCCTCGGGTACATCTGGGTGCATAACAGCAGGCAGGAATCAGCAAACCAGGCCCTTTCGGCGGCCATTAACCTCTACAGACAGAGTACGTCATTCAAGGCCGGCGAGTTGTCAGGAGGAGTTGATCAGAGTGCTGATGATTCGCTGAAAAGGGCTCTTGCCGCCTTCCAGGGTGTTGCATCCGAATACCAGAGTATGAAGCAGGGCAAAGAGGCATCCCTGTTTGCTGCAAACCTGTATTTCAGGATGGGCAGCTATGAGCAGGCTGCGGCCGAGGTCGAGAGTCTGCTGGAACGGGATCCCGAGTTTTCCCAACAGCTTAACGTCTCATACTTCATGGCGCGGATCCTCGAAGCGAAGGGAAACTACTCAAGGGCCGTCGACCTCTATACTGGAGTACTGGTAAGCGCTACCACGGACCTGAAACCAGTTGTAATGATGGATCTTGCCAGGTGCTACGAGCTCTCGGGCGATAAGGACCAGGCGATCGAAAACTACAAATTAGTACTTTCTGAATTTCAGGACACTGTATACGCGAACAAGGCTGAGGCAAAACTGGCTACTTTTGGCATCAAGAGTGATGATCTGCCTTGAAACGACTCTTCCTTTCAGGAAATGAAGCTATAGCCAGAGGCGCCCTGGAAGCGGGCGTTTCCCTCGTCACCGGCTACCCTGGCACACCCAGCACAGAGATCCTGGAACAGTACGCTCGTATGGGTGGCGCCAATCCCATGTGGGCTCCCAACGAGAAGATCGCAGTGGAGATGGCCAGCGGTGCTTCCTTCGCCGGGTTCAGGACTTTGGCGGCGATGAAGCACGTGGGTATTAACGTTGCGGCAGACCCTGTTTTTACACTTGCCTACACTGGTGTACGCGGGGGGCTGGTTATCGTGACGGCTGACGACCCCGAGCTCCACAGTTCCCAGAATGAACAGGACAACCGCAGGTATGCTCATTTTGCCCGGATCCCCATGCTGGAGCCTTCAGACAGCAGGGAGGCCCTCGAATTCACACGGGAAGCTTTTAAACTGAGCGAAGACTTTGATCTGCCTTTTTTCATAAGGACGACCACCAGAACATCCCACGGGAAATCCATAGTACCGGATGACGTCCTGAAGTCAGAAACAGGCGAGGTTGAGCCTGGACTGGTTAAAGACCCTTCCAAGTACGTCATGGTCCCCTCCAACGCCAGGCCCAAACATGTAGAACTGGAGGACAGGGTGTCAAGAGTGGCCGAATTCGCCGAATCCTGTTCCTTTAACCGGATCGAGATGGCTGGAACTGCCCTGGGCGTAGTGACCTCTGGGATCAGCTACAATTATGTCAAGGAGGCCCTGCCCGATGCCTCAGTTCTGAAACTGGGCATGGTCTTTCCCCTTCCGTCAGGCCTGCTCAGTGAGTTCGCTTCCAGTGTGGACAGACTAGTCGTGGTGGAGGAACTGGAGCCGTACCTGGAAGAGTGGATAAGGATCGAGGGTTTTGAAGTTGAGGGAAAATCTCTCATTCCCAGGTTTGGAGAAATAGACACCGGTGTGGTGAGAGACGCGGTCCTCGCCGGCAAACAACCTGTCAGGGAAGCTCCGGCTGATGATCAGGAAGTACCCCAGCGCCCGCCGGTAATGTGCATCGGCTGTCCCCACAGGGGGATCTTTTACCTGCTTTCAAAAAAGAAAACCTTCGTTGCGGGGGATATCGGCTGCTACACCCTCGCGGTTACGCCCCCTCTGTCTGCCATCCACACCACTGTCTGCATGGGCGCTGGTATAAACCAGGCGGCCGGGATGGAGGTCGTCCTGCCCGAAGAACACGGGAAGGTTTTATCGGTGATAGGTGATTCAACATTTCTGCACACCGGTATGGGCGGCGTCTTCAATATGACCTGCAATAATATTCCGGCGACGGTGCTTATCCTTGACAACTACACAACTGCAATGACCGGCAGACAGAACCACCCTGGAAGCGGATTTGACGTACACGGGAACAGGACAAAAAAAATCGACTGGGAAAAACTGTTGAGGGGACTCGGCGTTGAGCACCTCCAGATGGTCGACGCTTACGACCTTGACGAAATAGAGTCCGCTCTGAACGAAGAGATCAATCGTGACGCGCCATCGGTCATCGTGGTCCAGGGTGCCTGCATGCTGCTGAGGAACCAGCCTGTCAAGATCGAAAAGCCATACGCTATCGACGAAGAAGCGTGTACGGATTGCGGCATGTGTCTGAAATTGGGATGTCCGGCGATCTCAAGGAAAAACGCATCTCCAGATGAAACACCGGTAATCAGTGCTGCGGATTGCACCGGCTGCAGCCACTGTTTCCAGGTCTGCAGCTTTGACGCTATTCAGGAGATAGAATGAGCCAAAAGGCCGAAAGCCCGGTGAACATATTTCTCGTTGGAGTGGGGGGGCAGGGAACTATCCTGGCCAGTGAGCTTTTGTCCGCCGTGCTCATGGATGCGGACTACGATGTAAAGAAAAGCGAGGTCCACGGTATGGCCCAGAGAGGCGGCCGCGTCGAATCACACGTTCGTTTCGGGCCCAGAGTTTATTCGCCCCTCATTGTCAGGGGAGAAGTGGATTACCTGGTGGGGTTCGAGCTTTCAGAAACCCTGCGCAGCATGGACTGGCTCGCCCCTCAAGGTGTGGTGATAGTCGACAGGAAGGCCATACTCCCCTATACGGCACAGGTTGGAGATGCTCCCTATCCTTTTGACACCATTAAGAGGATCTCCGATAAGGGCTTTGATCTGGCCGTTGTCGACTGCGAAACCTTGTCTGAAGAGCTGGGGGAAAAAAAGACTGCCAATGTCGTGCTCATGGGAAGGCTCGCGCGATGCCTGCCCATTGAAAAAGAAATATGGGAAAAGGGAATAAGAGATAACTTTCCGGAAAAGCTAGTGGATATTAATCTGGAGGCGTTCAGGTTGGGGTTCAGGGTGGAGTAAGCCAATAGTTGAACTTTGAACGTTAAACGCGATCGCTGTTCACCACGAGATTATTGACACAGAGCCAATTATAAATAAGAATGAAAAGTTGTTTTAGTTTACAACAGAACAGGAGGAAGGGAGCGACATGATCTGGGACAACGAATATGAGGGCATGCCCAGGGAAGCCCTCGAATCACTTCAGGTGTACAGGTTGAAAAAAACAGCGGAACGAGTCTACTCCACAGTCCCGTTCTACACAGATGCATTTGACAAGGCCGGGTTTTCACCCTCCCAGATCAAAACACTGGATGACCTCAAGAGGATACCCTTCACCAATAAGTCCGACCTGAGGGACAACTATCCCTTCGGGCTCTTTACACTGCCACTCCACGAGGTGGTAAGGATACACGCCTCTTCCGGAACCACCGGAAAGCCTACTGTGGTGGGATATACCAGACGCGACATCGACACGTGGGCTGAATTGATGGCCAGGACGCTTTCATGCGCCGGAGTTCAGAAGGGTGACGTGGTTCAGAATGCCTATGGCTACGGTCTTTTTACGGGCGGCCTGGGTTTTCACTACGGTGCCGAAAGACTTGGCGCCACAGTGATACCCATTTCCGGCGGCAACACCAAGCGTCAGCTGATGCTGATGGAGGATTTCGGCAGTACTGTTATCACCTGCACGCCTTCTTACGCCCTCACTATTGCCGAGATGCTGGATGAAGCGGGTATCGATAAATCACGTCTCAATCTCCGCGTAGGTATCTTCGGGGCCGAGCCCTGGTCACAGAACATGAGGACACAGGTGGAAAGCAAGCTTGGTATCGACGCTGTGGATATTTACGGCCTGTCGGAGATCATAGGTCCTGGAGTATCCGTTGAGTGCATTGAAGCCAAGAACGGGCTCCATATCTTTGAAGACCACTTTATCCCCGAGATCATTGATCCCGATTCCGGCGAGCAGCTGCCCTTTGGAGAGGAAGGGGAACTGGTGTTCTCGACTGTCACCAAAGAAGCGTTTCCCGTGCTTCGTTACAGGACCAGGGACATAACGCGGCTCTATCCCGAACCGTGCAAATGCGGCAGGACCCACGTGCGGATGGACAGGGTCAGGGGACGAAGCGATGACATGCTCATCATCCGCGGTGTAAATCTCTATCCCAGCCAGATAGAGAGCCTCCTTATGGGGATCAACGGACTGGAGCCCCACTATCAGCTGGTAGTAAAGAGGGAAGGGACGTTAGACACGCTGGAGGTGAGGATCGAGGTAAACGAGTCCATCTTCACCGATGAAATAAAGAACCTTGAAAAACTGGAAAACATGGTCGAAAAAGAGGTAAAGGATATCCTGGGCGTATCTGCCAGGATCAAGCTGGTAGAACCCAAGACGCTCCAGAGGTTTGAGGGCAAAGCTTCGAGGATCGTGGATGAGAGGGAAATATAGTGTTTGGTTCAATCCTGGGACCTGAGACCTGGGTCTTGGGACCGGAACAAAGACGGGGGTAAAGGTATGAAAGTCGAACAGATATCCATATTCATGGAGAACAAGGCCGGGAGGCTGGCCCAGGTCACCAGGATACTTGGGGAGGCAGGGGTTAATATCAGGGCCCTTTCCCTGGCTGACACGGCCGATTTCGGCATCCTTCGTCTCCTTGTAAGTGACAACCAGAAGGCAGTGGACGCACTTAAAAAAGACGGCTTTACCGTGAACCTCACGGAGGTTCTGGCGATCGCTGTTCCCGACGAGCCAGGAGGTTTGGCGGATTTTCTTGCCTTGATCGGTGATAACGGGATCAATATAGAATATCTATACGCTCACAGACGCGGTGATAACGCAGTGATCATCTTTCGTTTCAACGACCTTGAGAAGGCGAGGGAGGTCATAGAGGGGGCCAACTTCAAGGTAGTGGATGGTAGTGAGCTTTATTCCATGTAGCACATTCTGACCTGCATCAGCAGGGAAGAGTGTACCAAGGCACTTAAGAGAACGTCTAAAGGGGGGAAAGAGAGGAGAACAATGAGAATGCACAGAGGGTTAAGGCGGATGGGAGTGATCGCGCTGGGAATGGTAGTCGCGTTCGCGTTCGTGTCCTGCGCCAAGGCGCCGGAGGCTCCCAAAGAGTACAAGATAGGCGCTATTTTTGCTTCTACAGGCCCGGCTTCCATGCTCGGACTGCCTGAGAAGAACACGGTCGAGATGCTGGAAGCTGATCTTAACGCAGCAGGCGGCATCAACGGCACACCGGTGAAGGTTATAATGTACGACACCGAGGCCAACCCGACCAAAACTGTTACCTCGACCAAAAAACTGATCGAGAAGGACAAGGTGGATGTAATTATCGGCCCGACAACATCGGGTACTACCCTGGCTATTATTGACGTTGTACAGGAAGCCAAGATCCCGTTGATCTCCTGTGCTGCCTCCGTCAGGATCATCCAGCCGGTCAAGTCTTACGTTTACAAGACTCCGCAGACCGACGTCATGGCTGTAGAGAAGATCTACACCAAGCTCCAGGCGGACGGCATCAAGAACGTCGCCATTATCACGGTCAGCAACGGCTTCGGTGACTCCGGCCGCACCCAGCTCCAGAAACTGGCCGCCAAGTACGGTCTGACTGTTGTTGCGGATGAGCGCTTCGGTAAGAAAGATACCGACATGACGGTGCAGCTTACCAAGATCAAGGGCACCAATGCCGAGGCTATCATCAGCTGGGACACGAACCCGGGCCCGGCTATCATAGCCAAGAACAGAAAGGCTCTCGGGATCACCATTCCCCTTTACAACAGCCACGGCGTTGCCTCCAAGAAGTTTATCGAGCTTTCCGGCGGTGCTGCAGAGGGAACTTATCTGCCGGCAGGTAAGCTCCTCGTGGTGGACCAGCTTGCGGAGAACGATCCGCAAAGAAAGGTCCTTCTGGATTACAAGAACAACTACGAGAGCAAGTTCGGCGGTTCCGTCAGCACCTTCGGCGGCCATGCATACGACGCTTTTCAGCTGGCTGTTAAAGCCATCTCCAACCTCGTGGAAAAGAAAGTCGCCGTCAACCACGACAGCATAAGGGGTGAGCTGGAGAAGATAACCGGATTCGTCGGAACCGGTGGTGTGTTCAATTTCTCTGCCGAAGATCACAACGGTCTCACGAAAGAGGGATTCGGCATGATCGAGATCGAGAACGGCAACTGGAAAATGGCCGAATAACCGGCCTGACAATGAAGTGAACTCCCACAGAGAGTTAAGTTGAGAACAACGACTCCCCTGTGGGAGTATGCCTGCCAGGGGGCCGGGAAACGGCCCCCTCTTTATGAATTCAGGACTGTACCTGTACCCTGCAGCCTGGGAAAGACCATGCACAGATGAGCCTCGAGCAGCAGATCCTCCAGTATCTCCTGACCGGCATAACGATAGGCAGTGTATATGCCCTCATTGGCCTGGGGTTCAATATAATCTACAACTCTACCGAGATCATTAACTTCGCCCAGGGCGAGTTCGTGATGCTGGGCGGCCTCATAACTGTATCCGGGATGCAGATCCTGCACCTTCCGGTACCTTTTGCCGCCGCATTGGCGATCATACTCGTTGGCGTGATCGGCGTTGTCATGGATCTCCTTGCGGTACGTCCCCTTAAAGATCCAAGTCCCATAACACTGATAATTATCACTATCGGCGCCTCTATTTTCATCAGGGGCGTTGCCAGTTTTATCTGGGGAAAGGAGCCTCATTCTATCCCCGCTTTTTCGGGTGAGGACCCGATACCGTTTTTTGGTGCCGTGATCCAGCCGCAGAGCCTCTGGGTTATGCTCGTCACCGTAGTTATAGTTATTGCTCTTAAACAGTTTTTCGACAGGACCATCACCGGCAAGGCGATGATAGCCTGCGCGTTCCAGCCGAGAGCCGCAAGGCTTGTTGGGATAGATGTTTCCTACATGGTTCTCCTTTCCTTCGGGCTGAGCGGAGCTGTGGGGGCTGCTGCCGGCATCGTCATTGCGCCGATGAGCATGCTTCAGTACGACATGGGTGTGATGCTGGGGCTGAAGGGGTTCTGTGCGGCCATTATTGGCGGACTGGGATACCCTTGGGGAGCGGTTGTCGGTGGTTTGTCCCTGGGTGTTCTTGAATCACTTGGGGCCGGCCTAATCTCCAGCGGTTATAAGGACGCCATTGCCTTTGTGATCCTGCTGCTGATGCTCTTTTTCAGGCCTCAGGGTCTCCTCGGAAAATCAAAGGGGGACCGGGTATGAGGACCGGCACCTTTATGAGGTCACCCTACGCCGGATTCACTGCCTTTGCTGCCCTGCTGCTGGTCCTTCCGCAATTTATAACGAACGAATATTACCTGAACGTCCTCATAATCATAGGGATAAACTCCATAACTGTCCTGGGGCTCGATCTGCTGATGGGCTACACGGGGCAGATATCTCTCGGGCATGCGGCTTTCTACGGTTTGGGTGCCTACGTCTCTGGAATACTTTCCGCGAGGTGGGACTGGCCGCCACTGGCGGGTCTTGTTGTGGCCCTCGCAGGAGTCGGGCTGATAGCTTTTATGGTGGGAAACCCTACGCTCAAGCTGCAGGGACACTACCTTGCCATGGCAACACTCGGCTTCGGTATAATCGTATTTATATTCTTCCAGGAGCTTATACCCCTCACCGGCGGGCCCTCTGGTCTGGTCGGTATTAAAAAGATGAGCCTGTTCGGGATAACCTTCGATACCGACAGGAGTTACTATCAACTGGTGTGTGTCGTACTCCTGGCCGTCCTGCTGCTGTCCATAAACATCGTCAACTCGAGGGTAGGAAGGGCCCTCAGGGCCATACACGGTTCAGAGATCGCCGCTAACGTGCTGGGTGTTAAGACCTCAAGGTACAAGGTGGGGATATTTGTCATTTCGGCACTCTACGCAGCTGTAGCGGGCTGGCTGTACGCGCACTACATAACCTTTCTGAGCCCAAGCTCCTTCGGGTTCATGTTTTCAATAAAACTGGTAACCATGGTCGTTGTGGGAAGCCTTGGAAGCCTTTGGGGGGCTCTCTTCGGGACCGCTCTTCTTACCAGCCTTCCGGAGTTCCTGGCAGTCCTGGAGAACTACGAAACCGTGACCTTCGGCCTTATATTGATGTCTGTAATGATCTTCATGCCCAGGGGTCTCCTCAGGGGGATCGAGGATCTGTTGATAAAAATATTTACCTTTACGAAGAAGAAATTCAGGGATCAGAGCATCCCAGACCCGCAGTAAAAGCGACCGGGAACCACAAGAACATATGGTGACTATGGAACCACTGCTCAGTACCGAAAAACTTAACAGGAACTTCGGCGGCGTCAGGGCCCTCGACGGCCTTGACCTGGAAATTCACGAGGGCCTCATTCAGTCTGTGATAGGCCCGAACGGGGCGGGAAAAACCACCCTGTTTAACGTGATCTCCGGTGTGATACCGCCGTCTGGCGGAACGGTGCGCTTCAAAGGTCAAGTTATTACCGGTATGGCTCCACACCAGATAGCAGCTCTGGGAACGACAAGAACTTTTCAGAATTTGCAGCTCTTTTCCGAGATGACGGTCCTGGAGAACGTAATGGTGGGCATGCACATTCGCTGCCGGGGCGGGCTCCTTTCATCGGCCCTGAAATTACCCTGGGTACTTAAGGAAGAAAAAAGAGTAAGGGCCAAGTCCCTGGAGTGGCTCGATCTGGTGGGACTTGACGGTGATCCCGATATTCCGGCGGGAAGCCTGCCCTTTGGGAAACAGAGGACGCTGGAACTGGCAAGGGCACTGGCATCACAGCCGAAGCTCCTCATGCTGGATGAACCTGCCGCAGGGCTGAATATGCGTGAAACCGAGGACCTTGCAGGTCTTATCGAACGTATAAGCGCTCTTGAGGTCACTATTCTTCTGGTAGAACACGACATGGATCTGGTCATGGAAATATCGGACCGCGTCTCGGTCATGGACCAGGGCAGGAAGATCTCGGAAGGTGACCCTGAAACCGTGAGAAACGACGACGTTGTCCTCAAAGCCTATCTGGGGGAAGAATAGCCGTGCTGATGGTCCGCAGCATTAACACCTTCTACGGAAGGATACAGGTACTTAAAGGGGTATCCATACACGTTGGGGCAGGGGAAATTGTCGCGTTGATCGGAGCAAACGGTGCGGGGAAGACAACCCTCATCAATGCCGTGAGCGGTATTCTGAAGGTTTCTGACGGCACAGTACAGATGGACAAAAAGGAGATACAGAACCTGTCGCCTGAAAAGATAGTGAGGGCAGGGATTTCGCAGGTACCGGAAGGCCGTCTTATTTTTCCAACCCAGACAGTCCAGGACAATTTACTGCTTGGCGCATATATAAGGTTCAAGTCCAGGGAAAAGAATAAAGTTGCAGATGAAATAAAGAATATTTATCAGTTATTTCCGCAACTTAAGGAAAGGTCTTCACAAATAGCTGGAACACTTAGTGGAGGGGAGCAGCAGATGCTGGCCCTGGGAAGAGCCCTCATGGCAAACCCGAAGCTGCTGCTACTGGACGAACCATCCCTTGGGCTTGCTCCCATCATATCCACGGAGATCTTCAGGGCGATATCGAGGCTCAGGGACGAAAGAGGCGTTACCATCCTGCTCGTTGAACAGAACGCCAGGGCAGCCCTCGCCATGTCCGACAGGGGCTACGTCCTGGAAACCGGCACGGTGGTTTTGCAGGATACTGCTGATAGACTCATGCAGAACAAGGAGGTCCAGAGGGCCTATATGGGGAAGGGGAAGAAGGAGATATGGGACGCGTAGGTTTAACGGTTATGAGTCCCATGACCCATGACCCAGGTCCCAGGTAAAATAAATATGAGAGGGACGATCCTGAAACGTAATTCTATTTTCGATGATTGATGTTGATTATTATTTGGTGATTACCTAACTTGGGCCTTGAGACATGGGACCTGGGACTGCACCTGAGACATGGGACCCGGGACAGCACCTGGGCCTTGAGACATGGGACCTGGGACTGTCCCTAAAGTAAACGGAGTTATCGAGATGAAGAGCCACCGGATCTGGAACGAAGAAGCAGAAACGATAGACAGGGATGAGCTCGAGCAGCTCCAGGTCGAGCGTCTCCAGTCCACCCTTAACCGCCTCTACAAGAATGTTAAATTCTACAAAAAGCGGTTCGACGATCAGGGAATGCTGCCCTCGGACGTCCAGTCCAGGGAGGATCTGGCAGGCATACCCTTTACAACCAAGGAGGAACTCCGCGAGAATTACCCATATGGGATGTTCGCCGTTCCTCTCCGGGAGGTTGTCAGGATACATTCATCTACGGGGACAACGGGAAAACCCACCGTAGTCGGATATACTCAAAACGATCTTGAAAAGTGGAGCGAGGTCGTCGCGCGTTTCCTCACCGCTGGGGGGGTTACCAGAGATGACGTAGTGCAGATAGCATTCGGATACGGCCTCTTCACAGGCGGGTTCGGACTGCATTACGGGGCTGAAAAGATAGAGGCCTCCGTCATCCCCATGTCCAGCGGGAATACTAAAAAACAGCTCATGATAATGGAGGATTACAGAACAACTGCTCTCGTCTGTACGCCGTCTTATGCCCTGTTTCTTTCCGAACTCCTGGAAAAAAATGGTGTGGAAAAGGGCAGGCTGAGTCTCAAATACGGACTTTTCGGCGCAGAACCGTGGTCAGAGAGAATGCGAGACGAGATCGAGAGCAAACTGGGTATTACTGCCACCGACAATTACGGTCTCTCGGAGGTGATGGGACCGGGAGTTGCGGGGGAATGTCTTGAAAAGTCGGGGCTCCACGTCAACGAGGACCACTTTATCCCGGAAATTGTCGATCCAGAAACCGGGCAGCCCCTGCCTATGGGAGAAACAGGCGAACTGGTTATTACAACCATCACCAAGGAAGCAATGCCCCTTATCAGGTATCGCACCAGGGATCTGACCAGCTTGTACCTGGACGACTGCCCATGCGGACGTACACTGATGAAGATGAAAAAGGTCAGCGGGCGCACCGATGACATGATAATCATTGGGGGAGTGAACATCTTCCCGGCCAGGGTCGAGGAGATCCTCTTTGGATATGAGGGTGTTGCCCCACACTATCAGATCCGCCTTTTCAGGGCAGGAAGGCTGGATAAAATGGAGGTTATGGTCGAGATAAGCGAGGGTTTTTTCTTTGACGAGATGAAGAAACAGCGGGAGATGGTGGATAGGATAAAAGAGGACCTGAGGGCCGCCGTAGGTATCAACGTAGGTGTCAGGCTTGTCGAACCCGGCTCCCTGGAACGTTTTGAGGGTAAGGCCAGTCGAGTG
>CAYVSA010000048.1:12252-15979 GCA_964454175.1 uncultured Pseudomonadota bacterium
GGTAGAGCATTGGAAATTGGAAAAAGGATATTGCCGATGCCGGGCGTTAGGCGTCGGGCTTTGGGCGTTGGATTTTGGATCTTGGATATTGGACATTTAAAATCAGACCGTTCATTATATAACCCATTATGACTGACAAAAAGGAATCGAAAGAGATGAAGCCCCGACCTCTGGATACTCTCTACAGCCAGATGGAAAAAGCCCGCCGGTATCTGGACATTACGGATGGCCAGTTCGAGATGCTCAGGAGACCGAGAAGATCCCTGACCGTTTCAGTTCCCATCCGCATGGACGATGGCCATAAAGAGGTTTTCGAGGGGCACAGGGTACAGTTCAACATGGCCAGGGGGCCAACGAAGGGCGGCCTGCGGTTTCATCCCGACGTCAACCTCAACGAGGTAACTGCACTTGCTGGCTGGATGACGTGGAAAACAGCCCTCATGAACCTGCCCTATGGTGGCGCTAAAGGGGGCGTAGTCTGCGATCCGGAAAAGATGTCAATGGGCGAGTTGGAGAGGATGACCCGCAGATACATCACCGAGATCGCCCCTGTAATAGGGCCTGAAAAGGACATACCCGCTCCCGATGTCGGCACGAATGAACAGGTCATGGCCTGGGCGATGGACACGTACAGTATCCTCAGCGGCTACTCCATACCAGGGATCGTTACAGGTAAACCCCTGGAAGTGGGGGGTTCCCATGGCAGGATGGAGGCTACCGGGAGGGGCGTCGCATTCGCCATTTCCCTGGCTGCTCAGAAGATCGGCCTTGACCTCAAGAGTTCCACCGTGGCAGTCCAGGGATACGGCAACGTGGGGTCTGTTGCGGCAAGGATACTCCAGCTGGAAGAAGGCTGCCGGGTTGTTGGTGTGACCGACCGGCATGGAGGTGTCTACAGCGGTGATGGTATCGACACCTGCAAGTTGGCCGACGCGGTGAGAGAAGGCGGAAGCGTTGGTGAAATGGGAATGGGTGAATCCATCAGCAACGAAGAGCTCTTTTCCCTGCCCGTGGACATCCTGGTCCCTGCGGCTTTAGAAGGCGTGATAACAGACCAGAATGTGGAAAACATCAAATGCAGGATACTGGCTGAGGCAGCCAACGGGCCCGCAAACCTGACTGCGGAAGCATCTCTTCAGGACAGGGGCGTTTTCGTGCTTCCGGACATTTTCTGTAATGCAGGAGGTGTAATAGTTTCTTACTTCGAGTGGGTCCAGGGAATACAGATGTACTTCTGGAATAAACAGGAGATAAGGGAAAAGGCGCGCCAGATCATCGCAGCAGCTTTCAAGGAAATCCTGAACAAGGCTGAAAAGCTCGGTCTGGGCAACGATCTGAGGACTGCAGCCATGGTGATCTCCATGCAGAGGGTGTTTGCGGCCCATAAATTGAGAGGATTATATCCGTAGTGGCCGCAGTCCCAAGACCCATATCCCAGGACCCAGGTGCTCGAGAACAAGGATATTACATGGCATGGGACTTGGGTCATGAGACATGGGACTGGACCGAAGGGAGATGATTTGAAAAAGGCGCTGATAACGGGAATTACGGGGCAGGACGGGTCCTACCTTGCCGAGTTCCTCTTAGACAAGGGGTACGAGGTCCACGGCATTATAAGGAGGGCAAGCACGTTTAACACCGACAGGGTGGACCATCTCTATGAAGATCCACACCTGAACGGGGTTAAATTCTTCCTGCACTACGGCGACCTGTCCGACTCAAGTCAGATCGATAACCTCATCTACAACATTAATCCGGACGAGATCTATCACCTTGGTGCCCAGAGCCATGTGAGGGTCAGCTTTGACATCCCGGAGTACACAGGAGATGTTACAGGTCTGGGCACCATGCGTCTCCTGGAAGGCATCAGAAGGAGCGGCATAAAGGCCAGGTACTACCAGGCATCATCGAGCGAGATGTTCGGCAACTCGCCGCCACCGCAATCAGAGGCGACACCTTTTTATCCCAGGAGCCCCTACGCCGCGGCGAAGGTATATTCCTACTGGATGACGGTCAATTACAGGGAGGGTTACGACCTTTTCGCGTGCAACGGTATCCTCTTTAACCACGAGAGCCCGCGCAGGGGAGAGACCTTCGTCACCAGGAAGATCACCAGGGCTATCTCCAACATACTGGCAGGGAAGCAGAAAAAGCTGTTCCTGGGAAATCTCAAGTCCCAGAGGGATTGGGGTTTTGCGCCGGACTACGTTGAAGCCATGTGGCTCATGCTGCAGCAGGACCGTCCCGATGATCTCGTCATCGCGACGGGGAGCACACATTCCGTGGAGGAGTTCCTCACCGAGGCCTTCAGCTACGCCGGACTCGACCACAAGGAATATGTGGAGATCGATCAGAAATATTTCAGGCCCACGGAAGTTGATGTCCTCAGGGGCGACCCGTCCAGGGCAAGAGAAAAGCTTGGCTGGGAGCCCCGGGTTGATTTCAGTGAACTTGTGAAGATCATGATGGATTCCGATATGCAGGAGGCAGGACTTGAACCAGTGGGGGAGGGGATCGAGATCCTGAAAACCAAGGGTTTCGGGTGGATGAGGAAACTGTAAAAACGGTTCCATGTTCCACGTTCCAGGTTCCAGGTAAACTCGGGATTTTGGATCCTGGACCATGGATTTACACCTTGGACCTGGGACATGGGTCCTGGGACCAAATTTTTTTGTATGAACATCTAATAATATGGAATTAAAAGGCAAAAAAATCTTAGTAACCGGCGGGGCTGGATTCCTCGGCGCCTTTCTCTTGAGGGAACTTGAAATGGAGGGGGTCAGCAGGGATCAGATCACGGTTCCCCGCTTTCCGGATACTGACCTGAGGCGCTGGGAAGACTGCGTAAGTGCCGTCGAGGGTTTCGACATGATCCTCCATCTGGCAGCAAGTGTTGGCGGCATCGGGTACAACAAGAAAAACCCGGGAGTTCTTTTCTACGACAACATAATGATGGGTGCGCAGCTGATGGAGGCGTCGCGCATTGCAGGTGTGGAAAAGTTCCTCCAGGTCGGCACCGTGTGCGCCTATCCAAAGTTCGCAAAAGTACCCTTCAAAGAGGACGAGATCTGGGACGGCTATCCCGAGGAGACCAACGCCCCTTACGGGATCGCGAAAAAGGCGCTTCTGGTCCAGGCTCAGGCCTACAGGGAGCAGTACGGCCTGAACGCTATTTTCGTCCTGCCCGTTAACCTCTACGGACCAGGCGACAACTTCGATCTGGAAGACTCCCATGTCATACCAGCCCTTATTCGAAAGTGTGTCGACGCTGTTGATGAAGACGCGGGGAACATCCAGGTTTGGGGGACGGGGAGTGCGACAAGAGAATTTCTTTACGTCCAGGACTGTGCGCGTGGCCTTGTAATGGCCGCCAGGGAATACGACTCACCGGAACCAGTGAACCTCGGCTCTGGAAAGGAGATCAGCATCAGGGACCTGGTGGATCTCATAGTGAGGCTCACCGGTTTTGAAGGGGAAGTGGTCTGGGATTCGGGCAGGCCCGACGGTCAGCCCAGGAGGTGTCTTGACACCAGCAGGGCAATAGAAGAGTTCGGGTTCACGGCCGAGATCCCATTTGAGGAAGGGCTGAAAAGGACTATTGAGTGGTATCGGGCTAATAAGGGCAGGCTGTAGGCTTTAGGCTAGGGGCAATGGGGCCGGAGCGAAGCGACACGAAACGACACGAAACCAGAAACGAGAGACTACACTCAGTGGACAATATCTACGC
>CAYVSA010000049.1:0-15512 GCA_964454175.1 uncultured Pseudomonadota bacterium
AGGCTTCGTCCTCTCAAACTTGGCCTTAGACATGTCTTCCTCCTTGAGAACGGAAAGCAGATAAACCCGTTCAAACGACTCCCGAGTGGGTCATTACCTCCTGGGCAATGTTTTGAGGAACCCTCTCGTATCTTGAAAAATGCATCGTATATGTAGCCCTTCCCTGGGTCATTGACCTCAGGTCAGTAGCGTATCCAAACATCTCAGCAAGGGGAATGGTAGCGTCTATCACCTTGCCGCCGGCCCTATCATCGATCCCCGAGACTTTTCCTCTGCGGCTGTTAAGGTCCCCCATGACGTCACCCAGATAATCCTCGGGCACAACAACTTCCACATCCATGATCGGCTCCAGCAGAACTGGATCGGCCTTGCGGCAGCCTTCACGGAAAGCCATGGTACCTGCAACCTTAAAGGCTATCTCTGATGAATCAACTTCATGATAGGAGCCGTCCACCAATTTTGCGGCTACGTCAATTACAGGATAACCGGCAAGAACTCCCTGCTCCGCGGCTTCCTGAACACCCTTACGCACGGCCTGGAAAAACTCCCTTGGGACAACACCCCCAACGATCTTTTCTGAAAAGACCGTGCCCGAACCGGTCTCGCCTGGTTCCATTTCAAGCCAGACATGGCCGTACTGACCGCGGCCGCCGCTCTGCTTGACGAAGCGTCCTTCAGCTTTAACAGCTTTGGTTATCGTCTCCCGGTATGCAACCTGCGGCATGCCGATATTCGCTCCCACAGAAAACTCCCGCAGCAGTCTGTCAACAATTATCTCCAGATGTAGTTCACCCATTCCCGAAATGAGTGTCTGGCCGGTATCCGGATCGGTTCCCACCCTGAAAGTGGGATCCTCCTGGGATAGTTTAGTCAGGGCACTTCCAAGTTTTTCCTGATCCGCCTTAGTCTTGGGCTCAATGGCGATGGAAATGACAGGTTCCGGAAAATCCATCTCCTCCAGGTGAAGTGGATGGGCCGGATCACAAAGGGTATCCCCTGTGAACGTTTTTGAGAGGCCAACACATGCAACGATGTCACCAGTATAGACTTCCTTGGTGTCCTCGCGTTTGTTGGAATGCATCTTGAGCAGGCGCCCGACCCTCTCCTTTTTCCCGGTGTTGGCGTTCAGAATGTGGGTGCCGGCCATCAGCTTGCCTGAATACAGCCTTATGAAGGTGAGGTGACCCACGTAAGGATCGGTCATAACTTTAAAAGCCAGTGCCGCCAGGGGCTCTTCATCGTCGACATTTCTGGTCACATGCTCATCAGTTGAGGGATCCAGGCCGGTCACAGCAGGTATATCGAGGGGGGAAGGAAGGTAATCGATAACTGCTTCCAGGAGGGGCTGTACTCCCTTGTTTTTGAAAGCGCTTCCACACAGGACCGGAACGACGTCCAGGCTGAGAGTTGCCCTTCTGATCGCAGCCATGATCTCGTCAGATTCGAGATCCGCACCTTCAAGGTAACGCTCCATTAGTGTATCGTCTGCTTCGGCGATGGACTCGATCATGGATTCTCTGACATACTCAACCTCTTCAGCCATGCCATCCGGTATCGATCCTTCCAGGACCTTCGCACCCATGGTCTCATCATCAAAGGTCAAATATACTCGTCTGATGAGATCCACGACGCCCGAGAAACTTTCCTCGGCTCCAACCGGGATCTGGATAGGGACTGCATTTGCACCGAGGCGATCCTTCATCATCTGGATACCGCGACTGAAGTCAGCGCCGGTCCTGTCCATCTTGTTTATAAAGGCTATCCTCGGAACATGATATTTATCAGCCTGACGCCACACCGTTTCAGATTGAGGTTCAACTCCGCCAACCGAGCAGAATACAGCCACCACGCCATCAAGGACCCGGAGTGACCTTTCCACCTCCATCGTGAAGTCTACATGTCCGGGAGTGTCGATGATGTTTATTCTGTGGTCCTTCCAGAAACAGGTCGTGGCGGCGGAGGTTATGGTTATCCCTCGCTCCTGTTCCTGCTCCATCCAGTCCATGACCGCAGCACCATCGTGGACCTCCCCGATCTTGTGGGAAACTCCCGTGTAGAACAGGACCCGCTCGGTAGTGGTTGTTTTTCCGGCATCGATGTGAGCCATAATGCCGATGTTGCGATGTTTATCCAGTGGGTATTGCCTTGCCAAAACTATCTCCTGACCGTACTGTTACCGCCCGTCAACTACCAGCGGTAATGGGCAAAGGCTTTGTTGGCCTCGGCCATACGGTGAACGTCTTCCTTTTTCTTGATGGAAACTCCGCGATTGTTCGCTGCGTCCATGAACTCGCCAGCCAGCCGCTCTACCATGGTTCTTTCAGAGCGTGACCTTGCGCTTGCAATGAGCCATCTCATAGCAAGTGCCTGTTTCCTGTCATACCTGACCTCAACAGGAACCTGGTAGGTGGCACCACCTACGCGCCTTGATTTCACTTCCAGCATGGGCTTGGTATTGTCAATGGCTTTTTTGAACATCGTCAGGGGATCTTCGCTGCCCCTTTCGGCCATCAGGTCCATAGCACCGTAAAAAGTAGATTCGGCAAGACTTTTCTTGCCGCCAAGCATAATATTGCAGATAAACTTTGAAACAAGTTTATCCTTGTATTTTGGATCCGGCAGAATCTCTCTTTTCTTTGCGACTCTCCTGCGAGCCATATCAAACCTCCACTTACTTCAGCTTACTTCGGCCGTTTAGCTCCGTATTTGGATCTGCTCTGTCTCCTGTCAGCCACTCCGGCGGTGTCCAGGGTACCTCTCACAATGTGGTAACGGACACCCGGAATATCCTTGATCCTTCCACCCCTGATCAGAACTACAGAGTGCTCCTGAAGGTTGTGGCCGACCCCGGGAATGTATGAGGTCACTTCAATGCCATTTGTCAGCCTGACCCTGGCCACCTTTCTAAGGGCAGAGTTGGGCTTTTTCGGCGTTGTGGTGTAAACCCGGACGCAGACACCCCTCTTCTGGGGACAGTTCTGCATGGCAGGGCTCTTGGATTTTTTCACCAACTTACGCCGGCTCTTTCGGACCAGCTGGTTGAGTGTAGGCATCAGTGGACTCCTAACGCTAAATACCTGATTTTTCTATATAATATATAATAAGGACGCAGAAACCCTGTCAGGGCATGGTACTCGTTTCAAAGAGCCCTGCCGGTCTCTATTCGCCCCGCGCCAGGGTCTGGAAAACCACCGGCATGAAGGCTACATTCATGAAGTCCTTATTTGAATCCCGGGCCCCAAATTCGCTCGGGAAAAACTCGACGAAACTATCAGCACAGCCTATATTTGTCAAGCACAAATAATGGCTTATTCCAGCCGTTCGTTCACGTTTTCAGAAAAAAACGTACGGCTGACAAACTGTCCGTCCACCGGGTAACAGCAGCCTTGAAAAAGCCCGCGAGGGACATTCCCATGGATCCGGCTGATACCTAGGAAGTTTTGATCTCGGCCGCTACTTCCTTCGGCAGATCCTTCGGCTTTACACCCATGTCTATATACTGTCTGAGACCGGTCCCGGCAGGTATCAGCCTGCCTACGATCACATTTTCCTTCAGTCCCTTCAGGTAGTCGATCCGGCCTGAGATGCCAGCCTCTGTAAGGACTCTCGTAGTCTCCTGGAATGAAGCAGAGGATATGAAACTGTCCGTATTGAGCGCAGCCTTGGTTATTCCCTGGAGAATCGGCTTCCCGTTGGCAGGTTTACCGCCCTCAGCCATGATCTTTTCATTCGCCTCAAGAAAAACCCAGCGATCGACCTGGTCGCCGACCAGGAAGGAGGTATCGCCAACATCCTCGATGCTCACCTTTCTGAGCATCTGCCTGATTATGACCTCGATGTGCTTATCGTTGATCTTCACGCCCTGAAGGAGATAGACCTCCTGAACTTCGTTCACGAGATACTTCTGGAGCTCCTTCTCCCCAAGTACGTGGAGGATGTCGTGAGGATTTGGGGATCCGTCCATCAGGGGTTCGCCGGCCTTTACATGATCTCCTTCGTGGACACTGATGTGTTTACCCCGTGGTATCAGATATTCCCTTGCATCGCCCACTTCCGGCCTGACTTCGATCTTTCTCTTTCCCTTTACGTCACGGCCATAGTAAACAACACCGTCGATCTCACTGATCGTGGCCTGTTCCTTGGGTATCCTGGCCTCAAAAAGCTCTGCTACCCTGGGCAGACCACCCGTAATGTCTTTGGTTTTGGTGGTCTCGATGGGAATCTTGGCAATAGCGTCACCAGCCTCGATCTCGTCACCCTCAGTGATCATGAGGATCGCGGAAGACGGCATGAAATATCGGGCAGTTGATGTGCTTCCGGGAACCTTTAGAGTTTTGTTATCCTCATCCTTGATGGACACTCTCGGCCGCAGTTCTGTGCCCTGGTACTCGGTGATAACCTTACTGGCTATACCGGTCACCTCGTCGACCTGGTCCTTCATGGTCCTTCCTTCGATAATGTCACCGAACTTGATCCGACCCCCTACCTCAGAGAGGATCGGGGTGCTGAAGGGGTCCCACTCAGCAAGAAGATGACCTGCCTTTACTTTGTCGTTATCGCTCACTTTTAGCCTGGCTCCGTAGATGACAGGATATCTTTTTTTCTCGCGTCCGTTTTCATCCACAAGTGCCATTTCACCGTTGCGATTCATGACGACCAGGTCGCCTTCCCTGTTTTTAAGGGTGACCAGGTTTATGAACTTCACGACTCCGTCGATCTTGGCTTCCAGGGAGGTCTGCTCAACTCTTCTGCTGGCAGTTCCGCCAATATGGAAAGTTCTCATTGTGAGCTGTGTCCCAGGCTCTCCGATGGACTGGGCCGCGATTATTCCTACAGCCTCTCCTGATGCGACCAGATCGCCCCTCGCAAGATCCCTTCCATAGCACTTGGCACATATCCCGCGCTTGGACTTGCAGGTTAACGCAGATCTTATGGCAACGCCTTCGTAGCCGAGGCCCCTTCTGTCGATCTCCCTGACAACTTCCTCATCGATCTCGTCGTTGGCCTTTACTATTACTTCCCCCGTCTCCGGATCACTGATATCTTCAAGAGCGGTCCGCCCGAGGATCCTTTCCTCCAGCGGTTGGATGACTTCCCCGCTCTCCACGAGTGACGTCACCATGATGCCATCCAGAGTGCCGCAGTCGTCCATGATCACTATGCACTCCTGGGCGACATCGATAAGGCGCCTTGTAAGATATCCTGAGTTGGCTGTCTTAAGCGCGGTGTCGGCCAGACCTTTTCTGGCACCGTGAGTGGAGATGAAATATTCGAGGACCTGCAGACCTTCCCGGAAGTTGGCCTTGATAGGCGTCTCGATGATCTCACCCGACGGTTTTGCCATGAGGCCCCTCATCCCTGCCAGCTGCCTTATCTGCTGTGCGGAGCCCCTGGCTCCCGAATCAGCCATCATATATATGGAGTTGAAGGTTCCCGCTCCCATGGTGCCTTCGTTCTCGAGGTCTTCCATAACCTCTTCGGCCACCACCTCAGTGACCTGAGCCCAGATGTCTACGACCTTGTTGTAACGCTCACCATCTGTAATGAGACCGTCAGTGTACTGGGCCTGGACCCTGGCGACCTCTTTTTCCGCCTGAGACAGGAGGTCAGCTTTCTTCTCGGGCACGTACATGTCATCAACGCAGATGGAAAGACCGGAACTGGTAGCGTAAGCAAAGCCAAGGTTCTTGAGCTTGTCCAGCAGATAAATGGTTTTCTCACTGCCGGCCGTCATGAATGATTCCTTTATGATCTCGCCCAGATCTTTTTTCTTGAGGAGCCTGTTTATCCTGGAAAAGGGAACATTGTCCGGCATGATCTCGAAAAGCAGTACCCTGCCAACCGTTGTTTTCACCATCTCGCCTTCATGCCTGACCTGTATTCCAGACTGAAGCGCAACGACATCACGATCGTAGGCCATCCTGACGGCATCCATGTTGGGAAAAACCATTTCCGTACCATCTGGCTGGAGCCTCTCCTTGGTCATCCAGTAGATCCCCAGGACAATATCCTGGCTGGGAACAACGATGGGCCTGCCGTTAGCAGGCGACATGACGTTGTTGGTAGCGAGCATCAGAGTACGCGCTTCCATCTGCGCCTCAAGGGACAGCGGTACGTGCACCGCCATCTGGTCGCCATCGAAGTCAGCGTTGAATGCCGCACAGACCAGCGGGTGAAGCTGGATCGCCTTCCCCTCAATAAGCACCGGCTCAAAGGCCTGGATCCCCAGGCGGTGAAGAGTCGGGGCACGGTTCAAAAGCACGGGATGGTCTTTGATCACCTCGTCAAGAACGTCCCAGACCTCAGGCCGTTCCTTTTCAACCATTTTCTTGGCGCTCTTTATCGTGGTCACATGTTCATACTGCTCAAGCTTCTGGTATATGAAAGGTTTGAAGAGCTCGAGGGCCATTTTCTTGGGCAGTCCGCACTGATGCAGTTTAAGCTCGGGACCGATAACAATGACACTCCTGCCGGAATAGTCCACTCTCTTGCCAAGGAGGTTCTGGCGGAATCTGCCCTGCTTTCCCTTGAGCATGTCGCTGAGGGATTTGAGAGGTCTCTTGTTTGAACCCACGATCGGTCTGCCGCGACGCCCATTATCAAAGAGAGCGTCTACCGCCTCCTGAAGCATCCGTTTTTCGTTGCGGATAATGATCTCCGGAGCCCTGAGCTCCATCAACCTTTTCAAGCGGTTATTCCTGTTAATGACCCTCCGGTAGAGATCGTTGAGGTCTGAGGTCGCAAATCTTCCGCCGTCAAGAGGCACGAGAGGACGAAGCTCAGGGGGAAGAACAGGGATGACCTCCAGCACCATCCACTCCGGCCTGTTTCCTGAGCTCCTGAAAGCCTCGAGAGTTTTTAGACGCTTTACGACTTTCTTACGCTTGGCTTCCGAATTAGTCTCAAGCATCTCACGCCTCAGATCGACAGCGAGAGTGTCGAGTTCAATTCTGCCCAGAAGCTCCTTAACGGCTTCAGCACCCATGCCGGCGACAAAAGTATCGCCGAACTCGTCTTCAAGTTCCCTGTACCTTTCCTCCGTCAGAAGTTCACGCTCTTTAAGACCCGTGTTTTCCCCTGGCTCAAGGACAATGTACTCCTCATAGTAGAGAACCCGCTCGAGTTCTCTCAGTGACATGTCGAGCATGAGGCCTATACGGCTGGGTATCCCCTTCATGAACCAGATGTGCGCCACAGGAGATGCCAGTTCAATATGACCCAGCCTTTCCCTGCGCACCTTGGACTGGATAACCTCCACCCCGCACTTTTCACACACAATCCCTCTGTGCTTCATGCGTTTGTACTTGCCGCAATTACATTCGTAGTCCTTGGTAGGGCCAAAAATCTTCGCGCAGAAGAGACCGTCCCGCTCCGGCTTGAAAGTCCTGTAATTGATAGTCTCCGGCTTCTTTACTTCGCCATATGACCACGCGCGGATCTTCTCCGGGGAGGCCAGTTTGAGTCTGATGGAGTTGAAGTGCGTCGGGTACTTCGGTCTGTCAAAAAACTCGCTATAAAAATCTGTCAGGGGCATTTGCCTTCCTC
The DNA here is from genome assembly GCA_964454175.1 of uncultured Pseudomonadota bacterium. Taxonomy (GTDB): domain Bacteria; phylum BMS3Abin14; class BMS3Abin14; order BMS3Abin14; family BMS3Abin14; genus CAYVSA01. Next base: position 7,546 of record CAYVSA010000049.1, read on the forward strand.
CAGTGAGGGTATTTCGCCGACTTTAAATAGACCTGATATCATGATTTTTCTACGTCTTCGATCTCCATCAGCTCCACGTCCAGGCAGAAACTCTGAAGTTCTTTTACAAGCACGTTGAAGGATTCTGGGAGGCCCGCGTCCATGGTGTTGCTGCCCTTGACGATAGCCTCGTACATCTTGGTTCTTCCCGCAACGTCATCGGATTTGACTGTGAGCATCTCCTGCAGGGTATGGGCTGCGCCGTACCCTTCCAGGGCCCAGACTTCCATTTCACCGAACCTCTGCCCGCCGAACTGGGCTTTGCCCCCCAGGGGCTGCTGTGTCACCAGCGAATAAGGTCCAATGGACCTGGCATGAATCTTGTCATCTACCAGATGATGTAGTTTCAGCATATAAATATAGCCAATAGTCACATCCCTGTGAAAAGTCTCTCCGGTCCGCCCGTCAAATAACTTTGCCTGGCCCTCGATATTTAGCCCGGCCTTTTCCAGGAGCGCATGTATTTCGTCTTCTCCTGCTCCGTCGAAGACCGGCGAAGATACAAGAACGCCGCTGGAAAGATCCGCGCAAAGCGACAGCACCTTGGCATCGTCCATATCATCCAGAGTGGATGCAACTTCCTTGTCGTCAAAGACACCCTTCAGGTGACGTCTGAGCTTGTCGGCAGTGGCTTCACCGTCAAGCAGCTCTCTTACCTTGGCGCCCAGCCCCTTCGCAGCCCATCCAAGCATGGTTTCCAGGATCTGGCCCACGTTCATCCGGCTCGGAACACCCAGAGGGTTTAAAACCATGTCTACCGGCGTACCGTCCTCCAGATAGGGCATGTCCTCGACGGGCACTATCTTTGAAAGGACTCCCTTGTTCCCATGTCTTCCGGCCATCTTGTCGCCCACTGCCAGGTGGCGCTTGATCGCCAGGTAGACCTTGACCATTTTGATAACTCCAGGAGGCAGTTCGTCTCCTTTTCTGAGCTTATCGATCTTGCCGTCGAAGAGGGATTTAATTGCCTCTTCCTGTCTCTCGGCGCTCTGCTTCAGAACCAGGATCCTCTCCATTGTTTTGGCATCGGCAAGAGGTATGTCAAACCACTTGACCTTGGGAAGTTCCTCAAGGATCTTTGCAGTGATCCTGGCTTCTTTTTTGGCAATTGTCTTTCCGTCCGGCCCTTTCAGGCTGGCGGCAAGTTTCCTGCCTGCCAGTACAGTTCCAACCTTCTCGAACATGCTATCCCGTACTATCCGGCTCTCATCGTCACGGTCCTTGATGTACCTTGCCACCTGCTCGTCCTCGATGGCCTGAGCCCTCTTGTCCTTGTCCATCCCCCGCCTGGAGAAAACCTTGACGTCGATGACTACACCTTCAACCCCTGGAGGAACCCTGAGGGAGGTGTCCCGAACGTCACCAGCCTTCTCTCCGAAGATAGCCCTGAGCAGCTTTTCTTCAGGTGTAAGCTGGGTTTCGCCCTTGGGCGTAACCTTTCCGACGAGGATATCACCGGAACTGACTTCAGCTCCTATCCTGACTATTCCTGCCTCATCCAGGTCCTTCAGGGCCTCTTCACCAACATTGGGGATGTCCCTGGTGATCTCTTCCTTGCCCAGCTTGGTGTCCCGGGCCATGACTTCGAACTCCTCAATGTGGATAGAGGTGAACACATCCTCCTTCACCAGTTTCTCACTTACGAGTATGGAGTCTTCGAAGTTGTATCCGCCCCAGGGCATGAAAGCCACCAGGATATTCTGACCAAGTGCCAGGTCACCGCCTTCCGTCGCAGGGCCGTCAGCTATTACATCGCCCCTTGCAACGTACTGTCCGGGCCCGACAATGGGGACCTGGTTAATACACGTGTTCTGGTTGGATCTCTTGAACTTCGTAAGATGATAGATATCGACGGAAGGGGAGTTGTCAAACCCTTCCTGCTCCTCCTCGGCATCCTCTACCTGCACCACGATCCTTGAGGCATCTACGCTTTCTATTGTACCGCCCCTCAGCGCAGCTACTACTGCTCCCGAATCCCTGGCGGCAACCGATTCCATCCCTGTCCCCACAAGAGGAGCTCTTGTCTTGAGCAGGGGCACAGCCTGCCTCTGCATGTTGGATCCCATTAGGGCCCGGTTGGCATCGTCATTTTCAAGGAACGGGATAAGTGAAGCTGCCACCGACACCAGTTGCTTGGGGGATACATCCATGAACTCCACTTCATCGCGGGACATGATGGCTGGTTCTCCGCCCTTCCTGCACGCGACCAGTTCCGTCTCGAAGCGATTTTTGTTGTCCAGGGGAGCACTGGCCTGGGCGATGACATATGGGTCCTCGTCCAGAGCGGAGAGGTACTCGATCTCATTCTTTACCCTGCTGTTCTCAACTTTTCGGTACGGTGTCTCAATGAAACCGAATTCGTTTATCCTGGCATAGGTGGAAAGAGATGATATCAGACCGATGTTTGGCCCTTCCGGGGTCTCGATGGGGCAGATGCGGCCGTAGTGGGTCGGATGAACATCTCGAACTTCAAAACCGGCACGCTCCCTCGTGAGACCGCCTGGTCCAAGAGCCGAAAGTCTCCTCTTGTGGGTAACCTCGGAAAGGGGGTTGGTCTGATCCATGAACTGTGAAAGCTGGCTGCTGCCGAAAAACTCCTTGACCACCGCAGAAACCGGTTTGGCGTTAATGAGGTCGTGAGGCATCACGGACTCCATTTCCTGGATGCTCATTCTCTCTTTGATAGCCCTCTCCATGCGGACCAGCCCAATACGGAACTGGTTTTCAAGTAGTTCCCCGACACTTCTGACACGGCGGTTACCCAGGTGGTCTATATCGTCCATCTGTGCTTCCTTGGACCCGCTCCTGAGTTTAACGAGGTACTGCATTATGGCCAGTATGTCCTCAGGCATCAGAGTTCTTACTTCCAGAGGGGTATCAAGGCTGAGTTTCTTGTTGAGTTTGAGCCTCCCAACTTTGGAGAGGTCATACCTGTCCGGGTTAAAAAACAGCCTGTCGAAGTGAGCCCTGGCTGTCTCGGGGGTAGGGGGATCTCCCGGCCTCAGTTTACGGTATATCTCCAGCAGCGCTTCCTCGTTGTCGGTGACCTTGTCAGTAGCGAGAGTATCGCGAAGGGAGGTTTCGTACTTGAGGTTGTCGATAAAGATCACTTTAAGGTCGATCTTGCCCAGGGTACCCAGTTGTTCGAGGAGCTCCTCGGTGATCTCTTCGTTGCACTCCGCAATTATTTCGCCGGTGGCCAGGTCCACCACCGGAGTGGCCAGATACCTGCCGATGAGCTCTTCAGCACTGATCTCGATCTCGCTAACGCCGGCAGATTCGATCTTCTTGACGGTGGAGGCAAAGATCTTTCTTCCCTCTCTCACGATCACCTCGCCGGTACCCGGATCCTTGATCTCCCTGCTTGCATTGGTGAACTGGAGGGTCTCCCGGTTGTAGGCTTTATATGCTTTCTCCCCATCGAGGCGGATACTGTCGATCTCATAAAACCGCCTGATGATCTCTTCAGGCTCGAACCCTATGGCTTTTAACAGGATCGTAGCGTGTATCTTCCTTCGCCGGTCAATACGAACGTTGATTAGTCCCTTGGCATCGTACTCAAAGTCGAGCCAGGATCCCCGGTAGGGTATGACACGAGCCGAGTAAAGCGGCCTGCCCCCCAGCATGGACTTGGATTTGTCCAACTCATAAAACACACCGGGCGATCGATGCAGCTGGCTGACTATAACCCTCTCAGTGCCGTTAATGATAAAGGTACCGTTTCCGGTCATGAGTGGGATCTCTCCAAGGTATACCTCCTGCTCCTTGGCTTCCTTCACCCTTTTGGCCTTGGTCTCCTCATCCACTTCGAGGTGAACAAGCCGGATCTTGACGTTAAGGGGCGCCGAGAACGTCATCCCTCTGTCCTGGCACTCCCGCACGTCGAATTTCGGTTCCTTGATATCATACTCAACATATTCAAGAAGATTTGTTCCCGAGTAATCGCTGATCGGGAAAATCCCCTTGAACACTGCGTGCAGCCCCGTCTCCTCCCTGTTGTCGGCCGGGATATTCATCTGGAGGAATTTCTCATAAGATTCCTTCTGAACCTCGATGAGATTGGGCATGGTAATAATTGTTGGCAGTACTGAAAAATCCTTGCGAAGGGAGAATCTGGTCACGGCGGCTTTTGCCATCGTAGCACCTCATTAGGAAAATTTGGGTTTTCTACAAACTGCGGGAGGGGCCCCTCAAAGAAGCCCTCCCCCGCAAATATTGGAATGTTTTCTGTTACTTGACCTCTATCGTAGCACCGACTTCTTCAAGTTGTTTCTTCGCGTCTTCGGCTTCGTCCTTTGAAACACCCTCTTTTACCGGGCCCGGAGCACCATCAACAACACTCTTGGCCTCCTTGAGACCGAGGCCGGTCAGGCTTCGAACAACCTTGATCACCTTGATCTTCTCAGAGCCGATCTCAGACAGAATAACGTCAAACTCGGTCTGTTCCTCTTCAGCCGCTGCGCCGGCCCCTGCACCAGGCATCGCTGCCACCGCAACAGGAGCAGCTGCAGACACGCCAAATTTGTCTTCGAGTTCCTTAACGAACTCGGCCATTTCCAGGACAGTCATATTCTCGATAAACTTGACAACATCATCTTTTGTTACATCAGCCATTTCGGTATTCCTCCCGTATATTCTTTAATTGATAATTTATTATCCATTGCCCACCGGCACGGAGATCAGGCTGCCTCTTTTTGAGCCCTGACTGCATCGAGTACCCGTACAAACGACGCGGGGACCTCTGAAAGCAGCCTCACAAAGTTCCCTGCAGGCGCCTGGCATGTAGCAAGCACCCTTGCGACCATCGTGTCCCTGTCAGGCAGGTTTGCCAGCACCTTGATCTCTTCGAGGCTGATAATTTTTCCCTCGAGGACTCCGACTTTCAGTTCAAGATGCTTGCTTCCCTTGGCAAAATCAGAAATGACCTTCGCCGGACCCACTGGGTCGGACATGGTGTAGAGCATTCCCACTGGGCCGTCAAAGTGATCTTTGACAATCTCCAACTGGGTACCGTCGGCAGCTCTTTTAGACAGGGTGTTCTTCAGTACCCTGAACTTGGCTTCTTGTTCACGGAGTTTCACCCTGAAACTGCCCAGGTCGGAAACGGTCATCCCGCGAAAATCCGCCAGGATAGCCATACTGACCTCACCGAACAGTTTGTGAAGCTCCTTAACCCGCTCTTCTCTTTCGGCGCGATTCAACTTCAACCCTCCTTTCTGATCGTGTTACTCCGGCTGGCCGGGTAAACCACCCCTACCAGATCAAGTTGTGTGAGACTTGAAGTGTACCGCCGCATTCCGAATAATTTCATGGACTGCCCGGGAATCACACCGTGTCTCGGCAGGGCGCCACATGGGCTGTTTAATCCCGCTTTCAGCGGGACCCGGCTGTCACTGACCTTTTGGTGGGCTTATCAGCCAATGGAACCTTTATTTTCCAACCGGACCATTAATTCAGTCCGGGGCCTGACTTACTCAGATACCGCTAACCAAAACTGTCCTGTTCAGCGAAGGGCATTTACTACCCACACCGGATCGACCTTTACCCCGGGCCCCATGGTTGAGGAAATCACTATACTTCTGAAATACCGCCCCTTGCTCGTAGCGGGCTTCAGCTTTAAAAGAGTCTCCAGGAACACTGTCAAGTTCTCTACCAGCTGCTCCTGCGAAAAACTTGCCTTTCCAATAGGAGAATGAACTATCCCGTTCTTGTCTGTTCTGAACTCGGCCTTGCCGGCTTTAATCTCCTCGATTGCCTTTCCAATATCGAAGGTCACAGTGCCCAGCTTTGGGTTGGGCATCAAGCCCCTCGGCCCAAGAATCTTGCCAAGCTTGCCTACGGTGCCCATCAGATCAGGTGTTGCCACGACACGGTCAAACTCCAGCCAGCCGCCCTGGATCTTTTCAGCAAGATCCTCAGATCCGACCAGGTCGGCGCCGGCATCGCTGGCTTCTTTTTCCTTCTCGCCTTTGGCGAAGGCCACGATGCGTTCTGTTTTACCAAGACCGTGGGGCAGTATCGTCGCCCCCCTTACCATCTGGTCGCTCTTTCTAGGGTCCACACCCAGTCTGACAGCGCAATCGACCGCTTCGTTAAAACCAGCCGTTGCACTCCCCTTGACCAGGGACACACTCGTCTCAAAATCGTAAGTTTTGTTCCTGTCTACGTTCTCTGCGGCCTGTATGTATCTCTTTGTTCGATTCATGCCTCACCGTCTCCTGAAGCTTCCAACTGGTCTGGATCCACGTCCGGTTGCGTAAGCTCAACGATCTCATGAGCTTCGTGAACCACGATACCCATACTTCGCGCAGTACCCTCGATCATTCTGGCTGCATCTTCAACAGTATACGCGTTCAGGTCTTCCATTTTGGTCTTTGCGATCTCGGCGACCTGTTCCTTCGTTACCTTGCCCACCTTGAGCTTGTTGGGTTCTCCAGAACCCTTTTCCAGCCCTGCGGCTCTTTTCAGGAGCACTGCAGCCGGCGGTGTCTTCGTGATGAAGCTGAAGGACCGATCAGCGTAAACCGTTATAACAACAGGGATGATCAGTCCTCCCTGATCCTGGGTTTTTGAATTGAACGCCGTGCAGAACTCCATGATATTAACACCGTGCTGACCCAGAGCGGGGCCGACGGGCGGCGATGGATTCGCCTGACCTGCCGGTATCTGAAGTTTGATCTTGCCAATCTCTTTTTTAGCCATCTTGGGGTATCCTCACTTGTATTCCACACTGCCAACAGGTTGCAGGCCGCTCACGCGGCGAGGAATGTCAGTTTTTCTCCACCTGGAGGAACTCTAGCTCAACTGAAGTGGATCTGCCGAATATCGTAACAAGGACCTTGAGCTTGCCCTTTTCCTCGTTAACTTCCTTCACAATACCGTTGAAATTTGTGAAGGGACCGTCTACAACTCTTACGCTCTCTCCCGCCGAGAAGATCACTTTGGGAGTAGGACGCTCTGCTCCCTCTTCCACTTGCTGCCGGATCTTGCCCACCTCGCCTGCGGACAGGGGCGCGGGACTGGAGCCACCCACAAACCCGGTCACTTTGGGCAGGCTGTTAACCAGGTGCCATGTCTCATCGTTAAGGTCGAGCTCGACCATGATGTAGCCTGGGAAAAATTTCCGGGTGGAGATCTTCTTGCGGCCCTTTTTCAGTTCCACGACCTCTTCTGAGGGGATCATTATATCCCCCAGGGACTCTTCCCGGCCCTGTTCCCTGAATTTAAGGTAGAGAGCCTCCTTTACCTGACTCTCATATCCGGTATGGGTGTGGACCACATACCAGTTCATTGTATTTGATGACACTTGATTTCCTCAGTCCTAACCGAAAATAGAAGTAACGAGTCGGCTAAGAAGAATGTCGATGAACCCCAGATAAAATGAGACTATGAGAACAACTACCACCACAACTCCAGTGGACGCTATCGTATCCTGTCTCGACGGCCAGTTGACTTTCTTCAACTCCACCCTGACCTCGGAGAGAAAAGACTTCACCTTTTTCCACATACTGCGGTTTCCTCATGGATATTAACTTATGGGACAAAGGCCTTCTCCCCTCCTGCGGAAAAGGGAATGGCAGGCCAGGAGGGATTCGAACCCCCAACACCCGGTTTTGGAGACCGGTGCTCTAACCGTTAGAGCTACTGGCCTATCCTCTGTCTGGATGGATATCGATCTACTTTGTCTCCTTGTGGAGCGTGTGGCTCCTGCAGAACCGGCAATATTTCTTCAACTCTATCCGTTCAGTTGTATTCTTCCTGTTTTTGGTGGATGAGTAGTTGCGCCTTTTACACTCTGTACACTCGAAAGTAATTATCACTCGCATTGATGCTGTCCTCTGGGCTGGCTTGGACTTCCTACTTTATGATCTCTGCAACGACCCCGGCTCCCACTGTTCTGCCGCCCTCGCGGATGGCAAAACGAAGCT
>CAYVSA010000050.1:0-1977 GCA_964454175.1 uncultured Pseudomonadota bacterium
ATAGGAAAGATTGGACATTAAAGTAAGAATCATCAAAGCAATGATAGAATGCATGATCTTTGTAATTTTATTAACCATTTTCTTATTCCCTGAATTTTGCGAAGTTTTGATAATTTTTCGTGCAAGAAATTGAGCTATAGTCAAATCTGGTGTATGGCCTCATGATCAGGAAAAAAGTCCAAAGCATCGGCTCATCTTGCAACAAACGCTTGCATTGATTGCCGGTACGGGTCTTGGGATGGTTCTGTACCCTTTCGACCAAGTCATCATGAAATCCTTGCCGTAGTCGTTCTACCCGTTGACGAGAAAACTTGCTCGTGACGTTGTTCTTTTGCCAACGGTGTTCAAGACGCATCAGCAACCGCAGCATACGGGTCAAACGCTGGTCGGGTTCACCGGCTGTACTCTGTCGTTGTGCCCTCTTCTCCAGATTCCTCAGAACAGGGGCCAGGCAACACTGCCGATAGGCTTTTGTGTCGTCATTGTACCCACCATGGCGATCGGTAATTAAAATCCCTTGGAAGTCTCCCAGTAACGCTTTTGCTGCCGCCTTGCCTCTGGAGTAATGGGTCAAAAAGTAGACCGCACGTTCTGTGCACAAGGTCCACAGCCAACGTCGCTCACTACCGCGCCAGTAGGTCGTCTTATCGGCATGGGCTACGAGTGATTGACGGACTTGTCGACCCATCTGCGCATAGAGGGGTTGTAACCAACCACTGATCGGTCGTTGTACCTGACTAATGGCCCCGATACGGAAACGAAGCGGCCATTGTTCTTCCAGCAGACTTTGGATTTGTCGTATCGACAAATGATACTGCCCGGATAACAGACTGATCCAGCGAATCAAACCGGTGCCCATCTGGCCCTGGGGAATCCAGGTGGGAAATCCTCCTTTATGTTCCCGACCACACTGGCTGCATAGCCCATCAAAGCGTTGGTATTCGAGTACCTGGTAGCACACTTCGGGAAGATCAAAAACCTGGTGGCGCTCCGCTGGCGTTTCCTCTGCCCTGATTTGACCACCGCAGGCACATTGGCCCGGGGGATAAAACCGATGCATCGAATCGACATCAGACTCCGGCAAGCAGGCTCTGCTGTATTTCTGGTGGCCCGGCGGCGCCCCTTTCTTGCAGCCTGTTGGCGTTTTCTTCTTGCGCTTGGCGCGTTGCTCCGGACCATCTTGTGATGGGGGTTTGGATGAAGTGTTTGCGCCTGTTCTCAGCTTTTCTTCCAAGCGTTCCAGCAGCGCAAGATTTTTCAGCTGGGTATCCCAAAGTAGAGCAATCAGGGTTTGGGCTTCTTCCAGTGACTGGACTCTGAGTGCCTTTGATCCTGCAATCAACTTGAACATGACTCTGTAGTCTATTGCTTTGATAGAATCATTGCAAGGGGGCGTGAACGGTTACGTTGGAATACACGTAGTTTGTCTCCCTGGTCTGGTTGATAGAGTGATTTTGCGGGAAAGAAAAAATATCAAAAGGATGAAGGGGTATCTTTCTTCTTTGTCTGCCCCTTGATCCATTGTTGGCTGTTTACTGTAGTGTCAACTTCATGTTCCAGGGTAAGTAATTCTAGCGGAGCTTTTTCGTCCCCCAGGTAATGAATGATCTTTTTGGTTATTTTTTTATCGGTAAATGAAAGAATCACGCTGGGCATATCTGTCCTCCCCTGTTCAACATACCCGTCTTGCATTGAACTTAATTTAGCCTTGTGAAATTCTTTTATTAAATGCTGGAGGTTATTTTTAGTAAGGATATCGCTTCTGTATCCTTTTTCCTGGACAAAGCGTTCCCCGTGATATTCAACTCTGCCGTTTTGGTAAATAACCAGTTTGTACACCGGGCAGCGACCGTAACACATGGTTCGTTCCATGGTGATAACGGGCTGTCGGGCTGCCTGCCACTCGGTCAGCGGGATGATGGAATCGGTCACTACGTCGCAGACATTAATTGCCCGGGTGTTGCTGTTAATAACAAA
>CAYVSA010000050.1:2077-7840 GCA_964454175.1 uncultured Pseudomonadota bacterium
TCCAAGGCCTTTCATGAATTATCCCTTTACTTATTCATCACGCAGGGCTTCAGCAGGATCGAGCCGAATAGCCTGCAGGGCCGCCAGTACAGCCGACAAGACGGCACAGAGAAAGATACCTGCAACAAGTATCACAACATGGGTGACCGACAATGTAACAAGCGACTCAGTTATCCGTAGGTGAGATCGGAAAAGATGGTTGATCACCAGGGCGACCAGCTGGAAAACAAGAGAGGCCAGTAACAGACCGGCCCCCGAGAGAAGCAGCCCCTGTGATACGGGAAAAAGGACAATTTCCCTTTTCAAGAGCCCCAGGAGCCGCAGGATATTCAACTCACGTTTTTTTCTTTCTACCGAGGCATACAGGCTTGCCGTCAGGGCTGAAATAGCGCCGATAACGCCTACGGTGGCTATCAACCAGAAAATAAGGCTCATATAACGATCAAGACGGCGTACTTCGCCAATGCGCTCCTTTTGCGTATACACCGTGATGCCCTGGCGTTCCAGAACGGTCTGGACCTTATCCACATCATCAATGGTGCGTGCATACAGCCGAAATCCAGCATACCCGCGTCGGGTCAACATCAGATTATCACTCGACGTATCATAGGTAATATTTCGATAACGGAGCAAGTTTATCATCCCAGCCAGCGAGGCCGGGGCGAATGCAACTCCCGGAGATTGTTGCCCTGGAATCAGAGAGATTGGGAGGGAGAGGTGCCGTGCACCGGTACGTGTGGAGAATACCATCTGCCCGGATGCCAGCGTCGTAATTCCCGGGGCCATAATCCTGGCATTTCTTTTGTTCTCACCTTGATCTGGGAGAAAAAGTGGATTAACGACAAGCCCACTGATCAGCGGTACCTTGTCACTGATGGCAAATAGCTTAAGGCTCTTTGTCTGATCAGTCGGATAGGAGATTGTGACATTAAGTTGCTTGACCCAGGGTACGACCACAGCACCTTTGCCACGAAGTTTGTTTTTTACCGCTTTTACACTCTCTGCGGTTGCGGCATTTTTTTTGAGTGAAACGAGATAGCTTTTCCATTCTGGTAATGGCCTGTAGCCGAGGATTTCAATAGCAGTTTCTGCCCCGATTTCCTTAATGTTGGTGAAACCGGTATTGTTCACCAACATAAGACCCTCGAGTTTCCCGAGGGGTTGAGGGGTAAAGACCACCGCACCGTTGTACACGGGATAAGCTATCGGCAATTCCCCAGGCCAGCCATAGCGAGGTACCGCACGACCATCCTTGTAATCCTCAACGGCACTCAAGATCTCCAACCGGACAAAGGCCGCCTTAAGTCCACTTGCCCGCTCGTCGAGGATGCCGGTAACCCGTAACGACAGGGTGCCATTTTCGGTTTTACCGTTAATTATCCTGCTGGTACGCAGTTTGAGGTCTTCCCCTACCTTGATGCCGAGATGACCGGCTGCGGAGGAGGTTAATACGCATCCCTTTTGATGGGGAATTTCCACCCCGTTTTCGAGAAGCAATGGATCACCCTCTGCGGTTGCCATTAAGGATAATGAGGCAGCAGTCCCAGCAGAACTGACGCCGGTGACTGATGTTGATATCTGTCGGGTCATGGGAATCACAAAAGATATTTCCGGATAATCCGCCTGTATCTTGTCAAACCAGTCTTTATGGAAGGACTGTGAGCTGATGGGACGAATTTCACGATTCTTTGGATCTTCAACCAGACGGCCGCGCAGAGTCTGTATCGTGCCTGATTTCAAGCCGAACAGGATGAGCAGTGGGGCAATAATGGCTGCAACCGCCAGGATCAGGCAGACACTGAGCAGCCAGTCATGAAGAATATCTTTTATGGCTAACTTGACGATCACGCCGGTTGGGCCTGGGGAGTAATCCTTATTTTATCTTCTGTCTTGCAGACTGTACGACCGCGTTGTACGGAGATGGTCGCCCGGGTATCCGTCAGTGATTTTCGAGTCAGCGTAAACTGTACTTCCGCATCGGCAACACCCTCTACCAGACTGTGATCATGGGTCACCATAATCACCGCCGAACCCATTTGATGGGCCAATTCCTTTAACTCGTCACGAATATCAAGGGCTGTCGGGTAATCAACCGCGGCCGTCGGTTCATCGGCCAGAATAATGGCGGGATGGTGGATAAGGGCACGGGCAACGGCTGCCCGCTGCCGCTGCCCGCCTGAGAGGTGTTGCGGTTTTTTGTCGAGCTGATCGGTGAGGCCAAGTCGGTCAGCCAGTCCTGCACATTTGTCGAGGGCACCCTTTGTTTTACTGATCGTGGCCGTGAGCAAAATGTTTTCCCTAACCGTCAAAAAGGGCAGAAGTCCCCCGTTCTGCAACACATAACCAATGTACTTGCCCCTGATGCCGGCAATCTCATTTTCTGAAAGGACGCCGATCTCATAGCGTTTCAGTTCACCCTCCAGGTCAATATCGATGTTGAAACGTGTATAGCTGCCCGGCGCCAGCACCAAGGCAAGAATATCGAGCAGGGTGGACTTGCCGCAGCCGGAAGGGCCGACCACGGCAAGAAATTCCCCTCGAAAGACCTTTAATTCGGGTACTAAAAGGGTGAAATCGACCCCGCCTTTGGATCTTTTTTTTATGACATCCCGTAAGAGATAGATCGGACTTTTCATGTAGGTCCACTGGATCAGGGGAGCAGATCCAAGGGAATTGGATAGACATAATCCCCAGGATCATCGCTTTTATTTAATTGTACCCAGCCTTCCGGGGCATCGTGAATCGTCTCATACGCCATGATTCTCGCCTCAAGATCGTCCAGTAACATATCCTGAGCATCCACCGACCAACTCGCCCAGAGTTCGTTGTTCATATCCATGATGCGGCTGGAATAGGGAAGCCCTTGCAAGAATTCCGGGATAAGGCCGGTCTGGGCCAATGAATTTGCCCGTTTGATCATGTCTGGATCCCTTGCGGTCGAGGCGGCTGCCGCCTGCAGGGAAGAAAAGAAATCATCGCCACTGATCTGTCCGATCCGACCGGCTTTCAGGATGGTGATCAGGGTTTCCCGCAAGGAATCGAGTTGACGTTTATTGATCAGCAGACGGACTTCCAGGGCCTGAATGTCTGTTGCCAGCAGATCTTTATCCATTACCCAGGCCACAACATCACGCGGTGCCTGAGCCCCGGCCTGGGATCCAATCCATTGCACAAAAGCCGCGTGCAAGGCACCGCTTGCAAGAGATGCGGCCCCTGCCGGAGCACCGTTTGCTGGCGCCGTCTGATTGTCAGAAAGATCGAGATTAGCCGGCTTTGCAGTTGCTGGACCTGCAGTGGTAGCTGTGGTGGTAGTAAAATCAGAGGCGGGAACTGCCGGGGAGCTCACCTGTGCTTTACTTTGTTCCAAACTCGCGATAATAACGTTTATCATATCCTTGGTGGCCTGTTCAAAACCTGCCAGATCCTCAGATGGAGTCGAATAGTAGGAGGATTCAAGCACACCTTTATTCTTGCTCAGGGTCGTGAATTGTTCCTGGGTGAGTTGGTGATAATTTCCCGCCTGGGGATCTTTAATATGAATAGCAATGAGGGATATGTTTTTTTCATCCGCAAGCTTACGCAGCATCTCCGAGCTCTGTCCGGAGGCATTCCATTTGTGTCCGGGTTCATGAGAGGGCGCATCCCCGACCAGAATCACAAATCGAATGGCATTCGGCGTCCAGGCGGTTTCAGTTATAGCACTGTTAACCCCTGAAAATACGTCTTCGGCGTATCCCTCGGAACCGACCTTGGTAATGTCTACGGTATGCAGAATAGTGTTGAAGGCATCAATTTGCTCAAGTTTGGGTGTATAGTTTTTAACATTATAGCCAATGCCAGGGATTTCCAGGGAATCCCGATACCCCCATATTCCGAATTTGACAGATCGCGCCACATCGGGGTTGCCTGTTATTCGTTTTGAGGCGTTTTCAACAACCTTTAGGGTCTGGGTAATATAGGGCATCATCGAATTGGTGGTATCCATGACCCAAACCACATCTATAGCAGCATTTTTAATAACACGGGCAGCTTCCTGCGCAGTCGTTTCTGTCGCAGTCTCGAGATATCCTTTATTTTTACGAATATCAGAGCTTTCCCGTGCAGTGGCTCCCCCTTTTGTTACTGCCGCAAGTTGGAGGATACGTCCCTCCCGGTTATCAATTTGGATTTTTTCAAAGGAGAGGATGGGCAGCAGATAAAACTGCTTGGTAATATCCACCGCCATTTTAGGTTCTACGGTAACAACAGGAAAATCTTTGGTGATGCGTCCACTATCTATATCAGCATAGACTTTTTCGACAGCCTGCTTTCGTTGGACGGGATCCATGGTCGCATATTTCTCGACCTCCTGCTTCTTTTCAAACATCAACACCGGATGACGTCCTTCCGGATGCGTGTAGGAGAGACTCATGGTCTGTTTCCATTCAAAAACATCACCGGAATTCATCCACCCGACCACGGTTCCACGGTTATCCGTGCCGACCTGGTACCAGCCAAGCGGATTCAAATCACTCGGCGAAGCCTTTTTATCGTAGACATAAAAGGACTGAAATGCGGGCACATTTTCTTCAACGGTAGGACTCATTTTATCCGGATTCTGATAAATATTGGAGAAAGCACGCGAAAGGACGCGTAAAGGAAGGAATTTTTTACCCTCGATGGTAAGCGGTTTCGACCGGCTGGAGTCGGTGGAGGTGGGGCTGTCGGTGTAGCTTTCGTCGCCGGTATTCGCGTCCAGAGTGGATGAGCCACTGGAAGCGGTTCCGCCGGAAATCGCGCCGCCAGCCGGGGAAGATTCCTCCTCATCGGACGGAACCAGGACCGGAGCAGGCGGAGCGGGGGGCACCGGCGGCAGGGCGTTTTCCTCCACCAACTCGGCCGCGCGGATGCCGCTGCCGGATCCGCCGGAGGACGTTCCTTCCCCGGAGGAGGCTGCGGAGGCGGTTTTTTCCATCACCGCCTGAACCTCATGGTCATCCGGAGTGGCAAAGGGTGATTGACCGGCCTGAGCGGGGGTGATCCAAATCACGCTCAGAAGCATTAGAACCACAATCAGTCTCGTCATTGTTTTTTCTCCTTAGTGTCTTTTTCAACGGCCGGTTTGGCCGTCCAGGCAAAGCCCTTGTTGGAACCCATCTCGAAGTGGCCGCTTAAGGCGTCTCCCTTGCGCAGGCCGACGACCTTGGCGTTGACCATGGATCGGGGCATTACGGTGGGCCACCAATTACCTTCCCTTTTTATAAAAGTCCACAGCTTTCCATCGCTGATCTTTGCCTCCATCTGGCCGGTATCGGGGTTAATAGCACCCAGGAACTCGCCGTCCATCTCTAACTTGAACTCATTGTGGCCTTTCTTATGCACCTTACTGGTGGCTTTGAAGGTGCCCTGAACCGACTGGCCGTCCTGCCCGATGTTGATGGTGATCTTGCCGGTGAAGCTTTCCTTTTCACCAAAAGGCCCCTCGAACTTCGAGCCGCCCTGGGCCTTGTCCCGCCGGGTCTGCTGGATCGCCTTTTTCTCATTGTGGAGCTTCTTCTTAAGGGCATCTTTTTCGGCTATTTTCTGATCATCCATGTAGCAGTGGATGTACATGTTGGACACATGGATTAGGTTTTTTACGTTCCTGGCGCTTTGGGCGTCACCGGCTTTATAGACCTTTTGCCATTTCAGAACGCCGTTGGCGTCCGGATAGGCTTGCTGGAAGGTGCCGTAGATCCAACCGGCCTCCTTACCCGGGCTGACGTAATAGGCCATGGTCGGCCG
>CAYVSA010000050.1:7940-9582 GCA_964454175.1 uncultured Pseudomonadota bacterium
GACCACCACCTTGCCGGTCTTCCTCAACTCGGGCCAGATGCCCTGGGAATAGTCGAATTTCTTCTCCAGCGTGGTCACTTCCACCTTGCCGAACTGTTGGCGGGTGAAGACCTTGTCCAGAGCGACCATGTCTCCTTTCAGCCCGGGTCCCTGGATATGAAAATCCAGGGTCGCCTCCATCGGGTAGACCCCTTCGACTCCCGGACTTTTGGTGAAGAACTGGCCGGGCTTACGGCCCGGTTTGGCCGGAAAGGAGAACTTGTAGTCCACCTTGACCTTGCCTGCTGAGCCGGACAACTCTTCGATGATCTTGTCCAGGGATTTGATGACCGCCTGTAGCTTGCCCCGCTTGTCAGTGACGTTCATCTCTATCAGCGCCCGCTCGCCCTCCCGCTCCAATTGGACCGGCGCGGGCTGGTATTTCAGCGTCAGCGGGGTGGTCATCAGATAAGTGACGTGGGCCGAATAGGATTTTAGCAGGGCGGTCCGGCGGTTGGCTTCGGCCTCAATGCGCCGGGCCTCTTCCGCCGCCGCCGCCGCCTCGGCCGCCGAGGCCTGCTCGGCCTTGACTCTTTCACGGGCCTCCTTGAACAGAGCCCTTAAGGGAGCGGTATTGTTTTCCTCGTACTGGTTCAGGGCCTTGAGGGCCCGGTGGGAATCCACGCCCGCGCTGATCAGCTTTCTGAACAGCTCCTTTCTGCTGTCGGCGGACCTGGTCCGGGCGTAGGCGTCCAGGTTGGCCTCGGCCAGTTCACCCTCGGCGTAGGCCTCCACCACCCGGCTGGGGGCAGTGACGATGTAGCCGATATTCTTGACCGTGCCGACAGCAACACCCTTGAGGACTTCCCAAGCCCGCTCTGCTTTGGTGTCATCCGCCTCAAAGGTTTCGGTAATTAACACCGGGTCCTTGATGTCCCTGCCTTCATCCCTCAGCTCCCGTGATTTTTTGCGCAGGACATTTAAATCGCCGGAAATAATGGCCCGACCGACCAAGCTCCGGGCTTCCTGTTTGGACAGCCCGACCTTGCGCAGCCGGATCCGCCACTGGTCCAGGTAGGCGGTCATATTGGTCCGGTTGGCCTGATTGATTTTGTCCCGGGCCTCGGTGTAGTCCTTGTGGCTTTGATAGGCGTGCTTGCCGGTGCCGATGAGCCCCTGGGTGACAAAGGCGTCGACCACGGTCAGGGAGGCCTCGCCCAGGCTGATTTTGCCCTCCTGCCAATCCTCTATGGTCTGGCTGGTCTGGCCGATATCGGAGATGGTCATCACCGTGGCGAAGACCTTGACCGCTTTTTGACGGGCGGTGGGCGTATCCGGGCTGGCCACCTTGGCCAGCTCCAGGTCGGCGTCGGCGGCGGTAATTTTCCCTTTCACCTCTGGGGTGTCCGGCGGCGGAGCCGGTCGAGAGTTGGCCGCGTTGCGCGAGATGAACTCTTCATTGGCCGCCTTGGTGGCCTTCATCTTGGTCACCGAGTCGACGATTTCGTCCTCTATTTTAGCCCGGGTCGGGTCGGCCGGGTCCATGGAGGCGGCTTTGGCCTGCAGATCGACGATATTCTTTTTGGCCTTGGCCAGGGTTGAGCGCTCGGCGGCGTTGAAAACATCCTCGCTGACCCGCCGCATCTTGGCGGCTTCCTGGGCG
>CAYVSA010000050.1:9682-15138 GCA_964454175.1 uncultured Pseudomonadota bacterium
CGGTGCCCTTGGCCATGCTCTGCATCTTGCCCTGGTTGCGAACCAGGCCCTCGCCGTCGGTGGCCAAGCCCTTGGAGGCCTTTTTGCGGTGGTCCTGCACCTCCACATAATCGGCTCCAACCTCCTTGGAAACCAGTTTCTTGCCTTCCCGGGTCTTCATGGATTCAGAGACGTAGGTCTCCGGGTTGCGGGCAGACACGTTGGTCTCGACCTGGTGGTATTCCGTACCCGGTCTGGGTTTGATGCCCTCCTTGTTGATGGTCAGCTCAAAGTCGTCTCCGATCTCCAGGGTGGCGGCCGTCTTCTTGATATGTTTGGGGTTGTAGATGCCCATGTCCTTGAGGACGTCTTCAACCTTATCCACGGTGCGGGCTCCGCCGCCCATATCCCTATCACCGGGCATGCCCCGGTGTCCGGCCTGGCCGAACTTGGTTCCGGCGGTGTCCTTCAGACCGCCGGAGGCGGCTGTTTTGCCGCCCTTGACCCGGGCGTTGGCCTCGTTGATGAGCACGTTCTGCACCTGGTCCCGCTTGGCGGCCAGGATGTTGTTCCGGGAGCGGTGGCGGGCTATCTCCCGGGCTCGCAGAAAATCCTTCTTGGGCTGGGAAAGTTTCATTTTCCGGATCTGCTTCATCCGCCGGCGGTGGACCGATTTCTCTGCGGTCCACTGAACTTTGGTCTCGGTCCACATCTGGCCCGAGGCCAGGAGTTCCTTGTCCGTAAAACGGACCCCGGCCTTTGCCGGGGCAGCAGCGGACAGAAGGAACAGGGGAAACAACACCGTCAACGCACTTATCGCCCTTGACTTTTGCTTCATGAGCACATTCCTTCTTCCTTGATCATTGTTGTTTATTTCCTGCCATATTAAGTACATCACGTATTATTTGTTCAGGATTCCTTTCGGACCCGGCAGATACCAGGGCCATGGGTACGTCAGGCAGGAGACCTTTCCCTTGATATCGGTGTTTTTCAGGCGTCAGAATCTCGGCAAAAGTAAGGCGCAGGGCCGATCCATCCACCAGGGGAATAAAACGTTGAGCCAGACCCTTTCCGTAGCTCTTTTCACCTACTGAGAGAGCCCGACCATTCTCCACTAGGGCAGCTATGAATACCTCGGCTGCGCTGGCGGTTATACGATCCTGAATGACAATGACCGGGTTCCGGGATATCTCGGGTAAGGTGGCAGTAATATCTCGGCTATTCCGCCGTGTTTGCAGGTGAAAAAGTATAGCACCGAAGGGAAGAAAATAATCCGCGCACTGCCGGGCGGCCTGTAAGTTTCCTCCCTGATTTCCTCGCAGATCAATGACCAGTGTCTTCGCTTGATCGGTTATCCCGGAAAGAATCGTTTTGAGCTGCCTGTCGCTATTTTCGACAAATCGTGTTATCTGTATAAAATCAGCATCAGCAAAGCTAAGATACCGGACTGATAGATAATTTGTCCGCTTTCGACGAAGACTGAAGATCCGTGGGATTCCTTCTCCTCGCCTTATGGTCAGTTGCACGGTGACATCTTTGGCGCCACGAATCTTGGAACCAACCAGGAAAACCGATTGACCGTATACGGGTGCACCATTGACGGCGATAAGTTCATCCCCCGTGCGAAGACCCAGATTTTCGGCAAGCCCACCCTTAAAGGGATAAAGATAGATGCGCCCTTTTTTCCTCTCTATATCCATCTCCACCCCAAAGTAATCGGAGTTGTTCGATTCAAGAAAAGCTCTGTATTCCCTCCCGGTAAGGTAATCTCCATAGTCGTCGATAGAACGGATGTAGAATCGAAGCATATCATCCGTTATCTCTTTGGCTGATTTCGTGGGCATCAGAAAATCATCGCGAATAGATTTCATGGCTTCGCCGATGCGGCTCAATTCTGATTTCGATAGGGCACTTTCCGCCTTGAGCTTTAGCGGGAAAAACGAAACCAGGAAAATAAACAGCAGGGATACCACTCCACAAAAATCGCGGGCATGAATGATATATCCATTTCTACACGAATGTCTCAAATGTTCCCTTTCAATATCTGATCCCATAATTTCACGGCCACAACGCTAGAGGCGCATGAGGGCTGCCGCCTCCTTTTCCAGAGCATCTTGCTTCTTTTTTAGACGTTTAATCTCGGCTCGCTTTTCTTTCGGGCTCTTAATAAAATCGGAGGCTTTGACCGACAACTGCAGATTCTGCAGTTTCTTGAGAATCACCTTTTTTTGGGTTTTATTTTCAGTAGTTTCAAGTTCAGCTTTACGCAGCTTTTTTTCTAAGGATGCGATGGATTTGGAAAGAGAGGCTATTTTCTTCTTTAAGGCAGCCATTTCCTGCTTGGCAGATGTTTTCTCCTTTTCAAGAAGAGCACCTTTATTTCGCATTGATTGGTTTTCCTTTTTTTGCTGGGCCAACCGTTTTTGTTTACTTTGAATTCGGCTTTCATAAGCGGCGGGGTTATAACTGAACAGACCACCTTGATGAGGATCGGTGGTTTGGTTGGCACATGATGACAAAACAAAAAGGAGAGAAATGACACCTATTGTATATATGCTCTTTCTTCTCATATTTTGGAACTCCTCTTGTTCGGGAAACTACGTTTCAATACCTTCGAACGGGACTGACTATTCAGTGCCATCTTCTGTTATTGAATATTGAACAAAGATCAGGAGGCCTATACGGCCATGCTTGCCGACATTGATGCCAGCTCTTCGGTTCGTTTCTTCAATTCCTTGACATGGGCCTTCAATGCTGCAATTTCACTATCAAGTGATTTTGTGAAATCACTCCCTTTGGACTTTGCAACATCGGCTTTTACCGTATTTTGAGCAGAAATCTCTTCCCGGGCAGCTGCCAGCTGCCTTTTTGCCTCTTTGAGCAAACTGTCAATCTTATGTTTTTTGGCAAGAAGTGCCTTGTTCTTCGAACCCTGTTTAGAATGCTTTGCTTTCAGTTTCCTGATTTCCTTCTTTACTTGAGCAATCCGATACCGCAATTTTCTATTGTAGGTCTGTAACGCACTATTTTTCTTGCGTGCTTCAGCAATAGATGCATTTAGCCAATCTTCCTGATTGGCATATTTCGCCTTCTGCGCCGCAACATGATTTCCATATGCATACCCACCTATGCCTCCAATGGCTGCTCCTATGGCTGCTCCCGCAAGTGTTGATCCCTTATCACCGCCAATCAGCTGGCCGAGGAGAGCACCTCCGATTGCTCCTATGGTAGCCCCTGCACCGGCGCCTTCGGCTTTCGTACGAGCGCTGTCATCTTTGATACCGGCACAGCCGAAAACAAAAGAATACATGAAAATAATGGCCATACCCAATGCGATTTTCTTTAGCATAATCTTCCTCATAATCTTCCTCGATAAAATTTTCGTGCTGCCGTTAATCTTTTTCCAGAGTCCATCCGGGCGGCTGAGATGATTTTTTACGCAATCATCAAGTTGTCTCTCTCATCTATTGCACCTTACCGGGCTGTGCCTGTTGCGTTAGATCCTTTTCCCATTGACCGTCATCGGTTCTTTTATTCTTAAGATAGAATTGCACATGTTTTTCAAGGGTTGCCAAAAGCAGAAGCTGTGGCCCAGCCTGACGCATGGTTAAAAAATGTCGATATCTCTTGATCCCATCCTCAAAGGCCGTATCTCCGGTTAAACCGAGTTGACGGACGGATTCCGTATACGATGATATGGCCTGGGTGACATTTTGTCGAATTTCTTTTTCTCGGGATTTATATTTTTTCAAGATTAAGGTTCGTTGCGAGAGCTTCGCTGCATTCTGCAATTTTTTAAGGATGGGCAATTTCCTCGCTTCCCTGACAATAAAAAATGCCTGCTCTCCTGCTGTTCTTAGCCAGGCATAGGCTGAGTCTTTTTCCGCCTGGTGAATGGTGAACTGGATTTCATCAAGAGAGGATGAAAGATTAACCAGATACTGTCTCACAGCGGCGGACATGGCGCCCGACTTATTCAGTTGGGTTTTAAGCTGCAGAAGATAAACGGAGGCATCGGAACCGGAAACTTTTGTTTTTGTAGAGATTGCACTGGTTGAAACGGCAGCCGGCAACGATTGGCCCATCCCTTTATGATAGCTTTCCCAGCCCTGTTTCATCAGGTTACTGATTTGACGGCTGGGAAAGACCAGGGATGATATGACCAAACGGAAACCTAGAGTTTTCGTTTTCCCAGGAGAGAGCTTCTTGGTTTTTCTATTGAAGGCATAAAATTCTTGTTCTGTTCGAAGAGATGAGCGTGTCTGCTTTTCGTTGGTGAGATAATGGCCACCCTTTGCAACAAATCCTCCACTTCTCCCTTGGTAATATTCAACCCGGTACAAAGAACGCGTCATTTCCTCGACATTTCCCAGCATGTCATAAAGCCCTAGAGGGTTGGGTTTGAGAAGACCAACCGGTTTTACCTTATTGTGGGAAGACTTTGGTCCGGAGAACCATTCGTAATCCGCCAGTTTACCGGCAGGATATGGGGTCCTCCTGTCAAATTGGGCATTACTCACTTTGCTGCCGCCGCGAGCTGCAAACTCCCATTCATATTCTGTCGGTAATCGCAGATATCCCGGGATTCCCCCATATTCAGGAATCCGGTCCAACGCATTGGCATACAGCCAAGTATTGTAGTGGCGGACGAAATCTTCCACATCAAACCATGAAATATCACGGACCGGTAGGTTGTTCTTCTTAAATTCCTCGGGTTTCGGTGAAACGGCGTAAAATTGATCTTCCGTCACCTCATATTTCCCGACATAATAACACCAGTCTTTACTGTCACCCTGTCCAACCTGGAAGGCCCCACCAAGTGCAACACCGGTGGGCGATTCTTTATATCCCCCAACAGGATCACCTACACGGAATCTTTTCCAGGCATACATACCACTCCCCTGGTTAAAACAAACCGGCCTGAAAACCATATTCCCGTCACCAGGCATGGGCAAAACCAAATCGCCGGATGATGGTTGAGGATTATTTTGTTGACCGAAAACCAATGATGCACTGTCGAGATACAAAAAGGATAATACCGTGAAAAAAGGCAGAGCATAGTGGACGATAAAATATTTCAAACTCAATCCCCCTGCGAAGCCACAACATTCAAATATGCACAAGTAGCATTCTTATCACTAAATATTCCCAGCAGCATCTTATTCCTTAAATTTAGTGAAATCTGCAAAACTCATGCTAGCTCCCCAGCTTCTTTGAAAATATTTTTTCTGTTATTTTAAATATAGGGGACCCCTGAGTCAAGACAGACAGTTCCCACCGTATCCGCTGCAAAACACCCACCCTATTTTTACTTTTGAGGTGGTCAGCATACGTCAGGGTTCACACAAATGGATGCTATGGATAAAAAGAAAACGCACGCCCCCCTGGTCCGTCGGTGAGCCTCGGCAGTTTGCACCCACCCCAGAAACCAGCCAGTCTGTACAACTCGATCTGTTCAATGAGGCTCAGGCCCTGAC
>CAYVSA010000051.1:0-14242 GCA_964454175.1 uncultured Pseudomonadota bacterium
GCGTCTTAGATGCACTATTCTATGCGCCAATAGTAATATCAAAAATGATTGAGATGTGGTGGGGGGGGTGTTGAGGTAGGGGGGGGGGGGGGGGAGGGGGTCCAAGGTCCGACGTGGAGGATTAACCTGGGCCTTGGACACTAACTATACATCTCTCATCCTAGCCAGCATGGCATCCTCCCAGGCCCGATAGCGCAGCACGATCCCCTTGCCGGTCTCAGGTTTAAACCATTTTCCTCTGCCTGGTGTGGCCCATTTTTCGGGCATGTTGGCAAGGAGAAAACAGGTTCCCCTTGCAGTGGCCTCAGTCTCGGGGGGCCTGTAGACAGGGAGATGGGTGAGATCGGCGAGTTTCTGGCAGAGGCCGTTCAAGCGGGAGAGGCCGCCTGTGATCCTGATCTCTTCGGGAGGCGCCATGCTCTTGTTCATCTCGTTCAGGTTGGCGTTGATCAGAAAAACAATGCTCTCCAGAACAGCCACGATCTTATCGCGCTCCGCACCGTTGCCAATAAATTCAGATATAAAATCAGGGACCCAGAAAGGGGCCGCAAGGCCTGAGATGCCGTTTAGAAATAACGGTGGTTTTTTTACGCTTCCCAGCCATCTCGGAAGCTTATTGAATATGTCTTCCTGGTTCAGTTCTCTCTTTACCCACTCCATGGCACTGCCCGCCCCGTTGACGGTTCCTTCCAGGACGTATAGGTCCTCTTCCGGCAGTTGGTGGGCAAGGCTGGTTAGCAGCCGCCGTCCGGAAACAGGCTCATTCCCTGTTGCCCTCAAGACAAATGCGCCCGTGCCGGCGTTTATATACAGGTTCTCGCTGTTTAGCTTTCCGCCGGAAAACAGGGCTGCGGGCTGGTCTCCCGTTACCAGGTTAAGGGGTATTTCTCCGCTGACGAGGTTAATACGTCCGAACTCGTACCCGTTCGGGACGCATCTGGGTAGGGAATTGAAGGGAAGACTGAACATGTCCACAAGATCGGCGTCCCAATCTCCCTTGTGGATATTCCACAAAAGGGTTCTGGAAGCGCTTACCGGATCTGAGATGAAGGGTTTTTCCCTGGTGATGTTGCGGACAATAAAGCTGCTCATTGGGCCAATACACAGCCGGTCTGTCGAAAGGGCTTCTTTAACATCCGACAGATTGTCCAGGCACCACTTCAGCTTGCTGGCGCCATAGTGGGGAGATAAAAAGAGGCCGGTTTTCATGTGGATCTCGACCTCGCTCTTTTTAAACTCGCTCAATTCGTCCCTGGCGCGGGTGTCCTGCCAGCTGATCACTGGGGACAGGGCGTGTCCGGTTTCCCTGTCCCAGCACACTACATTGGAGCGCTGGGTGGCCAAACCGGCCGAAACGATGTTACCAGCCTTTTCCTTGAGGGCAGCGCAGACTTCTTCAATACTGTTGTTAATGGAGGCCATCAACTGTTCAGCGTCATGTTCGACGTAGCCCTTCCTGGGCCGGAAGGTTTCAAGGGTGTTCTGCGATTCAGCTATCTGTCTGCCCGCGGAGTCAAAAACAATGGCCCTGCTTGCGTGCCCCCCCTGGTCAATAGCCAGGTACAGCTCTCCGTTACTATTTCCAATCAAACCCTGCTCCCCCGATCCTGCTGTATGGCCTTCACCTGTACATAATTGCACAGGAAGGCGCCGGGGGGCAAGGGGGTTAGCTTGGGCAGGAGGTTAGATAAAGTTCCAGGTCCCAGGTAAGGTTGAAAGTCAGGAATTCAACACTTGAAACCAGAAACTGGAAGCAGAAATTGGAAACTGGCACCTGGGGCCTGGGACTTGAAACCTGGGACCGGAGCAACGCGACCCACATCACTTTCCGATCACAAACAGCGCCGAGGATGCCCTCATGTTCGGCCACGATCTCACGTTGTATGGCTGGCCATCACTGCGAAATGACATGTAAATTTCCCTGTTAACCTTGAACCCCAGATCGAGACAAAGCTCCCTGAAATCCTGGACTGTTACCAGCCTGATGTTGGGCGTGTTGTGCCACTGGTAAGGCAAGGTCGGATTTACGGGGAGCCGGCCGGTGAGGGCCAGCTGGAACCGGGTCTTGTAAAAGGCGAAATTTGTAAAGGTAACTGCGGCCTTTCGGCCCACCCGCAGCGCTTCAATGAGAAGAGCAGCCGGATCCCGTATCACAGATATAACCTGATTCAGTATAACTATATCAAAGGTATGATCCCCCAGGTCGGCAAGACCCTGCTCCAGATCGCCCTGTATCACCGTGAGCCCCTGTGAAATGGCCTCCGTAACAGCACTGCCGTCGATCTCAATGCCCTGTTCGGTGACATTTTTTTTACTCTTGATCCAGAGAAGGAGGTCACCCTGACCACATCCAAGGTCCAGTATCCTGTCGCCGTCACCGACGCATTCAGTGATCGGACCGTCCAGAACACGGTCGCGTTTATGGGTCAGGCTCCAGTCTACTTCAGGAGCAGTCAGAACCGCTTTACGACGGTCGTTAAAAGTTTTCTTCTCTGCCAGACTCATGGCCGCTCACCTCTTTCCAGACGCTTGAGAAATCCTGTAATGAGGTCTCCCATTCTGTGGCCGGGGAGCAGGAACGCATCGTGTCCATGATCTGAGTCGATATTGGCGTAGGATACCTCCTTGCCCAGCCTCTTTAGTGCCCTGACGATCTCCTGGGAGTGCTCAGGGGGAAACAGCCAGTCACTTGTAAAGGAAAGGAGCAGAAATGACGCCACGCAGTTTTTGAAGGCATCTTCCAGGGAACCGTAATCGCCTTCAAGGTCGAAATAATCCATGGCCCTGGAGATGTAAAGGTACGTGTTGGCGTCGAATCGCTTGACGAATTTGTCCCCCTGGTGACGAAGATAGCTTTCAACCTGAAAGTCACCCGAAAAATTAAAAGATCTTCCGTTTCCATTTACGAAACGGCGGGCGAATTTCCTCTGCATGGACTGCTCAGACAGGTAGGTTATGTGGCCGATCATCCGCGCCAGGGCAAGGCCCCGGTCCGGGGGGTCGTCCTCGGGGTAGTCTCCGTTTTCCCACTTCGGATCACTCAATATCGCCTGTCGTCCGACTTCGTTCAAGGCAATGCCCTGGGCCGACATCTTTGCAGTGGTGGCAATGGGGATGGTCCCCTTGATTCGTTCGGGGTACGAAATAGCCCACTGGAGGGCCTGCATACCTCCCATGGAACCGCCAAGTACGGCAAGGAGAGTGTCTATACCCAAATGATCTATCAGCCACCTCTGAACCTCAACCATGTCGCGGATCGTAAAGAACGGGAACGTGAGCCCGTAGGGTTTCCCGGTTTCGGGATCGACGTCAGTTGGTCCGGTTGTGCCGTAACAGCTTCCCAGGAAATTAGAGGAGATGACAAAATAGCGATCTGTGTCCAGCGGTTTCCCCGGGCCTATGAGAATGTCCCACCAACCTGGCCGTTCCTCTTTTTCATATCCGTGGTAGCCCGCTGCGTGGGCATCTCCGGAAAGAGCATGACAAATGAGTACAGCGTTGTCTCCCGCTGGTGAAAGGGTCCCGTATGTCTCGTAAGCCACGGTAACCGAAGACAAAAGTGACCCTGATTCGAGTTTCAGGATGTGTTCATCACCGTTGAATGTTACGGAGTGAGGCTCCACCCGACCCACCGAATCGGCGGGCCGGGCAGGAAAATCTGTGCTCCCGGAGGTCTCAGCTGGCTGCGTTTCCGGCGATGTTTGCCTGCGTGTCATGACTGACCTCCCTGGGTGCTGATTTTAAGGCACCTGTTATGTCGTCCCAGATATCCTCGACATCTTCGATACCGATCGAAAGCCGGATGAAATCATCGGTTACACCTGTACTTAATCTCTCTTCGGCGGAAAGCTGCTGATGAGTGGTAGATGCCGGGTGAATGACCAGTGACTTTGCGTCGCCGATGTTAGCAAGGTGCGACAGGAGCTTGAGGCTGTCGATGAAGCGAGTACCTGCTTCCAGCCCGCCCTTGATCCCGAAACCGACGATGGCCCCGAAGCCATGGGGTAGATACTTTTTTGCATTCTCGTAGGTGGGGTGGTCCTCAAGGCCGGGATAGCTGACCCAGGCAACGTCAGGATGTTTTTTGAGCCTCCGGGCGATCTCAAGTGCGTTTTCACTGTGCTTGCGTATTCTGAGGGGTAGAGTCTCAAGACCCTGGAGGAAGAGAAACGAATTAAATGGGCTTAGTGCCGGGCCCAGGTCTCGAAGGAGCTGGACTCGCGCCTTGATTATATAGGCCAGTTCGCCCAGGGCCTCAGAGTAGACCAGCCCGTGATAGCTTGGGTCGGGCTCGGTGAACTCTGGAAATCTGCCCGACGTCCAGTCAAAGCGGCCCGAGTCAACGATGGCTCCGCCGATGGAAGTGCCGTGGCCCCCGATAAATTTGGTTGCCGAGTAGACGATAATGTCCGCTCCGACATCAAAGGGGCGCAGGAGGACCGGCGTAACAGTGTTGTCAACAATTAGGGGCAGCCCTTCAGCATGAACCGTATTTGCGATGGCCTCGTAATCGGGTACGTCCAGTTTGGGGTTGCCGATACTCTCAATGTAGACTGCCCTGGTTTTTTCGTTGACAGCCCTCCGGAAATTTTCTGGATCATCCGGGTCAACGAAATGAACATTGATGCCCAGTTTGGGAAGGGTATACTTGAAAAGGTTGTAAGTGCCGCCGTAAAGGCTCGTTGCGGCGACTATTTCGTCTCCGCTCCTGGCGATATTCAGTATCGATAAGGTGGATGCTGCCTGACCAGAGGAAAGGGCAAGGGCACCGACGCCGCCATCTAACTGCGCGAGCCTGTTTTCAAAGACGTCGTTGGTGGGGTTCATTATCCTGGTGTAGATGTTGCCGAACTCTTTGAGTGCGAAGAGGTTCGCGGCGTGTTCGGAGTCCTTGAACACGTACGACGTTGTCTGATAAATGGGCACGGCCCTGGCGAGAGTTGTGCCGTCAGGCTCCTGACCACCGTGAAGAGCTACAGTTTCGGTTCTATATCCGTTCCTGGACATGATCGTCCTCCCATAATTATTATTGTGCTCTGCCAGTTGACGGCATGCACACCTCCCATGAAAAAAGGAGGGAAGTTCAATTCTATAGTTTTAGTGGAGTAGGGTAGTTCAGCTGTGCTCCAAGTACCGTTTGACGGTCCTTAGAGCAGGGGCATGGCACATGAGTACATGGACCCACGCTCTGAAAAAAGCAGGTCGAAGAGCCGTGCATAGTGAGATACGTGCACAGTGATGTTCTGGTTGAAGCTGTTTTCTTGCGTTTTTTTCATTAAAGGCCAATCTTTATCATGTTTCTTGTGTATGTTGCCGCGCCAATCTTGATTTAAAAGATTAAGTAATAGAATCTGTATAGAGTAGTTTGGGGTGCAAGTCAAGGTAATTTTTCAGAAAAATAATTGTATTCACACATATTTTGCCGTGAAACATGATGTTAGTGATTCCGTCAGGGGAAGATAGTATATATCCCCCTCTCCTCAATCCTCTCCCACCATCAGTCTTCGCTTAAGCTAGGTCCCGACAGGATGGAGGGGTGTAAACTTCGATACATCGACACCTCGATACCTCAACACCTCGTTACTTATCCACTGACTCCTGCCTTCTGCCTGTCCAACCTGCGGTTGGAGTCAAACGACCCAGGACCTTAGCCAACAGCTTACAGCCTCTAGCCCAGAGCCTATCGCCTGCCCTGAGCATCGCCCCTGACTTAGTCGAAGGGCCAATATCCAATTTCCAATACCCGATGCTCTGACTCACAGAACAGCACACTATTGACGTTGAGGGCGAGAAAATATAACATTTTACCTGGTATATGCTTTTAACAGTAGAAACGAAGGTGCGGAAAGGGGGGTGCTGTCTTGCTGAAAATTCAAATTGAGGGACACGAGTTCAGCCTGGTCATGGTTCCAGGCCTCTTGCTGGAAAAACCTGGCGTTGTTGTGGTCCAGGTGACAGTAGATGGTGTAGGCCGGATCCTGGATGTTATTGATTCAGTTAATCCGCTGGCGACTATAGATAACCATCCGCAAAAGGATACCTGGGAAATTATGGGAGGGGGCAAGACGTCCTTTGCGGTGCACTACGACGACAACGATGCGCGCCGAAAGATGATCTTGGAGGATGTTCAGAGATCCATCACCGGCCAGGGTTCGTGATTTATTGAAGATATGCCTTTGTGTCATGGGAGATCGCGATGAAAAAGATACTGATCACGCTAGTATGCCTGGCTCTTCTGGTACCGGCTTTAAGCGCTTTCGGCATCGAGATCCTGGAGGAAAAGAAGATCGATGTCGACAGGGACGGGAAAATAATTGCAATCACCCAGCTGCTTTGCGTTGATGGTAAGAAATTCGTTCAGACAGTTGCCGCTGGCACCGGCTCCGATGTGGGTGTTGCCATTGTTCAGATATATGATGTGCGGGCAGGAACCATGATGCCCGTCAAGTGCGGTGGAAATTAAATGCGCTTATAATGGATCTGAGCCGCCCTGGAGGGCGGAACAGGTTTTGGGTACAGCATCCTGAAAGATCCTGTTCGGGTTATTTTCGCTTTTTTCTTGCCATGAACTCGCCGGCAGCAAAAGCCAGACCCGCAACGGAGTATATGATTATCAGTTTCTGAACCTTGTCTTCGACAAGCATGGACAGCATGAACCCCGCGAGCAGCCCCGCGAAAAGGTGAGTTTTAGGGTGACGTTTTTTTGGAAACCAGTTTTTTTTCTTCACGATCAGGATCTTCCTGCTGTCATCAGCAGTTATAATTTCTTGTTTTAAAGCTCTGTGCCCACGTCAGGCCAGGCAAGTTCAGGCCAGTGTAATGATTCAGAAAAAATTAGCAAGGGCCATAACGTTCAAAGGAGGTTTTGATGCTGAAAGACCTGGTTCTTAGAAACCGCAGCTACAGGCGTTTTTACGGAAATGAGGAAATTGGCAGGCAGACCCTGGAAGGCCTGGTGGATCTTGCCAGGCTCACCGGTTCTACTGCCAACAGACAGCCGTTAAAGTACTTTATCTCCTGCGATCGGGCTACTAACGAGAAAATTTATCCCTATCTTGCATGGGCTGGCTACCTGCAGGACTGGCCTGGTCCCGATGAGGAGGAACGTCCTTCCGCATATATAGTTGTCCTCGGCGACACGAGCATCGCCAAGTCCTTTGACAACGACAGCGGCATCACCTCCCAGACGATAATGCTGGGTGCTGTAGAAAAAGGCCTGGGGGGCTGTATTATCGGGTCCATCAAGAGGGAGGGCCTGGCAAAAGAGCTCGGTGTTCCCGACAACTTCCAGATACTTATGGTGCTGGCGCTGGGCAGGCCCAAGGAAAAAGTTGTGCTCGATCCAATTGCAGATGACGAGATCAAGTACTGGAGGGACGATGAAGGGGTCCATCACGTTCCGAAACGAACCCTGGAAGAAGTACTAGTCAGCTTCTGAGTGATCCAGAGCCGGCTGGGCCCTGTCCCTGGTCATGGCGATGAGAACTGCAACTGCAAGCACCATAAGAGCCGAAAAAAAGGCCAGGGCAGGGAAAGAGTAACCGATCCCGAAGCGCTCCTCGACGACGGCGAGCATTCTTACTGCAAAAGCCCCCACGCCGAAAGTGACGATGAACTTGGCGCCGAATGCGGTGTGGTGGAATCGCTGGGGCGTAGCGTGAGCAAAGAGAGCGTTTTCCACCGGCTGCATCCCCAGCAGGAAGAAGAAATATACGAAAACAAAAAATACCAGGGTCGACTCGGAAAATACTGCAATAAGTACTGCGCAGGGGATGGTGACAGCGTTGAAGACAAGGTAGCAGTAACGCTGATCGAAGATATCTGCAATACGACCGCCGAGGTACTGCCCCGCCATCCCAACGAGAAAAATGGAAGAGGTGATCGACGTCGCTACCAGGTTTCGTGATGCGCCGCCACCCGCCAGGTCCGACAGTAGCCGATAAAGGGTCTGGAGTTTAAGTTCGAAGTAGGCAGGGGTGATCACTGTGGCCCCCCTGTAGACTACTCCACCGAGCATGGCGGAAACAAGGAGCACACACAGGATCACCAGCCAGCTCCCGCCCTCCTTGTGCAACTGAGTATCCTGTCTTACGGGCTGGCTGCTGTCCGACGACCTTGCCAGGAACAGCCCGGCCAGGTTCATGATGCCCAGCATGATGTAGACTGCCCGTGGTCCCCATACCCAGGTGAACACGCCGGCAAGAAGGGGCGCAGCGGCCATGCCCAGGTTTCCGAACATGCCCACGATCCCCATACCTACGCTGACACTCTCTGATGACTTTGAGATCATGCCGAGGCCGATGGGATGGTATATGCCCGAGAAAAAGCCGATACCCGCAAGGGAGTAGACCAGGGCAGTCGGGGAGTTAATCCACCATGCTGCGGCCAGCCCGCACAGTCCCGAGCCAAGGTAAAAAGCCCTCATCAGGATATCTGCACCCCACCTGTCTGCCGCAAGTCCCCAGGGCAGTGCAGTCAACCCAAGCAGCAGGTACATCCACAGGGATAACTGCAGCGTCTGCGCGAGGGGCAGATTCAGCCTGGCCGACAGGGGCAGTACAACTGCCGGAAACACCAGCATGTTGAAATGGGAAAGAAAGTGCCCGTAGCTCGTGTTTA
Organism: uncultured Pseudomonadota bacterium; assembly: GCA_964454175.1. Lineage (GTDB taxonomy): Bacteria > BMS3Abin14 > BMS3Abin14 > BMS3Abin14 > BMS3Abin14 > CAYVSA01. The sequence continues at coordinate 8,620 of CAYVSA010000051.1, forward strand.
TCAGGATGCTTGACCCACGATTATTCAAAGTACAGTTTCTCCGGGTTGAGATTACGGGACTGCAGTAAAACACTATTTGACAGGGTAGTGCAAACCGTAATAATGTATCTGAACTTTTATCGGTTGCCAATAAATCCTTTTCATAGAGCCATACGCCAGTTAACGACACAAGAACAGACATTTTATGACGATCTTCTTCCGCAACCTCTGCCGGACCATCGACTCGCTCAACGAGTGGGTCGGGAAAGTTGTGGCGTGGGGGACGGGTTTGGTCGTAGCTGTCGTGTTCGTTGACGTGGTCATGCGTTACGCCTTCAACACCAGCTTCGTTTTCACCCAGGAGCTGGAGTGGCACCTTTTCGCCTTCATCTTCCTCATGGGGGCGGGCTACACTCTCCTGAAGGAGGGCCACGTCCGGGTCGACATCTTCTACCAGCGGATGAGCCCGAAGACCCGTGCCTGGGTAAACCTCATCGGTGTTTTATTCTTCCTGCTGCCGGGCTGTTTCATGATAATCGAGACTTCCATCAGGTTCGTTCAGGCTTCCTTTTCAGTGATGGAAGGGTCACCCGACCCGGGGGGGATTCCCTTCCGGTTCATACTCAAAGCGTGCATACCAGCTGGAATTTCCCTGGTCTTCATCCAGGGTATCTCCCTCGGAATAAAGAGCTTCTTTACCATCATTGGCAAGGACCTCGAACTGAAGGCCGGTGAATGATGGAATATCTGCCAGCCTGGATGTTCCTTGCCCTGACCATCCTCCTGATGTTCGGGTTCCCCGTCACCTTCACGCTCATGGGCACGGCCCTCACCTTCGGCCTGATCGGTTTTGGCTGGTCCTTTTTCTCGCTGTTGCCTCTCAGGATATGGGGGATAATGACAAACGTCACCCTGCTGGCGGTGCCGTTGTTCGTCTTCATGGGAGTAATGCTGGAGCGTTCCGGACTGGCTGAAGAGCTTTTAGATACTATGGGTCTGCTGTTCGGGAGAATACGTGGCGGCCTGGCAGTTTCGGTAGTGATAGTGGGGGCCCTTCTGGGGGCTTCAACAGGGATTGTCGGGGCTACGGTGGTGACCATGGGTCTTCTGGCAGTCCCGACAATGCTGAAAAGAGGCTACCAGAAGGAGCTTGCCACCGGTACCGTCTCAGCCGCTGGAACACTGGGACAGATCATCCCGCCAAGCATAGTGCTTGTTCTAATAGGCGATATTGTCGGCGTACCTGTTGGGGACCTCTTCATGGGGGCGGTCTTCCCGGGCCTTATTCTAGTTGGTCTTTACATCTTCTACATCCTGCTGATCTCGTGGTTGAAACCGGAGTGGGCGCCTCCGATCCCCGAAAGCGAACTGGCACAGCTTACGCCGAAGGTCATGGCGGCAAAGGTCATGCGGGCCCTGGTTCCCACCCTCCTGCTGATGGTGGCAGTCCTTGGCTCCATCTTTGCCGGGATAGCATCTCCCACCGAAGCTGCCGCTGTAGGGGCCGTAGGTGCTACCGGTCTGACGGTTTTAAACCGCAAGTTCAGCATTAAGATCCTGCGGGAGGTGATGGATTCGACCCTCATCCTCACGTGCATGGTCTTCATTATTCTGGTTGGCGCCGCTGCGTTCGGCCTGGTATTCCGCGGCCTTGGAGGAGACGACCTGGTGAGGGGATTCCTTTCAGGAATCGCCGAGCACCACGGCAGATGGTTCGTCATGTTCATTGTCATGGCCCTGATATTCGTTATAGGGTTTTTCCTGGACTTTATCGAGATCACTTTCATCCACGTTCCTGTTCTGGCACCGATCATGATCGACTTCGGTTTCGACCCGGCGTGGTTCTGTATCTTACTGGCAGTAAACCTTCAGACCTCCTTCATGACGCCGCCCTTCGGGTTCTCCCTTTTCTACCTCAAAGCCGTAACTCCGCCCGAAATAAAGACCGGTCATATCTACAAGGGCATCATACCCTTTGTAATATTCCAGCTGATAGGGCTCTTGATAGTTGCATTTTTCCCGATCCTGGTGACCTGGCTGCCCAAGGTGGTTTTCGGGAACTGATCTTCAGATGCACAGCCATGGTGAGATAAGGATCGGTTTTGGACCTCAACAAAAAAATCCTTGCTTAAGGGAGGGGAAATCTAATATTTTCAGAGAAGGGGGGAAACCTGGATTTTCAAGGGTAGGGGCCGTTGATTAAACTACGGGGAATCACGGGCCTGTTCTTAAGCGATCCCGGCAGGAAAGGATGTAGTGATCTATGAAGAGAAGAGATTTTTTGAAGAAGACCGGTAAGGCCACCGCGGCTGCTGTTGCGGCTTCGACGGTGGCGGCACCCAAGGTCTGGGCAAAGGGTAAAACCTACAACTGGAAGATGGTCACCACCTGGCCGCCAAACCTGCCGGTGCTCCAGACGGGCGCAGTCCGTTTCGCCAAGAGAGTGGAAGAGGTAACCGGAGGCAGGATCAAGATCAAGGTGTTCGCAGGCGGTGAGCTGGTCCCGCCCCTGGGCGTGTTCGATGCGGTTTCTGCCGGTTCGGTGGAGGTGGGCAGCGGAGCGTCATATTACTGGGCCGGCAAGGCCCCGGCGGCGCAGTGGTTTGCCGCGGTGCCCTTCGGATTCAATCCCCAGGGTATTAACGCCTGGTTCTACAGTGGCGGAGGCCTCGAGCTGTGGGAAGAGGTCTACGCGCCCTTTAACGTAGTTCCCAGGCCACAGGGGAATACGGGTGTCCAGATGGGCGGGTGGTTCCGCAAGAAGATGGAGAGCATCAGTGACTACAAGGGCCTGAAGATGAGGATCCCGGGTCTGGGCGGAAAGGTTATCGCCAAGGCTGGTGGAACAGTGGTTCTCCTTCCCGGCGGCGAGATCTTCACCTCCCTGGAAAGAGGCGTCATTGACGCTACCGAGTGGGTCGGCCCAATGCACGACCTCCGCATGGGCTTTTACAAAGCTGCCAAGTACTACTACTATCCAGGCTGGCATGAGCCGGGAACATGCCTCGAGGTCATGTTCAACAAAAAGGCCTACGATGGCCTGCCAAGCGACCTGAAAATGGCCCTCGATGCGGTCGCCGCGGAGACGAACATGTGGAGCCTGTGCGAATTCGAGGCTGGCAACGGCGCCGCCCTCCAGGAACTTATCAGTAACCACAACGTGAACCTGGTTCGCTTTCCCGAGCCGCTGCTTAACGACCTGCGTAAGCTGGCCAATGAAACGCTGGAAGAAGAGGCCAACAAGGACGCCATGTCCCGCAAGGTCCACGAGGCCTTCAAGAAGTTCAAGGCCCAGGTGGGAGTCTGGGGCACGGTTTCCGAGAACGCCTACTACAACGTCATCGCGGATAAGTACAAGCTGAAGATGTAATACCAGTCCGCGAAAAGTAACGTTACAGTAAAATAAAAGGCCCCCGGTCATTTTGGATCGGGGGTCTTTGTGTTTGAGCTTTCTGTAGGCTACAATTGAACAGCGGAGGGAGGTCTGGAGGCAAGATATGGAAAAACATCTCATTTACGTCGCCGATCCAATGTGCTCCTGGTGCTGGGGGTTTTCCCCTGTCGTTGAGTCCATCAGAGAAAAGTTCGGTGAGGAACTTTCGTTTCTCATGGTCATGGGAGGCCTCAGGCCGGGGACTAGCGATGCTATGGACGATTCAGGCAAAAAAATGATCAGGGAGCACTGGGGACATGTGCTGGAAAGGACCGGTCAGCCCTTTGACTTTGCCTTCTTTGACAGGGAGGGATTCGTCTACGACACGGAACCTCCATCGAGGGCAGTTGTATCTGCACGCCACACCAGTATGGATGCGGCTTTCGGTCTTATGAAACGCATCCAGAAGGCTTTTTACGCCGAAAACCGGGATGTGACGGACGGTGAGATACTCTGTGATCTTGCTGTGGAGGGAGGAATTGACAGAGTAGCGTTCAAGGATCTTTTCGACTCAGATATTCTCAGGGAAGAAACTCAAAACGATTTTATCTCTGCACGGGGAGCCGGGATAAACGGGTTCCCGGCCCTTATCGCGGGAAGTGAATCTGAAGGCTACGAGGTAATCACTATTGGCTACCGGCCGTGGGACGAGGTCAAGGGACTGATAGAGTCCTGGCTGGCAGATGAAGGTGGGTAAAGGGGTAGGGGAGTAAGGGAGTTTGGGGGTAAGGTCAGTCTAAAGTCCAAGGTCCAGTATCGAAAAGGATATTAGGCATAAATTCCTCTCCCTTGACGGGAGAGGTCAGGAGAGGGTGGTAATATATTGGCGTATTTAAGTATCGAGGTGTAGAAGTGTTTGAAGTTGAAGTCAGAATCGGACAACTGCTGTTTAACTCCTGATTCCTTGCTCCCTTTTGTTACAGAACTGGAAACCAGAAATTAGAAACCAAAAACTCCAGCCGAAGTTTGGCGGATCTTGGATCTACGGTGTCAGAGCAAATACTATTAAATATATTCTGACACCATATTATCATACCAGGTACTTGATTGAGTGCAATACGATAGTTCTAAAAATATCGTATTATACGATCTAACCACCTTAAATTAAACGACAAAATACCATTGACATTTTAATAATATATGGTGTCAGAGCAAAAATAGATACAAGGGGATTTCATGTAAATGAGGCATGTATCTGTCTGTTTACTGATAGCTTTGGTTCTTACGGCGTGTTCTTTTTCCGAAAAGACAATTTCGAAGCCACAGGAGGTTCTCGGTGTAACACTGGGAGGGTCCCTCGAGGAGTTGAAGGAAGCCTACATCGAGAGGAAATTATCTCTCACTAAAACTACTGGCGGAGGATACGGCTCTTCCGACGCACTACAGCCTGTCGGTGCCATTAAGATCAAGAGAGTTGAATACCAGTTCTCATCCGGCGTTCTTGACAGCATAGAGTTAACCTTTGACAGGTCAGCTGCTAGTGACATTGAGAAATTCATCGACAGAGAGTATTCCTACGACTCAGTCAAGCGCAGGGAGTTCGAGGACAGGCTCCGTTTTGTCGGCAATATTGGAGATGATGACCATGTCTGGTTCCTGGAAAGTATGGGGGTCGTACTTCGTGCTGAAAAAAATGAGATTCTGCTTATCTACAGCTTGAAATAGGGCAAAAGTATTACGGCCCCGGATTTTCCAAAAAAAATTACCGTGGGAATTGAGGATGCGCGAAGACATTGATCTGAAGTATTATAAAAACCTGCTGGAGGAACGTAGAAAAATTATCCTCGCGGGCAGGAGAATGCGCAAGGAAGGCTCGAGGACTGTTGAGCTTGACCAGAGCAGAGTGGGACGGTTATCGAGGATGGATGCTCTACAGCAGCAGGCCATGGCAAAGGCAACCGATGAACGGGCTGATATCGAATTGCTTCAGATAGAAGGCGCACTTGGCAGGATAAAAGCAGGAGAATACGGTTACTGTATCAAGTGCGGAAAGGACATTGCCGAGGGGCGGCTGAGGGTGGACTCCGGAGTTCTGACCTGTATCGAATGCGCCGAGAAGGCCGAGAGGCCATAAGAAAAGCGGTGTCAAAGCACACTGTCTTATATTGACATGCCTCCTCTTGTTGACTATAGTCTGCCTTGCCAAAACGCCGGGATAGCTCAGTTGGTAGAGCAACTGATTCGTAATCAGTAGGTCGGCGGTTCAAATCC
>CAYVSA010000052.1:0-14053 GCA_964454175.1 uncultured Pseudomonadota bacterium
CACAACTCAATCACTGTTGACATCACAGCACCGTCTGGTTAACCTCGGATTGGAAGTGCGTAGGGCACTGGTGGCCCTCCTGGACTTCAAATCCAGTGATTCTGGCTAAAACCCGGAATGGTGGGTTCGATTCCCATGCACTTCCGCCAACTATCAATTACAGTGGGTTCCGGCTCATTTTTGGCCAGAGATCCAATGTTCAACGTCCAAGGTCTAATGCTCTCTTTAATCCCCCCTCCCTGGCCCGTTGCCCCTGGCCTATAGCCCATAACCCATTTCTAATTTTCAATGTTCTATCCAACCTCGATACCGGAAACTACAATCATACATCGGACCCCACCTTTTTTACTCCCCACCATTTCACCTGTCGTGTTAAAATTACAAGTTTCGGTCGCGATGTCACAGGACAAGGGCCATTATTTACAACAACCTGAAATTTAAACGACAGGGGCGGAATTCTCAGAATGTCAAAAGACAGCATCATCATAAAGGGCGCCAGGGAGCACAACCTGAAAAACGTTGGTATCGAGATCCCCAGGGATTCCCTCGTTGTGATAACGGGCGTGTCCGGATCAGGCAAATCCTCACTGGCCTTCGACACTCTTTACGCCGAGGGACAGCGAAGGTACGTTGAATCCCTTTCCGCCTACGCGAGACAGTTTCTTGAGCAGATGGACAAGCCCGATGTTGATTCCATCGAGGGGCTCTCACCGGCTATTTCCATCGAACAGAAGACGGTGAGCAAGAACCCGAGATCGACGGTAGGTACCGTAACAGAGATATACGATTACCTTCGTCTGCTCTTTGCCCGCATCGGTATCCCCTACTGTTATTCCTGCGGGGAGAAGATCCACGCCCAATCCTCTCAGCAGGTCATCGACAGCCTAATGGGCACTGAATCCGGGACCAGAATGACTATCCTTGCCCCGGTGGTCAGGGGCCGGAAGGGTGAGCACAGACAGGACCTGGATAAATTCAGCCGGATGGGTTTTCTCAGGGCACGAGTGGACGGCGACATCAGGAGCCTGGAAGATGACATAGACCTTGACCGAAAGAAAAAGCACGACATCGAGCTGGTTGTCGACCGGCTCGTCATGAAGGAAGAGATCAGAAACCGGCTTGCGGATTCGGTGGAGATGGCCCTCAGCATGGGGGACGGGGTCCTCATAGCCCTTCTTCCGGAGGGCAAGGAGGTCATCTTCTCGGAAAAGCTCGCATGCGTAACCTGCGGTATAAGCTACCCGGAAATATCACCCCGTTTCTTTTCCTTTAACAACCCGACAGGCGCGTGCCCAGAGTGCAGCGGCCTCGGGTCAACCAGCGTGATCGATCCTGAGCTGCTTGTGCCTGATCCTTCCCTTTCCATCAGGCAGGGTGCACTGGCCCCGTGGCGAAGAAGGGACAGCGTATTTTACCACCAGCTCATGGACTCCCTTTCCAGGCACCTGGACTTTGACCTGGACACACCCTTCGGAGATCTGCCCGAGGTGGCACGCCGCGTTCTCCTCTACGGGTCCGGTTCCGAAAAGATCAGCTTCAAGTATGAAACTCAAAACTGGAAGGGGCATTCGAAAAAACCCTTCGAAGGGCTCATTCCAAACCTCAGGCGCCGCTATATGGAGACCGGTTCCGATACCGTCCGCGAGGAGATCGAGGCCTTCATGGGAAACAGGGTCTGTGATTCCTGCGGAGGCGCCCGCCTGCGTCCAGAAAGCCTGCACGTAAAAGTCGGGAAAAAGAACATTAATGAAGTTACCCGGCTGTCCATAGCCCAGGCCTCTGAGTTCTTCGGGGACCTGAAGCTGGCCAAACGCGACAGGGAAGTCGGGAAGCGGGTTCTCAAGGAGATCAGGGAACGGATAAGCTTCCTTGCCGATGTAGGCCTTGGGTACCTGACGCTGGATCGCTCATCAGGAACACTCTCGGGTGGCGAGGGGCAGAGGATACGGCTGGCAACCCAGATAGGATCGAGCCTTGTTGGTGTAATGTACATCCTGGATGAACCCAGCATTGGACTGCATCCAAGGGATAACAAGCGGCTTCTCAGCACCCTGATGCAACTGAGGGACATGGGCAACACCGTGATCGTAGTGGAACATGACGAGGAGACGATCAGGACCGCCGATTTCGTTATCGACATGGGTCCCGGGGCTGGGGTCGGGGGCGGACATATTGTGGCATCGGGAAGACCTGAAGCGGTCATGGCAAGCAATGATTCCCTGACCGGCCGGTACCTGTCGGGGAAGCTGAAGATAGACACTCCGGATGAACGGCGAGAGGCGGGACCGGCAGGATTCATCAAAGTTGTGGGGGCCAGAGCGAACAACCTGAGAAATATCGATGTTGAATTCCCACTGGGACTCTTCACCTGCATTACTGGTGTCTCGGGCTCCGGGAAGTCAACCCTCATGGTGGATACCCTTTTCAAAGCCCTGGCCAGGAAACGTTCAACCCTCTCAGAAAGACCAGGAGAACACGATAACATCGCGGGAGATCACCTGATCGACAACGTTGTCGACATAAACCAGTCCCCCATTGGAAGGACACCCAGATCCAACCCGGCAACTTACACTGGCGCCTTCACCCCAATAAGGGAACTCTTTTCCCAGGTTCCTGAATCAAGGATGAGAGGCTACAAACCAGGCAGGTTCAGCTTCAACGTCAAGGGAGGGAGGTGTGAAGCCTGCCAGGGGGACGGGGTCAAAAAGATCGAGATGCACTTTTTGCCAGACGTTCACGTGAGATGCGAGGTGTGCAACGGCAAGAGGTTCAACAAGGAAACCATGGAGATCACCTATAAAGGTGTCAGCATAGCTGAAGTGCTGGGCATGACCGTCAATCAGGCGTCAAAGCTGTTTGAGAGCGTCCCGGCGGTTGCTCGGCGGCTGCGGACCCTGCAGGATGTCGGTATGGGATACATCCGCCTTGGTCAACCGGCCACAACCCTTTCAGGGGGTGAAGCCCAGAGGGTGAAGCTTTCGAAAGAACTTTCCAAAAGAGACACGGGAAGAACACTTTACATTCTTGACGAGCCGACAACCGGCCTGCACTTCGACGATATCGTGAAGCTCCTGTCGGTCCTGAACAACCTCGTATCCAGGGGCAATACGGTCCTGGTGATCGAACACAACATGGAAGTGATCAAATCTGCGGACCACATAATTGACCTGGGTCCGGAGGGAGGCGACGGGGGCGGTGAGATCATCGCGACGGGGACTCCCGAAGAATTGGCGTCCATGAAACAGTCTTTTACGGGTCGATTTCTCAGGAAAGTGCTTAAGAACTAGTTCCTGGTTCCAAGTTGGATAGAACATTATAAATTAGAAACTGGCGATAGGCGATAGGCAATGGGGGAGGGATTAAAGAGAGCAGTAGACATTGGACATTGGACATTGGACATATTTAAAACCATCCCTTGACACATCGCCTGCCGAACAATTAAATGACCACCATGACTGCAGCGCTCCTCGAGGTGAAAAACCTCGTCACCCATTTCTACATTGAGGGGAAGACCCTCCACGCCGTGGACGGAGTTTCCTTTTCACTGGCCAGGGGCGAGATCCTGGGGCTGGTGGGGGAGTCCGGGTGCGGCAAGAGTGTTACGGCCCTGAGCCTCCTGCGGCTTGTATCCAGCCCCGGCAAGGTGGTTTCCGGCGAGGTGATCTTCGAGGGTAAGGACCTCCTTGCCATGTCCGAAGAGGAGATAAGGGGTATCAGGGGAAACAGGATCTCCATGGTGTTCCAGGAGCCCATGAGCGCCCTGAACCCGGTCTTCACGGTTGGGGACCAGGTGTCGGAGGTCCTCAGGCTCCACAGGGGGATGGATCGAACAGAGGCCATGGGATCTGCGGCATGGCTCCTGGAAAGGGTCGGTATACCCGATCCCGAAAGGAGGCTGGCAGACTATCCTCATCAGATGTCAGGGGGGATGCTGCAGCGCGTCCTCATTGCCATGGCCATGGCCTGTGAACCCCAGGTGCTGATAGCGGACGAGCCCACCACGGCCCTGGATGTGACCGTTCAGGCCCAGATCCTGAAGCTCATCGAGGAGCTTATAAGAGAAGGCGACAGGGGGGCCGTTCTTATCACCCACGATCTGGGGGTCGTGGCCCAGGTAGCCGATCGGGTCTGCGTAATGTATGCGGGGGTAATTGTTGAGATTGGTACGGTCAATGACCTCTTCGAAGACCCACAGCACCCTTACACCCTCGGTCTTATCAGTTCACTGCCGACTCCGGGAAAAAAGCGCTTCGAGGCCATCGCCGGGAATGTGCCAGACCTTACCGACCTTCCGGTAGGGTGCCGTTTTAACCCCAGGTGCCCCAGGGCCCAGCAGGTCTGCGCTGAAATCGAGCCGGACCTTACAGGCAGCCAGACAGGGCAGCTGGTGCGGTGCCACTTCCCCGGGAGTGAGAACCGGGAGAAGGTGAGGGCGATCTGAATACGAAGCTTCTCCGGGTTGAGAATATCTCAAAAACCTTTCCCGTCAAGGGAGGAGCCCTTGGTAAAGTTGTCGGAGGGGTTCGCGCGGTGGACAACGTTACCTTCCAGATCAGGACCGGGGAGGTTTTCGGCCTGGTGGGAGAGTCGGGCTGCGGCAAGACAACTCTCGGGAGGATCATACTCCGGCTGATGGAACCTTCCACAGGGAAGATCGTCTTCGATGGCGTCGACCTGACAGGACTGAACCGGAAAGAGCTGAGGCCCTTCAGGCACAGGATGCAGATAATCTTTCAGGATCCCTTCGGCTCGTTGAATCCCAGAAAAACTATCGGGGCCATTGTTGGTGAGCCGCTGCGTATTTCAGGTGAGAACAGCGGCAAGGTCAGGGAGAAGGTTGCTCAGATGCTTCAGATAGTAGGTCTCCCGCCGGACAGCATCGGCCGCTATCCTCATGAATTCTCGGGTGGGCAGAGGCAGCGGTTGGGGATTGCCAGGGCGCTTGCCCTGCGCCCGGATTTTCTGATGGCCGACGAACCGGTATCCGCCCTGGACGTGTCGATCCAGGCTCAGATCCTTAACCTTCTCATGTCCCTGAAGGAACAATTCAATCTGACCATGCTGTTCATATCCCACGACCTCAGGGTGGTCAGAAGCCTTTGTGACAGGGTAGGCGTCATGTACCTGGGAAGGATCGTGGAAGAAGGCCCTGCCGAAGAGCTTTATACAAGCCCGGTCCACCCATACACTGAGGCACTGGTCAAGGCCATACCCGAGCCCGAGCCGTCCCTTCGTGAAAAGGATGACGCACCTGTCGGAGAGGTGCCCAGTCCGATAGACCCGCCGCCTGGGTGCCACTTCCACCCCCGCTGTCCTGTAAGGATCGGAAAATGCTCCGTTGATATCCCGGAGCTGACGCCAAGGGGCGAGCGCAGACTGGCTGCCTGCCACGTTCGGTAACAGAGAATGGGCCTCCTTTATCCCTTTTTCTCCCTGTATGTGCACATCCCGTTCTGCGATAACCTTTGTGATTTCTGCCACTTTTACAGGGTCCCGCCCAGAGACCGGGATCTTTTCTTCAGCGCTCTCTGCCGGGAAGTTCGTTACATGGCAGACAGGGCTCCGGGTCCCGTCCGAAGTCTTTACGTCGGTGGAGGGACGCCGGCACAGCTCCCTTGTGACCTCTACAGGGACCTTTTCGTTGTCCTGGATGAAGAGTTTTCCATGGGATCGCTCCTCGAGAGTACCGTGGAGGCAGTTCCTGACACCGATCCTGCAGAGCTGGAGGCCCTTGCCGCGGCGGGTTTTTCAAGGATCAGCGTCGGTATAAAATCCTTCGACGACAGATCCCTTGCCGCACTGGGGGCCAAAAAGACCGGTGTGCCTCCCGTCGGCACTGTTGCGGCGGCACGCAGTGCAGGTTTCCAGTCGGTTGGGGTGGATCTTGTCTACGCCTTTGCCGGCCAGAGGATGGACTCATTCATGAAGGATCTCGAGACGGTCATGGCCATGGAGCCAGATCACATATCTCTATACTCACTTGTTGCAGAGGAAATTGGTGATCCCCTGGAGGCCGATCAGGACACAGCCGCCGTGATGTTCACAGAATCCCGGAGGCTGCTTCTTGCCGAAGGATACCTGCAGTATGAGATCTGCAACTTTGCAATGCAGGGACATGAGTCGATCCACAATATCAATTACTGGTGCGACGGCGATTTTATAGGATTGGGTCCCGGCGCCCACAGTTCGATCACTACGAAGGGAACCCGGTTGAGATGGCATAACCAGCCGGATCTTTCTTCCTACCTTGCGGACCCTTCGGGTACTTATGAAGAACTTTCCCTGGAAGGTCCTGAGCTGAGGGCGGCCGAGGCCCTTGTGCTGGCCCTGAGGAGGTCCGAGGGTGTGAACATCGATTCATTTCTCATCAGGTACGGAGCCGACCCGAGACAGCTGGTAGGGGAAGCCCTTGGAGACTTTGTTGAACTGGGACTGGTCCGCATATCACAAAACAGGATAAGGCTGACGCCAAGAGGTATGCTGTTGTCTAATGAGGTGTTTGGGGCGATTGTTTAAGAAATTTCCAGGTAGCTGATTTAGAGCATTGGAAAATGGAAAATGGAAAATGGAGATTGGAGTATTCTATATTAGATGTTGGACATTGGACGTTGGACTGTATTAAACACCTTGATGCAATACAAAAGATGGTTAACTTTCTGGGAGCGGAACGGGGTCGATACAGAAACGAATCAACCTCAATTGACACCATTACATCTCCGTGTTAAGGGTTTTTTGCACTACACAACCTGGAGTGCCAGGGAGCGCATATGTCCATTCTCCGAAAAAGCAGGCGGCATCGGGCCGTCATGCTGGCAATTCTTCACCACTACATAGAATCCGCCGAGCCGGTTGGTTCAAAGAACCTGGTGAAGCGGTACAATCTGGACCTGAGCCCTGCAACTGTGAGAGGCGTCATGGCTGATCTGGAGGAATCCGGATATCTCATGCAGCCTCACACCTCGGCAGGACGGGTTCCAACGGAGTCTGCTTACAGGTACTATGTTGACGAGATCCTCATGGCCAGGGCTCTTTCAACACTCCACGTCGACAGAGTTAAAACAGAGCTGGCAGAGTACCAGGGCAGCGTGGGGGAGTTGGCACGGAAGGCATCCAGAGTCCTTTCAGATTTTTCCAGCTATACAGGTATTGTGCTGGCGCCTCAGCGGCTCAAGAGCACATTCAAGAGGGTAAGCTTCATCAGGATCAAAAGCAGGGTAGTGCTGGTCGTGCTGGTTTCATTATCGGGAATAACCGAGAACAGGCTCGTCAATGTCGATCAGGACTATTCACAGGATGCCCTGGACAAGATGTCGCGATATCTGAACGACCGTTACAGGGGGTTCAGTCTCCTTCAGATGCGAAAGCGGATAGCTGAAGACATGAGGAAGGACAAGGAGAATTACGATCTGCTCATGAATGCGGCCTTTGAACTGGGGAAAAAAGCTCTGGACTCCGATGAAGATCAGGATATCTATGTTGAGGGTAGTTCCAACATACTTGATTTCCCGGAGTTTACGATGAACATTGAACACATGCGGCAGCTGTTCAAGACTTTTGAGGAGAAAAGTAATCTGGTTGCGCTCCTTGACGAGGCCATGAATGCTGAGGGCCTGTCAGTCTTCATAGGGTCCGAGATCGGTATCGCCGGTATCCATGAGGTTAGTCTTGTCACCTCCACCTATGGCGACGGGGTGTCGACCCTGGGGACCGTTGGGATCATCGGTCCCTCAAGGATGAATTACTCGGCTGTCATACCCCTGGTACAGACAACTGCATCATCTCTGAGCGAAAACCTCACAAAGGAAGAACTGTAAAGGAGGACGATTTTGGGTCAGAGCAAGAGAAACACGCCCCGGGACACAGCAGGAGAAAACGGCTCGATCTCAGGGGACGATAGAGAGGAAATGCCTGAAGAGACTGCAGGGTCCCCGGAGGAGATTACCTTACCTCTTTCAGAGTACATGGAACTGCAAGCCAGAGTGGAAGAGCTCAGGGACGGGATGCTCCGGGCGGCTGCCGATTACGACAACTTCAGGAAGAGGATGGAAAAAGAGCGAGAGAATATAGTCTGCTTTGCCAACGAGCAGCTGATCGCCGAACTCCTCCCAATAATGGACAACCTGGAAAGAGCACTGGAAAGCAGTCATACCCAGACCGAAGTCGAAAGTATTCTCGATGGTGTGAGGATGATATCCGGACACCTGAAGGGAGTCCTCTCCCAGTGCGGGCTTGAGACGATCGAGTCGGTCGGCAGGCCCTTCGACCCCAACGTTCACGAAGCTGTTGGAGTCATAGAGGCGAAAGACCACGATGAGGGTTCAGTGGTTGGAGAGCTCCAGAAGGGATATAAATTCAAGGGGAAAGTCGTCAGGCCATCCAAAGTTCAGGTGTCCGGCGGACCGTCTGCAGAAAATGGAGAAGAGGAGTAAATGGGTCAAAAAAGAGACTATTATGAGATCCTGAAGGTTGCCAGGGAGTCTTCCGGGGAGGAGATCAAGCAGTCTTACAGACAGCTTGCCATACAGTACCACCCCGACCGAAACCCCGGAGACGCAGAGGCGGAAGAAAAGTTCAAGGAACTTTCAGAGGCCTACTCGATCCTGTCTGATCAGGAAAAAAGGGGCGTCTACGACAGGTTCGGACACGCCGGGCTGGCTGGCAACGGCGGGTTTCATGGCGGGTTCGATTTCGGCAACTCCTTCGCGGATGTTTTTTCTGATCTTTTCGCGGACTTTTTCGGTACGGGCAGATCTCGGGGCAGGTCCAGGGGTATCAGGGGCGATGACCTGAGGTATCGTATGGATATATCCTTTGAAGAGGCGGCATTCGGAACCGAGAAGCTGATAAAGTATCCACGGCTGACGGAGTGCGAAAGGTGCCTCGGTGATGGTATCGAACCGGGCCACAATCCAGTTGAGTGCACTGTGTGTTCAGGTATGGGCGAGGTACAGTTCCAGCAGGGATTCTTTACAATGTCAAGAACCTGCCCCGGCTGCGGGGGCAGAGGCCGGGTTATCGAAGATCCCTGTACGGAGTGCAGGGGGGAGGCAAGGGTTCAGGATGAAGCCTCCATCACAGTAAAGGTCCCGGCCGGTGTTGGCGACGGAACAAGATTGCGGTTACAGGGCGAAGGTGACGGCGGCCTGGCCGGCGGAGGCTCAGGGGACCTTTTTGTCCTCCTTGAGATCAGACCCCACCCCCTGTTTGACAGAGATGGCGCTGATGTCATGTGTGAGATTCCCATCAGGATGGATCTGGCAGCCCTTGGAGGGACCATCGAAGTCCCTACCATGGACGGTATCGTAGATTTCAAGATACCGCAGGGGACCCAGTCCGGGCAGGTATTTAAATTCAAGGGGAAAGGGGCCAGGAATCTTCGTGGTTCAAGTCGCGGCCACCAGTACGTCAGAGTTACCGTTGAGACCCCTTCGAAACTTACCAGGAAACAAAAGGAGCTCCTCAAGGAGTTTGAACAGGGGTCTAAGCCCGGTGCTTACAAAGCAGTCAAAGAGTTTACCGCGAGATCGAAAAAATACGCCTCCGGTCAAAAAAAGGACTGATGTACTCCAGCCGGTGCATGGTGATGGCGCAACTTCCTTCCGGAAGCTCCACGGGGCCTGCTTTCAGTTAATTACCCTCCTTGATAAATTCAGATCTTTTATGTAAAAATATGGTAGATTTATTACCTTGCCCGGAGCGGAAGCCATTTCCGGTCTGTAAAAACAGTTTCCGGCAGGGACAAGCAGGCCTTCCACCAGTGGGCCAGGTTGTTTTTGCTTCCTTCCTTGCCAGTTCCAAGAGGTAAATACTTAATGAAAGGCCAGAATATCGGAAACACTGCTGTTGTCCAGGAGCCGGAGAAAAAGCAAAAAGTCAAACGCCGCAGGGGTGAGATCAGGATCGGATGGAAAATTACTTCGATCATAACCCTTGTATTCACTATTCTTGCCATAAGCAACATCCTGTTTATTCGCCACCGGCTTCAGACGGTAATGGAGAAGGAGTTCAAGAGTAAGGCCAAGGCTATAGCGCTTTCGCTGGCCAGCGCAAGTGAGGATAAACTGCTTTCCGGCAATATCGAGAGTATCCAGTATCTGGTGGAAAGCAACGCAAATATCTTTGGAGTCAAATACGTTTACGTGAATAACGACAAGGACGAGGCGGTGGCTCACACCTTCGGCGATGAGTTTCCCACGGAAATTATGGACCTGAACCCGGTGTCGGCCGATGCGGAGTACACCATGGCCGAGATAGACAAGAAATCTGTCGGCAGGGTTCTGGAAGTGGGAGTGCCCATACTCTTTGGAGTGGCTGGACATGCCCATGTTGGTATGGACCGGGATCTTATCATCGGTGAAATGGCCTCCATGACCAACCAGCTCATTTTCCAGTTTGCAGGGGCATTTATATTAGGAGTCATCCTCCTGCACCTGGCGGTCAGATATTTTCTGAAGCCGATGAACGCCATTCTCGTCGTTCTGAAAAATGCCGGCGGCGGGGATCTGACGGGAAGATTGAACATTAATACCAGAGATGAGTTCATGGTCCTTGCCGAGGGCCTTAACGGTATGCTGGAAAGTCTCAGCGGGATCATCAACAGGGTGAGGCGATCCTTTATCAGCATCTCCCAGGCCAACGAAAAGATCTCACAGGTGTACACAGTCATACTGAGCGGCACCCAGAAGCAGGCCGACCTCGCCGCTGAGACCGAAGGGTTCGTCAAACTCACGAAGGAAATGATAGACGATGTTAACTCTGCGACCCAGGTGCTGGAAAATTCAGCAACTACAAGTTTTTCCAGCGTCATGGAAATGGGCGCTTCCGTGGAAGAGGTTTCCGCTATGTCAGACTCTTTGTTCCAATCGGTCCGGGAGTCGAACCAGGCGCTGGAGGAGATGTCTGCATCGATAAACGAGATCTCCGCAACCCTGCTCAGCCTGTCCAGCACAACCGATGACACCCTCAGCGCCATGAACGAGATGGGGGCGTCCATCATGCAGGTCAGGGAAAACGCAAGGGGGGCATCTGAGGATTCCATCAAGATGACGGAAACAGCGAAGGAGGGCAAAGAGCATTCTGAAGCCGCTACCGAAGGTGCTCTGGCGATCAAGGAAAGCTCGGCTCTGGTGAGTTCCCTCGTTTCCACGGTTAGTGAAAGGGTTGAGGAGATTGACGAGATCATCAGCTTCATTACCGACATTACAGGCAAGACAAACCTCCTCGCCCTGAACGCTGCCATCATAGCCGCCCAGGCAGGGTCTCATGGTAAGGGTTTCGGTGTGGTTGCGGACGAGATCAACGAACTTGCCCACAACACCAAGGCACAGACAAACCGGATCGCCGGAGTGATCGAGGGGATCCTTGACGAAGTGTCGCAGGTTGACAGCGCTGTACGTGAATCGGTGTCAAGGGTCGAGGCCGGCGTGCACCTTACGCAGCAGGCTGGGTCATCCCTGGAAAAGATACTGAACAGCACGAGCCTTGTATCCGACAGGGTCGAGGAGATCGCTCAAACGACATCAGAGCAGTCCAAAACAAGCCAGAGGGTGATCGAGAGTACCGAGCATCTCACGGAATCAACAAAGAATATTAAAGAAGCCGGCCAGAAGCAGTCTGAGAGCAGCGAAAAGATCCTGGCAATGTCCCGAAGGATCGAGGACGTTGCCCAGAAAGTAAAGAACAGCACCCAGGAGCAGACCCAGACCAGTCAGCAGATCAACGAGGATCTCACCAGAATTGACGAAACGGTGAAAAACATTGCTGACTCTACCGAAAAACAGGCCGAGAGCGGCGCCAAGGTACTGAAAATGACCGGAGATCTGGCTGAAGTGATCAAAGTCAACAAGGATGCCGTTTTGAGCCTGAGGGAGGTTATTGATGATCTCTCCGGCAGGATGGGCGCCCTCCAGTCAGAGCTGGGAACCTTTGTGCTGGGTGATAGTGAGGATGGTTGATCGAAGACCACCGAGCCCAAGAGCCCCTTCGGCAAGCTCAGGGCAGGCAAGGTCCAGGATTCAAGATCCAAAAACCAGGGTCCAGTGCCCATCACCTGTAACCTGATTTCCAATCACTGATACAGATCCAGCACCGGTCTGAACTGAAGTGCTTCGGCGATGTGGGCCTCCCCCGGCCTTGAGGCGCCCTCAAGGTCAGCGATGGTCCTGGCAACCCTGAGGGTACGGTGGTATCCGCGTGCTGTAAGACCCATGGTTCTGACCGCCTCTGCCAGGAGACTTTTTAGATTTCCATCCACCGGACACCAGGACTCGAGTTCCCCGGGCGAGAGGAATGCGTTCAGATCGGATGTACTGTCACCTGTGCGCTCTGCCTGGCGTTGTCTGGCGATGATAACCCTTTTCCTGATCTCCAGGGATGCTTCGCCGGCAGAGGAATCTGATATCTTGTCCGGGCTCAGACCAGACACCTCGACTACCATGTCGATCCGGTCCAGCAGGGGCCCTGAAATTCGCCGATGATATCTGTTAACAGCAGATGGCGGACAGACGCAGGGTCTCTGTGTATGTCCGAAAAACCCGCAGGGACATGGATTTGTGGCGCCCAGCAATGTAAAGCGCGCAGGGAAGCTGGCCGTCCTGGCAGCTCTTGAAATTACTACCTTCCCATCCTCCAGCGGCTGTCTCAGGCTCTCAAGGGCGGATCTGGAAAACTCCGACATCTCGTCTAAAAACAGGACACCGCAGTGAGCGAGGGTGACTTCTCCCGGCCTTATATTGGTTCCGCCTCCTACGAGGCCGATGTTGGAAATTGTGTGGTGGGGGGCACGGAAGGGTGGAATAGTAACCAGACCCTGGGAAGGGGAAAGCATCCCTGCAACGCTGTGTATGGCTGTGACCTGTAGAGACTCTTCAGGAGGGAGTGGCGGCAGGAGGCTCGGGAGCCTCCTTGCCAGCATGGATTTTCCTGATCCTGGAGGTCCGATCATAAGAGCGTTGTGGCCGCCGGCAGCCGCGATCTCCATGGCTCTCCTGGGCAGTTCCTGCCCCTTGACTTCAGACATGTCCGGCATGCGTACGGTTTTCCGGACGGGGCGTGCGGAAGGGCTCTCAAGCTTTCTGTTGCCGCGCAGGAATTCGATCGCCTCAGAAAGCCTTTCCACGGGAAGGGCCATTGAGTTGGCAACCAGTGACGCCTCGGCGGCCATCCCCGGCGGCAGGATTATACCCTCCAGGCCTGCATTCCTTGCTAGAAGTGCCGCTGGAAAGCACGCCTCCTTCCCAACCACCTCACCTGTGAGAGAAAGCTCACCTATGACTAGAAATCCCGCAAGCGCATCATTTGGGAAAGCGCCCAGCGCTGAGAGAATACCCAGGGCTATGGGAAGGTCGAAGCGGCTGCCCTCTTTTTTCAGGTCGGCAGGAGCCAGATTAACCGTGATACGCCTGGGCGGCAGCTTGTAGCCTGAATTCCTGAGGGCAGCGAGGACACGCTCCCGGCTCTCCCTTACAGCTGTGTCACCCAGGCCCACAATGGAAAGACCGGGAAGCCCTCCTGCCAGGTCAAGCTCCACCAGAACTGGTACGGCCTCCAGGCCGTTGATAGTGCACGAGAGAATTCTTGATACCATTGGCCAGGTCCTTACAGCCCTCGAAAATCAAAGGCGTTTTCAATGTGGCTCATTCGAGGTTTTCTGCCGTTTACGAGAGTTATTCCGATAACATCAATTCGGCAGGGCGGCTCACCCAGATTGTTCTTCATCAGGTAGTAACGAGCAGCATTAATTATCCGGGATGCTTTTTTGTGATCCACAGTTTCAAGTGGGTCAGTGAGTAAGGGGTCCCTTCGTGTCCTGACCTCAACGAAGAAGATGGTCTCACCCTTCCGGGCGATGATGTCGATCTCTCCCATCTTGCACGAGTAGTTCCGGGCGAGGATCCGATAGCACCTCAGGCGGAGGTAACGGGTCGCGAGTTTTTCACCGATCCGTCCCGTCGCCAGATGGGCTGGTTGGGTGGTGGGTTTGAACATACCCCGTTAAACTGCAAGCTGGATGCCAGGTTGGTGAGGGGGCGTTTAGGTATCGAAGTATCGAAGT
>CAYVSA010000053.1:0-13736 GCA_964454175.1 uncultured Pseudomonadota bacterium
GGTTAGAGCATGCGGCTCATATCCGCAGTGTCCGGGGTTCAAGTCCCTGCACCGCCACCAGTCATCTATAAAGCCCCTTTCCTGGGGCTTTTTTTGGTTGAAACTGGAAATGGTCAATCACTAATGCCTAATCTGTAATGCTCTAATATTTAGTTCACCAATGTCTAGTGCTCTGATTTTTTGCTTAAAAAAACCTTGTATTGAAGAACTCAATGTGTTAGTAATGTTAAATAAGTCTGAATTGGGAGGAAGCGATCCTTCGATTAGGTCACTTAAGTTCCTCCCGGGAGAATGTTTATGCTTGCTGAAAAAATGGAAACTTCCAGATATAAGCGAAACCCTAAGATCCTGGTAGTCGACGATGAAACAATTGTCAAGCAGGTGGTTCTGGATTTTCTGGAAATGAAGGGTTTTGAGGTCAGCGGGGCTGATAACGGCAAGGAAGCCCTGGAGGTCCTCTCCGGAAGTGAGTTCGACCTGGTGCTCAGCGATATCCGGATGCCCGAAATGGACGGTATCGAGCTACTCAAGAAAATGCGAAAGCTATATCCAGACACTGGTGTGATCATGTTTACCGGGTTTGCCGACATCCACGCCGCGGTTGATGCTATGAAACTCGGGGCCTTCGATTACGTGGCCAAACCGTTTAATTTCGACGAGCTCCTGCTGAACGTTGAAAAGGCCCTCGAGAGGGGGAATCTGGTTAAGTTGACAAAAGAGTATCAGGAGACCCTGGAAAAGAAAGTCATGGAACAGGCTGCCAGGATCAGATCCATCTTCACGGAGGCAGTCGGGTCCCTCACAAACGCCATCGAAGCAAAGGACCACTACACCAGGGGGCACTCTATTCGGGTAACGCAGTTCGCGTCCTGGCTTGCCAGGGAGGCCGGTTTCGAATTCGAGGTCGTCAGCGATATCGTCCTTGCCTCCCAGCTGCATGACATTGGGAAGATGGGTATAGCTGACGGGATACTCAACAAACCTGGGAAGCTGACCGATGAAGAGTTCGACCTGATCAGGGATCACTCTATGATGAGTGTGAGGATCCTGGATCCCATACTGCCCGCCAGGCCCCTGAGCTTTGTCAGGCACCACCACGAGCGGTGGGACGGCAGGGGATACCCGGATGGCCTGAAGGGAAAGGATATCCCCATCGGGGCGAGGGTGATCGCAGTGGCAGACACATTCGATGCCATGACCTCAAAGAGAGCCTATCGAGACGCCCTCCCTGTGGAGAGGGCTTTCGAGGAGATAGATAAGTGCACCGGGTCACAATTCGATCCGGAAATTGCGCCGCATTTCAAGGCGGCCTTTGAGAAGCACAAGCTCGAACTCGAGGAGGGCAAGTAGCTGGATCGGACAGGTGTTAAGGAAAAACCGGTCTGACCGGCTTGTAATGTACTAAAGTCTGAGCAAAGGGGTGCTGCAGAGGAGAGCGGATCGGACAAACCTGTATTTTGTCGTAAAGTAGAGTCTGAAGTCACTAACAGGATCCGGGAAAAGGGGTCCCGGGCCTATGCCGAACGAGAGAATCCATGCGGTGGCTCTCCCTCCAGAAAAGGCTCCAGTCATGATGGCATGGCTGGAGCCTTTCAGATCTCGGGCAACTATTCCAGTTAGAATTTCAGCGGTACAATTATACTTGTCTGATCAGGCATAATGCGCTTTTTGTAAACGTCCATATACTCCTTGGCGGATGGTATCCTGCCCAGAACTCCCGACATGGCCGCCACGAGGGATGAGCCCAGAAACACCTGAGCGCCAGTACCCATCCTGTTATCAAAGTTCCTGGTGCTGGTGGAAACTACCGTTGCGCCGGTGGACACCTGTCCCTGGTTTCCCATGCAAAGGGAGCACCCCGGGACATGAATGTTCGCCCCCGCCTGCATTAGCCTCTGGTGGATACCCTCGTTAGCAAGCTCAATGTTGCTTTCCCGGTCAGGGGGAACCGCCCAGAACCGGACGTTCTCTGGAACCCTGTCACCTGTCATGATCCGTGAGGCGGAGCGAAAGTCAGTGATGTCCACCATGCACGAGCCGATAAAGACCTCGTCTATATCAGTCCCGGCAGCTTCAGACAGGGTCACTATCTTGTCCGGGTCGTTGGGTGCGGCCAGCAGCGGTTCCGTGATGGTGTTCAGATCAACTTCAATGACATCAGCGTATTGAGCTCCTTTGTCAGCGGTAATTATATCCGGCGATTTCAGCCACTTTTTCATGAGATTTACAATAACTTTTATCTGTTTTGAGCTGTTCCTGTTCATGAAGTTCTCTTCCAGGAAGCGTATGTTGTTGGAGACGTACTCAACAATCCGCTCTGGACTGTGTGCGAAAACGCACGCTGCTGCAGAACGTTCAGCTGATGTATCGGTGAACTTATAGGACTCTTCCACGCTCATATTTTCAAGACCCTCGATCTCAAGGATCCTGTCTGCGAATACATTGACCTTATCGTCACCCTTTTCAAGGTTCAGTTTGCCCCTCTTGAGTGCTGCGTATGGGATCGCGTTTACCAGATCCCTGGGTGTAATGCCTGGCTGAATTTCGCCCTTGAAGC
The DNA here is from genome assembly GCA_964454175.1 of uncultured Pseudomonadota bacterium. Lineage (GTDB taxonomy): Bacteria > BMS3Abin14 > BMS3Abin14 > BMS3Abin14 > BMS3Abin14 > CAYVSA01. The sequence continues at coordinate 2,558 of CAYVSA010000053.1, forward strand.
GGACGAGGACTGATTCAGGCATGTCCAGCGGCAGGTACCCCTGGCTGGCGGCGAAGGCAACGAGATCGGATCCTGCCGGAAAGCTTATCCCGATAGGGAACCTGGTGTGGCTGTCTCCACCTGTACCAACGAAGTAGGGGAGAAGTAACCTGTTCCCGTTGGTGTGGATTATCCCATCGCCGGGTTTGAGAGCAATGCCCCCGAGCTTCCGGACGAACTCGGTCAGGGTGAACTGCATTTCGGCGTCTTTGCTCCTGGGCCCTGCAGCAGTGTGACAAAAGGACTGGATGAACACGGTGGCAAAGTGCGTACAGGCGAGCTCCTCGAGTTCCTGCCTGGTCATCTTTCCTGTTGTGTCCTGGGAGTAGACAATGTGGGCCTGCGGCTCTGCATAATCGCCCGGGAGCACTCCCGGCAGCCCTGCTGCCTTGCCAACCAGTTTCTGGGCCAGGGAAAATGCCTGCTCTTTATCGGCTATTCCGGGTGTGGGAATAGTGACTGAAGGTTCATCAGCGTCAATACCCAGCTTCCTGCAGACATCCATCGCCCTTGCGGTCAGCTTGCGGCCGATGATCAGCAGGTTTCTTCCCCCTGCCCTGGTCTCCTCGGAGATGGAAGGTGGGTCTATTGTAAACTCGGTGAGTACTTTCCCCGAACTCTTTTCGGTAACTTTACCGGCGGCAAAGTCAACATCAACGATCTGGCCTTCTTCGAACTTGCCTGCGGAACAGCGTACAGGAACCGCACCGCACCCTCTGAGTGTGTTGAAGAAAATGGGTGCGATCTTGGAGGCCATCACGACCCCTCCACGGCGTTTATTGGGAGTGAAGGGTATGTTCGTCCCGATCCACCATATGAGGGAGTTAGAGGCAGATTTGCGGCTGCTCCCTGTGCCGACCACATCTCCGGCGAAGAGAACCGGTAATCCCGGATTATCTTGCTTCAGCTTTTCCAGCCTGTCCAGAAAATCTCTGTCGTGGGGGCTGGTGGAGAGCATGGACAGGGCGTGGAGCGGTATATCATCCCTGGTTCCTGCTTCCTGGGCAGGCGAGAAGAAATCAGTGTTTATCTCACCGGTGGTGTTTGCTACGACGCAGGTTATTTTATCGGGAAGCGGCTCAAGGACGTCGAACCATTTGCCGGAAGCCCAGCTGGAGAGAATGTCTGCTGCGTGATTGTTGCCCGACCTGGCAAGGTCGGTGATCTCGGTCACCCTGAGAGGTGAAACGAGGATCAGCAGGCTGAGGTATTCTGCCGCCGCGCTGGCGATCTCATCACTCATCTCAAGAGCCTGGACGAGGTGAGGGATATTTGCTCCGCCTCCCATGTGTCCCAGCATCTCCAGAGCTTCGAAATTGTCAACATACGGCGAGGAAACTGACCCGGAGACGATAGAACCAAGCCAGTCGGCCTTCACAAAGGATGCATCGGTGACACCGGGGGGAACTCTTTCGCCAAGGAGGTAGACAAGGGAACGGGCAGTGTCCTTTTCACCGGCAAGCTTCAGGACTCCGGGGTCCAGTTGCTTCTCCTCAAGTGCCTCGCACAGAGCAGCGGTCTGTTCACCGTCAAGGGGCAGGGGAGGGATGCCCATCGACTCCCGTTCATTTACTTTCTTCATGTACTGAGAAACGAAATCTTCCAGCGCCATTTACTTCCTCCTTAAAATTACAATAAATCGCCAGACAAAACCGGCCGGCTGATCGACCATCAGGTGCACATCGATGGTGTAAGTGCCTAATTTATATAAAAATAACTTGGGACCAGGGACCTGGGACCTGGAACCCGACCCCAGGGCTGCTGTATATTGTATACAATCCAGCGATGTTGTAAAGGGGTAATCGGAGGTGAGTATTAGTGTCAGGGGTCAAGGTGTATGGGAGTAAGGGGGTGTGGGGGTAAGATCGCGGCCAATGACCAATGACCAACGTGTTTTTTATAACTGACAATTGTATTTTTGAATCATCGTTCCCTTGACGTGGGATCCGGGACTTGGGTCCTGGGACTGGAGCGAAGCGACCCACCTGGGCCGTGGGACCGAACTACTGGTTGACGATCTCTATCCTGGCCTTTGCCCTGAAGTCTTTCAGGAGTACTGATATTATCCTTGCCGCTTTTTTGTGGGTCAGCTTGGAAATGATGAACTCCCTTACCTCATCAAAGGGACGGACCGTTGCGGGTTTCAGGTCAACGACCTGGATGATGTGAAATCCCAGGCGGGTCTTGATGGGCCGAGTGTATCCACCTGCTTTAAGTGCAAAGATATTGCTGTCGATCACTTTCGGCATGGTACCCTGTCTTATCAGGCCCATGTCACCGTCCCTGGTGTCGGCAAAGGAGTCTTCCGAGTATCTGTGCACCAGGTCTGCGAAGTCGGCTCCCTTTACAGCCTCTTCGTGGATCATCATCGCCTTTGAATAGGCTGTTTCTGTTGTTTCCCTGTCCTTCCAGGACCTGACCCTGACCAGGATCTGCCTGGCTCGAACTGCAGCCGGGACTGAGAACAGGGCCTGATTCCGGCTGTAAAACAGGCGGGCGTCCTCCTCTGATACAGTTATGCGGGAGTAAACCTCCTGAGTAAGGTACCTGTTGATCACGAGGTTGCGGAATATGCTCTTTCGGAGGTCATCCTGGGGAGTCGCGTTGCAGGCCAGGGCGGCGGAAAGTTTTGTCTCGCCGCCGGCTTTCATTATTTCTCTCTGGTAGCGCTCCTCGGCTTCCCCGATAAGCCCCTCGAATTTGTGTTTGAGCCCCTCCTGGTATAGCAGCTCTATGTCGATGAGGCGCTCGAGGGCTTTTCTGCTGGTCCTTCTGACGGATATTTGAATTTTGCTTTTGTTGGACTTGAGCTTTATCGTTCCAGATCGTACCTGACCTGCCTCAACCGCACAGTCGAGGTCGTATTTGTGTATGGCTATCCCGTTCACGAGAGCGACCGGTACGACGGTGCTGCTTTCAGCTGAGGACAGCTGAGGAAGGAGCAGAGTCGCGATCGCAGACGCGATTATCAGGAATTTTCTCACGGGATCAAAAAGGAAGGTACCCGATTCCCGGGCCAGATGATCTGTAAAGATGTATTCGATCGCAGTTTCCGTCATTATCAGCCAGGGCGAATCATCTCTTCATAAAGGCAAAGGGGCGCCCTTTCCAGTACGCCCCTCAACGGCTTACCTATAACACTGCGGGATCTTTGTCAACTGTGTATGGCCCCTTAATGTGGGGACTGTGTTCTCGGAATTGATCCCTCCTGTCCGGGGATCGGTGGTGTCTGAGCTGGCTGAAGTTTAACCTCGATGTCAGCTGCCGAGGACAATTCCTTTATCTTGTCTCCAATCTGTTTGTTGATTTCACCGTTTTTCAGGGAGGCCATGATCCTCTGGGACACCTGTTCGAACGGTATTGACGATTCTGTCTTCCGGTCGGTGACCTTGATTATGTGATACCCGAATTCAGTCAGGATGGGGTCGCTGATCTGGCCTATCTTCATGGAAAATGCCGCTTCCTCAAAGGCCTTTACCATCTGTCCTTTTCCGAAAAAACCAAGTTCACCGCCCTTGGGCCCGCTCGGCCCCTCCGAGTTAGCCCTGGCCAGTTCTGCGAAGTCGGCCCCCTTCTTCCTGGCTTTATCAGCTATGTCCTGTGCTTTTTTCCGGGCAGTTTCCCTGGCCTCTTCGCTGTCATCTGCGGAAGTTTTGATCAGTATGTGGCTGGCTTTTGTCTGCTCCGGAGTCTTGAATTTTTCAGGATTCTCTTTGAAAAACTTCCTGGCAGCGGCCTCAGTGACCTCAATCTTGCTGGCTATAGTGCCCTCGATGAACTTTCTGATGGTCAGCTGGCGGTAGATGTCCTTTTTGAGGGTTTCTTCTGTAAAGCCTCGCCGGGTCATTTCGGCCTGGAATTCGTCGGCGGCCTTGTACTGTGTTGAAATACTCGTGAATGCATCCACGACAGCCTGGTCTGAAACGGCAAAACCTTCTTTTTCTCCTGCCTGGAAGAGAAGTTCACCCGTGATCATCTGGTCAAGTACGGATGGGGCAATTTTGGAGATAAGTTCTTCTGTCAGCGCTTCCTGCTGTCCCATTCCCAGGGCAGCGTTCCTGACTGCGGTGTTAAGTGCCTCAAAAGTTATCTCGTGTCCGTTTACGATAGCCGCAGGACCTGACGATGTTCCGAACGCCCCTTTGGCCTGATCCGAGACCTTGCTGCCCTCCCCGGTGCATCCGGCAACGAGGAATAAAGTTATGGCAATTAGAGAAAATGGTACTGATATCAATCGAGTGAGTTTCATAAGCTGTGTCCTTTCTGGCGAGATGCCCGGGATCCTTCGGTGTCAATCCTTCGACGACTGCCTGAATATCCTGTTTTTTGCAATGGGGTAACGCCTTCCAAGCCCGAATGCCTTCCAGCTCACCTTTATTCCCGGAGCTGCCTGTTGCCGCTTATATTCGCTGCTTTCAACGCTGTCAAGGACCTTTATGACAAGATCCTCCTCGAAGCCCGAGTCAACCAGCTCCTCAGGGGTTTTCTGATCATCGATATACCCTTTAAGTATGGGGTCGAGAATTTCATAGGGCGGAAGTGAGTCGGTATCTTTCTGGTCGGGCCTGAGCTCTGCTGAAGGCTCCCTGGTAAGGACTCGACGCGGGATGACCCCGCCTTTTTGGTTCACGAATTCGGATAGTCTGTAAACTTCGCCTTTGTAGAGGTCTGAAATGACTGCCAGGCCTCCGGACATATCCCCGTACAGGGTGCAGTATCCCATTGCAAGTTCTGATTTGTTGCCGGTGGAGAGCACCAGGTGTCCGAACCGGTTAGACAGGGCCATCAGGATATTACCCCTTATCCGGGCCTGCATGTTCTCTTCGGTAGCGTCGCCGGGAAGGCCTTCGAGGCCGGATTCCAGCTCTGACAGGTAGCTTTTGTACAGGGCTGTTATGGGAATGGACTTCGTCGCTATCCCAAGGTTCGTTGCCAGAGAAAGAGCATCTTCAATGCTCTCGCGGGACGTGAATTCCGATTCCATGAGGACTCCCAGGACGTTTTCCGGGCCGAGGGCCTCGGCTGCAATCACCGCAGTGAGAGAGGAATCGATCCCGCCTGAAAGACCAAGCACTGCAGATGGGAAACTACACTTTGAGGCGTAGTCACTGAGACCCGTCACAAGAGCCTTAAAGAGTGTTTCATCATCGTCAAGATCAGGGATAGGCGTTAACGGAGGGGGCATCGAGGAAATATCCACTGTTAACATCTCCTCGGTAAAGCCCCCGGCGATTGATACGATATCGCCGTTGGAATTCATGACGAGACTGCGGCCGTCAAAGACAAGGGAGTCGTTTCCGCCCACAGTGTTAACGTACAGGACCGGTACCTGATAGCGCCTTGCCAGGTTTGAGAGCATCTCCAGCCTCAGGTTCCCCTTCCCCTGACTGTAGGGTGAGGCAGCGATGTTAATCAGGGGCGATGCTTGTTGTGCCATGAAGCTCTCAACCGGGTCAATGTGATACAGTCTGTCACGCCAGAATGTTTTGTCGTTCCAGACGTCCTCACATATGGAGAGGCCGAACTCCCTGTCATCAACTCCCAGACGAGTTAGATCCTGCCCCGGTTCGAAATTTCTGCTTTCGTCGAATACGTCATAGGTGGGCAGGAGGATCTTCCTGTGGGTGTCGACTACCTTCCCCCGGTGGACAGCCAGGGCGGCGTTGTGGTGAAACTTGCCCTCTCCGGGTATGTCACTTGGAATTATAGTCCCGATGACGAGCCTGGTGTTGAGTTTGGCTGTTTCAGCAAGGAGCCTCTGGAGAGCCTTTCCGGCAAGGGCGTTAAATGATCTGTTCTCTATGAGGTCAAGGGGAGGGTAGCCGGTGAGGCACAGTTCAGGGAAGATGGACAGAGATACTCCTGCTCTCTCGGCTCTCATTGCACCGTCAATAATTTTCTTCGCGTTGCCTGAAAAGTCACCGACGGTAGCGTTTATCTGGTGCAGGGAAATTATCATCGATGAGAAATCTTTAAAGATTACTCGACTATATGTCAACCAGAAATGGTCGGAAAAAGCAGAAAAGACAAGGAAGACATTAAAAACGTCCAGCCCGGGAAATTCCGCATAGATAAATAGAACACAGTAGTGTAGAATAATAACACACATTTATTGTCTGTTGTCGCCCATAAATTTATATTTGTTTATTTTTCTGGTAGTTAGGCCAGGGATTGACTCTGGCACACTATTTGCCTGTTATAATAGTGAAAGAAGGCTACATTCCGAATGCAGTAGCCGCAAACCACAGGTTTTCCTGAATTTACAGACACCTGCCTTTTAAAAGGGTTTTTACTCCTGGAAAAAATGCACGGAAATTGTGCAGCTTGGAGGCACAAGTGAAAAGAATTTACGCAAAAGAAGAGGTGTGCATTGGCTGCCGGCTGTGTGAAGTGCACTGTCAGGTTGAGCACTCCAGTTCGAAGAATATAATCAAAGCTTTCAAGGAGGAAGTTCCTCCTCCGGCCAGATTGATAGTCGAAGAGGAAGGCCCGGTCTCCTTTGCCCTGCAGTGCAGGTGGTGTGACGAGCCATACTGCGCCTATTCCTGCATAGCAGGCGCCATCTACCAGGATGAAAGCACTGGAGAGATCATTCACAACAGGGAAAAATGCATTGGCTGCTGGACCTGCGTTCTGAACTGCACCAAAGGCGCCATCTGGCCGGACCTGAGGGAACGCCGGATAGCTGCAAGGTGCGATTTCTGTCCTGACCGTGAGCAGCCGGCCTGTGTAGAGATGTGCCCCAACGACGCGCTGTACGTGGTTGAGGAGGATTAGTGGTGTCCCGTGACCCGGATCCCGGGATACAGGTAAGTGGAAGCAGGGGATAGAACTCTGAATAATATGAGAACAGGAAGCTAAAAAATGGCATCACCCAAAAAATACGATCACCTGATAATTGGGAATTCCGCAGGCGGTGTAGGCTGCATAGAGGGGATCCGCAGAGGCGGAGGAGAGGGTTCAATTGCCGTTGTCTCCGACGAGAAATACCACACTTACTCCCGCCCTCTGATCACCCACCTCCTGGAGGGTGATGTAGACAGGAAGGGAATGGATTTCAGACCCAGAAATTTTTACAGGAAACACGGGGCCGACCCATACCTGGGGATGAAGGCTCATAGCCTTGACCTTGAAAAAGGGTCTGTCCGGCTGAAGGGTGAAAGCGGTACCAGGACGATCAGGTTCGACAAACTGCTTCTTGCTACAGGCGGTTCTCCTTTTATTCCCCCCATGGAAGGGGTGGATCTGGACGGTGTCACAACAATGATAACCCTTGACCAGAGCCTGGAAGTCAAGAAGCGCCTGGGAAGGATAAAGAGCGCCGTTGTCCTGGGCGGTGGGCTCATCGGCCTCAAAACGGCTGAAGCCCTTGCCCACGTGGTGGACAAACTCACTGTGGTAGAGCTTGCCGGCCGCGTCCTGGCTCCGGTGACTGATGCTGTTTCATCTAAAATGGCAGCCGACGCCTTCCGGAACAAGGGTGTTGAAGTGATCCTGGAAACCACCATAGCCGAGATAAGGGGTGATGGCAGGGGCAGGGTCAAGGAGGTAGCCCTCTCCAACGGCTCCACCGTTCCGTGCGATCTGCTCGTAATTGCTATCGGTGTCAGGCCCAGGACAGAATTGGCTGATGGTACCAGCATCAAGATTGCCCCGGCGAAGGCAGGCGGTGGTTTCGAAGTTGGTAACAACATGGCCACAAATGTCGAAAACGTCTTTGCCTGCGGCGACGCCTCCCACGCCCATGATTTTGTCACAGGTGTAAACAGGCTGTTACCTCTCTGGCCTAACGCCTACGTTGGTGGACGCATCGCTGGTCTGAACATGGCGGGTATCCCCAGTGAACACAGGTGGGCAACCAATATGAACTCAGTGGATTTTTTCGGGCTGCCCATGGTTTCGGCTGGCTTCATGGAAAAGCCCGACAGGAAGGACTACCATGAACTGATCAGGGAGGAGAATGGTTTCTACGCGAAGCTCATTCTCCATCAGGATGTGATCAAGGGAATGATAATGGCTGGAAATGTCAAACGAGCCGGCCTGTACCTCGAACTCATGAGGAGCAAGTCAAAGACCACCAGTTTCAGACAGTACCTGCTGGAGAGTGATTTCGGTGCGGTCCACATGCCCCGGGAGCTGAAGGAAAAGCTCAAACAGCCCATCCGTGAGATCGAGTAATAGAACATTAGAGATTGGAACATAAGAAATTGGAACATTGGAAATAATAACTTAATCAACTACAGGGAAAAACGATGAAGGACTTATCAAGGGTAAACAACCCCTACAACGACGACAAGGTGATCAGCCAGTGCTCTATCTTCGGCATGATGAACACATCCGGCAAGGTTTTCTCGGGCAAGGAGATGATCACCGCGATATCCAACATGCACGAGCGAGGCAACGGACTGGGGGGAGGCTTCGGTATCTACGGATGCTACCCGGACTACCCGGACGACTACTGCCTGCAGATCATGTTCGACACGAGGGCCAGCCGGGAGACGACAGAGGCTTACCTGAAGCGGTTCTTCCATATCCAGCACTCGGAAGTGATCCCCACCTTTCCAATGGACGAAATAAAGGCACCGCCCGATGTTTACAGGTACTTTGTCCAACCCAACATGGAAGAATTACACGAGGTAATAAGCGAGGACGACGTTGTTATCAGAAGGGTAATGAAGATCAACACAAGAATAGACGGTGCCTACGTCTTCTCCTCCGGAAAGAACATGGGCGTATTCAAGGGAGTAGGCTTTCCCGAGCAGATCGCGGAGTTTTTCGGCCTGGAGCACTACGACGGTTACATCTGGACAGGCCACGGAAGGTTCCCCACCAACACCCAGGGATGGTGGGGGGGCGCCCATCCGTTCTCGCTGCTGGACTGGACTGTGGTTCACAACGGAGAGATCTCCTCCTACGGGGCCAACAGGCGCTTTCTGGAGATGTACGGCTACATCTGCACCATGCACACCGACACCGAAGTCGTGGCCTACGCCATCGACCTGCTTGCCAGGAAGCACGGCCTTCCCGTTGAGACTGTGATGGACATTTTCTCTCCTCCGGTGTGGGAGCAGATCGACAGGATGAGTGCTGATGACAGGCAATACTTCAATATACTGCGCAGTACCTACGGCCCTCTGCTCCTCAACGGGCCCTTTGCGGTGATAATCGCGCACCACGGAGAGATGGTGGCCCACACGGACCGGATAAGGCTCAGGCCCATGGTGGCCGGTATCAAGGGTGATATGGTCTACGCTTCCAGCGAAGAATCCGCTATCAGGCTGGTGTCAAAGGAACTGGACAAGGTCTGGATCCCCGTTGGCGGCCACCCGGTGATAGCGAGGATAAAGGACCTGGCTGATGATGAGGTGGTTGCTGGAGGAAGAGAGCTTCTGGTGGCTGAGGGGATGGAGGTTTAATAAATGCTTACAGCACAGCTGCCGGAGTTTACAGTCGAGAGGAATGAGGAGCGCTGCATACAGTGCCGTGTGTGCGAGCGCCAGTGCTCCTTCGACGTTTACGGATACGACGCGGATAACAACGTCATGATCCACAAAGAGGAGAACTGTGTCGCCTGCCAGAGGTGTGCTGTCCTCTGTCCCACAAACGCACTCCTGATAAAGGAGAACGCCTACACGTACAAGCCCAATGCCAACTGGACAAGAGAGGCCATTTCCGATCTCAAAAAACAGTCTGAGACCGGGGGCGTTCTGCTCACCGGTATGGGCAGCGACAAACCCCACAGGATCTACTGGGATCACATCCTGATAAATGCTTCCCAGGTGACAAATCCCTCAATTGATCCCCTCAGGGAGCCAATGGAGCTGAGGACCCACCTTGGCAGGAAACCGGATTCTCTTGAGATCAAGGACGGGAAGCTCAGTTTCCACGACTATCCCAACGTTGAGCTCTCGACACCGATCATGTTCGGTGCCATGTCCTACGGGGCCATATCCTATAACTCTTTTAAGTCACTGGCCCAGGCAGCGCACCAGATAGGAACCCTCTTTAATACGGGTGAGGGAGGATGGCCGCAGGAACTGAGGAAATATGGTTCCACTACTATTGTCCAGTGTGCTTCGGGTCGGTTCGGCATCGACCTCGAATACTTCAACGATGCGGCGGTAGTAGAGATAAAGATCGGGCAGGGAGCAAAACCCGGCATCGGAGGGCACCTGCCCGGCGAGAAGGTCTCCGAGCATATCTCCCTTACCAGGATGATCCCGGAAGGGTCGGATGCTATCAGTCCTGCCCCCCACCACGATATTTACTCTATCGAGGATCTTCAGATGTTGATTCACGCACTGAAGGAGGCGACTGATTACCAGAAACCCATATCGGTTAAGATAAGCGCCGTTCACAACGCTCCTGCCATAGCATCCGGAATGGTGAGGGCAGGTGCCGACATAATTGTTGTCGACGGCCTGAGGGGCGGTACCGGGGCCGCGCCGAAAATACTGCGGGACAATGTGGGCATACCCATAGAACTGGCCCTGGCAGCAATTGACACGAGATTGAGGGAAGAAGGAGTTCGCAACCTGGCGAGCCTGGTGGTTTCTGGGGGGATCAGGAATTCGTCTGATATTTTCAAGGCAATAGCCCTTGGAGCCGACGCTGTATATGTGGGCACGCCGGCCCTCATGGCCCTTGGATGCACTGTCTGTCAGAAGTGCTACACGGGAAAGTGCGCGTGGGGGATAACCACCCAGGACCCGTACCTGACCAAAAGGGTAAACCCGGAGATCGGTACCCAGGCGCTTGTAAACCTCCTGAGGGCGTGGAGCCTTGAGCTCAAGGAACTTCTCGGGTGCGGCGGAATCAACTCCATTGAATCAGTGCGGGGCAACAGGCTTCAACTTCGAGGCATCGGCCTGGAGGACTGGGAACTTGAGGCCCTGGGGATCCGTGGAGCGGGAATGTAGGTGCTGATAGGTATCGGGGTATCGAGGTATCGAAGTGTCGAGGTATTAGCATTACTAGAAACAAGAAACCAGAAACTCCAACCGAAGGTTGGCTGATCTTGGACCTGTAAACATGGGCCCTGGGTCCTGAGACTGGAGCAAAGCGACCCACAGACACGAAAGGTACAAACAATGAGTAGTATGCCGGCAAAAAAGACAGCTGAAAAACCCAAGCTATCACC
>CAYVSA010000054.1:0-9893 GCA_964454175.1 uncultured Pseudomonadota bacterium
AATCAGAGATCAAAGAATTGACCGCATTCGGTCTTTGTGCTATTAATCCCCTCGATTTCAACGGTGGAGGAGTTCACCATAACCGCATACTTGCCAATGACTCCTGTCCTTTAAAGGCAGGAGTTTTTTTGTGCTCCAGAGAGGTCTCTAGGAATAATGGCTATTAGTCTGGCCCTGATTATTATAGCAGGCCTGCTTGCCGACGCGGCTTTCAGGCGGCTTAAGATGCCCGGCCTGGTTGGAATGCTGGTGGTTGGTATACTCGTTGGGCCCTACGTTCTGGGCCTCATGGCCCCGGACATGATGACCGTCTCGGCGGATTTCCGCAAGATCGCCCTGATCGTGATCCTCCTCAGGGCCGGCTTCGAACTTCGGCGCGATACCCTTCGCCGAGTGGGCCTATCCGCCCTCTCCATGAGCACCGTTCCGGCGATCTTCGAGATTATCGCCGTAACCTTCCTGGCGCCGCATTTCCTTGGCATGACTGTACTGGAGGCAGCCATCCTTGGCACCATCCTGGGGGCCGTATCACCCGCAGTAGTCGTCCCCCTGATGATCGACTTCATGGAACGCGGTATGGGTGCTGAAAAGGGCATTCCGACACTTATCCTTGCCGCCTCCTCCATCGATGACGTTTTTGTGATAGTCATCTTCACCGTTCTGCTGGGTATGTACGGCGGAGCGCACATCAATATCCTTCAACAACTGGGGTCAATTCCCGTTTCCATTGTCCTAGGAATAGCAGTCGGGCTGGCAGCAGGCTACCTGCTTTACATATTATTTAAAAAATACGACCTCAAACCTCCCCGCAGGACGATAATCGTCATGGGGGCCGCCATCTGTCTGACATGGCTGGAGGACGCTCTCCACGGTATCGTCCCTATTGCCGCCCTGCTGGGCGTCATGGCCATAGGCTACATCATCCTCGAAAAACATGAACCCATAGCCCATTTGATATCGGGCGAGCTGAAAAAACTGTGGGTATTCGCCGAACTTCTCCTGTTCGTCCTTGTGGGCGCACAGGTTAACATCCACGTGGCCGTGAAGGCAGGGATCGCCGGAACAGTGGTTATCGCAGGGGGCCTTGCAGCCAGGAGTATAGGCACCTACCTTGCCCTCACCGGGTCCGGCATGGACAGGCGTGAGAAGCTTTTCTCTGTCGTGGCCTACATACCCAAGGCAACAGTCCAGGCCGCAATAGGCGCGGTTCCACTGGCTGCCGGTGTCGCCTCGGGAGAGACCATCCTGGCTGTCGCCGTCCTGTCCATCCTGCTCACCGCTCCCCTGGGCGCGATCGGGATCAAGATCATGGGAGAAAGGGTGCTGACGCCCAGCAGAAAATCATCCTACAGCTTCAAGGAGCTTCGTTCCAGACTGGAGCTTCCCAGGGTGGGAGAGAGGATCATGGACAGGAAACACGGGGCCACCTGGAAGATAATCGAGGAGAAGGAAACCTGGGTAGGCAACAACGACCCCGATTCACAGCCCATCCCCTCGATCATGTTCAGGATCTGGCTTCAGCGGGAGGGGCAGGCACCCGGTACGGGACGTACTGAGACCATCAACTTTACGCCCCTTTCCGATCCATTTATCAAAAAGTGGGAGATCCTCTACGACTGAGGCTCTAAAATCTCCTGCAGCACCGGCCATTGACCCGGCCGAAATTATCAAATAATATCATCGCTATTGCAAACAGGGCATAAGTGCCTTCTTGAGGCGATGGAGTTCGCCGTTTAACCGCCCCTTCGGGCTGATGACTCCTGCTGTTGGAAAAACGGCAGGAGTTTTTTGCAGTACATTTACTCCTGCAGGTTCATCGAACCCCCGGGGAGACTTCCATGCCGGACGAACAGGCTCACAAGCCGGAGAGCAACAGTATTTCTGACAGGCAGAGAGCAGATAATTCCCTTGAAGCAATACTGAACCATGCCACCTCCCTGGTGGCAGGTATGGGAAAAGAGATAGAGGGCAACGCCGCCCGCCTCCGAAGCCTCGCCCAACGCCTGGAAAAGGAGCAGTTCCATCTTGCCGTCCTGGGCCAGTTCAAGAGGGGCAAGAGCACCTTTCTCAACGCCCTGATGGGTGAGGAGATCCTTCCAGCCTCGGTAGTTCCCCTGACGGCGATACCCACCTTCATCCGCTGGGGGACAGAGCCCATGGTCCGCATTATCTACGAAAACGACAGGGACCCGGAAGAGTTTGTCCCGGAACCGGGTGAGAACCTGTCTGCCTACCTGAACCTCTTCGTAACCGAAAAGGAGAACCCGGAAAACAAAAAGGGCGTTCTGCAGGCGGAGGTCTTTCACGCATCAGAACTCCTGGCATCCGGCCTGGTCCTTATCGACACTCCGGGAATAGGGTCGACATTCCGTCACAACACTATGACCACACTGAACTTCCTGCCCCAGTGCGACGCCGCCCTCTTTCTTGTTTCGGCGGACCCACCTGTCACTGAAGTGGAGGTGAAATTTTTAAAAGAGGTAGTCACAAAGGTTTCGCGCCTCTTCTTTATCTTCAATAAGATCGACTACCTGAGGGAGAAGGATCGTGAGGTAGCTATCTCATTCTTCAGAGAAGTACTCGCAGGGCAGGCAGGCCTGGATGAAGATGTGGCCGTATTTCCACTGTCAGCATTAAATGCATTGGATGCGTGCATCAGCGGGAATGACAGGGGTCTTGAAGAGAGCGGCCTCGGGAAGGTGAAAGCTCACCTGATCGACTTCCTGGTCAACGAGAAAGCAAAAGCCCTTTCAGAGGCTATGGTGGGAAAGGCCGTGGATGTCGTTTCCGGCGTCCTCATGCAACTGGGCCTCAAGGCACAATCCCTTAAGATTCCTCTGGAGAGCCTGGAAGAACGCCTTGGGCAGCTTGAGGAAAAGATCGGAGAGGCCGAGAGGCAGAGGACCTCGGCGGGAGACCTCCTGTCAGGGGACAGGAAGCGCACCGTAAAATACCTGGAAGAGCTTTCAGAAGACCTGAGAAAAAATGCTTTCGCATATTTTGAGGGCATCGTTCTCGAGTCCACAGCGACAGCCATGAGCGGTGAATCCATGGAAAAAACCGCCAGAGCGGTTCTGGCAGAGAGCATCCCTGAATATTTCGAGCACGAGCTGGGGAAAGTGTCCCTCCAGTTCAACGATCATGTTACCAAAACTTTAAAACCCCACCAGGCCAGGGCCGACGACCTCATAGAGGCTATAAGGAAAGCAGCGGCCGAACTGTTTGACATACCCTACAGGGCACCTGAGAGTGAGGGGACCTTTGAGCCTACGAGGCAGCCTTACTGGGTCACGCACAAGTGGACATCATCTATGAATCCCCTCAGCGCCGGATTATTCGACTGGATTCTGTTTGGGGCGCTCAAGAGATCGGCTGTCACGAAACGCCTGATGGCCCAGGTGGAGGACCTCGTTATCCACAACGTCGAAAACCTCAGGTGGGCTACGCTCCAGAACCTGGACCACGCCTTCAGAAAGTTTATTTCAGACCTGGATGGAGGGCTGACTGAAACAATAGCTGCCACCCATGGAGCCGTCGAAGCTGCCATGGAGCAAAGAAAAAGCCACGCCGACACGGTCGTGGGGGAACTGGCCGGGCTTGAGTCAGACATCTCTGAAATGGTATCCTTGGAAGAGGCACTGCAGGATGTCAAGATGCGGCAGGCACCTTAACTCTTACACAGGAGGTCCATCATGAGACCCAGGTTACTGACAGGGGCGTTTATCCTCGCTTCATTGCTCCTCGCGGGACCAGCCGCAGCTGAAGGAACATGGTACTTCGGTGGAGGTCTTGATTTCACCAATGTTGAAAGCTCACAGCCGTTCCTGACCAACCAGGATGGATTCGGCCTCATACTCAACGGCGGCTACAGGTTCAACGATAACGTCTCCCTTGATATCGCCATATCCAGCCTTGCTGTCAACGACACAGGTGGAGCAGACATCACCTACTCCATATTCAGCATCGGTCCCAAGATCGACTTCCTCTCCCTTTACAACAATGGCTGGACCCCGTGGGTCCTTTTCAGCTTAACGAACCACAACCTGTCATGGGACAACTTTTTCGACGAAGTGGACGGCAACGGCCTTTCCTTTTCCTTCGGAGCCGATTTCAGGGTGACATATTCGGGTGTTATCCAGACAGCTATCAGGACACACTCCTTTGATGGCAACTGGAACTTCGACGCTGCAGATTACGCTACCGACACGACCGAACTGACAGTAAGTTATGTCTGGCACGGATGGCGTTGATCTGGAGAGGATATATGCGAGAGATACTGGTTCGATCCCTCGCCTGCCGGTCTTATGCCGGTGTCCAAGGTCCCTGGTCCAAGGTCCAAGGTCAACCATCGATTTGGATATTGGATTATTGGCAATTGTTCATGGGACATGGGTCCTGGGACTTAGGGCCGCACGCATTAGCGTGTCCAGGTGATCGACCAGGATCCCTGTCGACTTTAAACCTGCTGCAGCTCTTACGTGATGCGTCACCCGGTTGGTTGGTGTGTGGCGGGGCGATTAGACAGGAGGGTGCAGTATGAAAGTAGCGGCCATAACAGCTCTATTTCTTCTGGTGACCATGGTAGTTTCAACACCGGCACTGAGTGACTTTCAGAAGGACACGATAAAGACATCTGAAGGCAACCTAACCGTGACTTTCATCGGCCACGGTTCACTCATGTTCGAGTTCGGGGGCAAAACTATCCAGGTCGACCCCTTCGGAAAACTGGCCGATTACTCGGCATTTCCAAAGGCCGACCTCGTCCTTATCACACACGACCACTTCGACCACCTTGATAAAGAGGCTATCGGCAGGGCGAGCTCAGGTTCCACCGAGATCGTCCTCAACGCAGCTGCAGCCGCCAAACTGGGGCGCGGGCTTGTTATGGCCAACGGCGAGACGAAAAAGATAATGGGTATCGAAATCCGGGCCGTACCTGCCTACAACCTCGTTCACATGCGCAGTGAAGGTGTACCGTACCACCCAAGAGGGATTGGCAACGGCTACGTAATTACCTTCGGCGACAAAAAAGTTTACATTGCCGGGGACACGGAGAACACACTGGAGATGAAGGGCTTGAAGGGGATCGACATCGCATTTCTGCCCATGAACCTGCCATACACTATGACCCCTGAGATGGTCGCCGATGCTGCCGCGGCGTTCAGGCCAACGGTATTATATCCATATCACTTCGGAGACACGGATACTTCGATGATCGAAGATCTGCTCGCCGGGGACAAGGGTATCGAAGTCAGGATCAGGAATATGAGATAGGCTGGTTTCTAGTTTCTGGTTTCTGGTTTCTGGCACTCAGGATCACGGGAGTCAGAGACCAGAACGTAATCGAAAATGAACTTCCTGTGGTTCTCAAGGGGACCGAGCCCCTTTACCACTTTCATTCTCACGAGGGCACCGTGCCATCCGGCTATTATAAAGTAGGCCGCCTCCCGAACGTCCATGTTTCCCGGCAGGTCTCCTCTTTCCTGTGCCTCCTCCAGGACGCGGGTATAGCCGTCTGCCATTGAATCAATGGCTTTTTCAAGCCTGTCCCTGAACTTGTCGCTCAGGTCCCCCATCTCCTGGGAGAGGTTTCCCACAGGGCAACCGCAGGTAAATTCGTTGGCCTTGAAAAAATCCATAAACCAGACGAGGAGGTCATCGATCCTCTGGAGCGGTTCTGTCGAAGTATTGTTGAGGATCCGGCCGGCCATGCGCGAGAACTGATCGGTGAAATAATCTACGATCTGTAGGCCGAAGTCCTCCTTGTTCTTGAAGTAGAAGTAGAAGGACCCCTTCGGAACATCCGCCGCATCGAGTATTTCCTGGATCCCGGTGTTGTTGAAACCCTTCCGGTGGATGATCAGTGCACCCTCCTGGAGGATCCGTTCCTTCGTTTGTTCTCTGGCCTCAGCACCCATAATTACTCCCTAAATTGCGCCTGACCTTCCTATTAGACCGGTCGTCTACAAAAGTCAAGGGCGTTCTTTCAATATAAATGATTATGGTGTCAGAGCAAAACATACGATGGTGTCAGAGCAAAATATACGAAATCAT
Source organism: uncultured Pseudomonadota bacterium (assembly GCA_964454175.1). Taxonomy (GTDB): domain Bacteria; phylum BMS3Abin14; class BMS3Abin14; order BMS3Abin14; family BMS3Abin14; genus CAYVSA01. The sequence continues at coordinate 6,055 of CAYVSA010000054.1, forward strand.
CACCGAAATATTCATCCTGAAGGGTTTGGCAGGGATGAAGGGGATCAGGGGGGTGGGCCTTATTATTCAGAAATCCTCCAGGACAGGTCCATCACCGGCCTCAAGGAGCCGTAGGGCGGCCATCAGTACCCTTGTCTGCAATTCGCTGTCGTCGGGAAGCCCCAGTGGCCGTCCCAGCTCGAAGGGCACCCACAGCGCCCGGGGAGGCCTGACCCTTTCGGTGTGTTCACGAATGAGGCTTATCTGAGTGGTAGCTATGCCCTCCTCTTCCAGGTAATGTGCAAGCCCGCCCACGGCGCGCGTGCAGTTTGGTCAGACCGGTACCAGGAGTACCACATTCACTAAATCGCCCTTCAGGATGGAGGCGAGATTTCTGGCCTCCGGCTCCATATCACGGGGGTCGGTCGCCCCCATAAACGAATAGTGATTCTTCGCCGTGCTCCCAATTATGCCTTTCGCCTCCAATTCCCGCAGTCGGTCAACCGGGAACACAACATTCACGTCCAGGGAAAATCCTGTCCTGTCGAAACTGGGCGAGACGTGGGACATGGTTATGTCTGCTCCTGTTACGTCTCCAGGGATCACCCTGAAGTCAGCCGAGTGCAGGGCAAACTCACCATCGTCAGCAAGGTGGATACCTGCAGTAGAAATTATGCAGACCCTCGCCTCCTTCAGTTCGGGGGGTCTGACCCAGGGCGTCCTTTCAAACACCGGGCAGTCGAGCTTTTCCAGCTGCCTCCTTTTCTTTTCGGGGATATCAACCAGCCTTACCATCATTCTCCCACTCCTTCAGTTTCCGTATTATGAATTGAACGATGAACTCGTGTTCTTCCCTTCCGCTTCCGGCAACAGACATTGGCTTGCTGAAAGCAAACCGGACCCTTATTGAAGGATCGATCCTGCCGAACTCCTTTACGATCTTTCCGATGCCCCAGGCGTCCGTTTTCAGCGCAATGGGCACTATGGGAACACCAGCGCGCCTCGCCAGCTTCACACCGATCGTATTGAACTGCTCCTGGTCCATGGTCCTGCTCCTGGTGGTCTGCGGGAAAATGATCATGGACGAGCCAATCCCGAGTCGTTTTTCTCCACCTTCCAGGACGGCCCTAAGGTCCTCTCTGGGGTTGACCCTGCCCACCACCACCGGATCCCGGCTCCTCATTACGTGCTTGAATACCGGGTACTCCAGCAGATCTTCCTTGACAACGAACGTCACCTCCAGGAAGGGCTGTATTATACACGGCAGGACCAGGGTCTCCAGGGTGCTCATGTGGTTGGCTATGAACACGCAGGGGGTTTCCAGTGCCCTCAGGACGTCGAGCCCCTCTACGGTCACATCCACACCCACCGACTCCAGGGCCCGGAGGACATCGTGGCTGCTGTCGGACCAGGCTGCGCTATCATACAGGCCGTGCCTGGCCATCCTGGACGATCTGAGGGTTATTCCAACAAACTTGATGTACAGTGCAAGGTCAGGAAAGTTCCTGGCAAACCAGGAGGGTTTAAGCTTTGGTGTCCGATATTCACTTTTGTTGGTGAGCTTATTCAATATTATTCTTTATCCTGCTAATTTATTGTATCGGAAACAATCAACCGTGTGGTCGTTCACAAGACCTGTTGCCTGCATGAATGCATAGCAGATAGTCGATCCAACGAACCTGAACCCCCGCTTTTTCAGGTCCCTGCTCATAGCGTCCGACTCATGTGTATTGGCCGGGATATCTTCCATGGCCTTGAAGGTATTGACTGTGGGACCGCCGCCCACCAAACCCCAGATATATTTGTCAAAACTTCCGAATTCCGACCGGACCTGAAGGAAAGCTCTGGCGTTTGATATCGTGGATTCGATCTTCAGCCTGTTGCGAATGATGCCGGAGTCCTGCATGAGGGACTCAACTTTTCTGTCAGTGTACCTGGAGATTATTTCAGGTTCGAACCCATCAAAGGCCTCACGGAAGTTCTCCCTTTTTTTCAGCACGGTCTCCCAGGAAAGCCCGGCCTGGAACCCCTCCAGGATGAGGAACTCAAAAAGCAGCCTGTCGTCGCGCACCGGAACACCCCACTCGTTATCGTGATATGCGGACATCAGATCGCCCACGGCCCACTCACATCTTTTTTTGGCCTCTTTATTTGTGCCATTCATCACGGGGGGTATTCTACCAGCATTGCATCTCCTGCCTCAAGGGCTGCGCCTTGGACCCTATGCCAGGACCGGCAATCCGTGAAAAGGTAGAGCCGATAACGGCGACGATGAGTTTGACCTTACTTTACCCGAAAAACAGATTTTCAAGGAAGAGATCCCCGAACTCGGCTTCGTCTGCTACGGAAACGATCTCGATATGGCTGGCCAGGGATTTGACGGCTTCAAAATAGTCTTCGGAGAGAAGACAGTAGGAGGCTCCGATCAGTGCTGTATTGCCCGACAGGACAAACCGCTCTGGCGGGACACGGGGAAGCAAGCCGATCCCCATGGCACTATTAACGTCCAGTCTCGACCCGAAAGCTCCGGAGATATAGATCCCTGTCAGGTCATTCGGAGTGACCCCAACCTTCCCGGCCAGGACAGTCAGGGCAGCAAACACAGCCGACTTTGCCTTCTGCACCGCTTCAACGTCTGCAGGAGAGAAAACCACATCCCCTGGTGCGTCCAGGAGTAATCCCCCGGAGGTCAGCAGTGGATGGCTGTCCGCCTGAATAAGCCCGGATGCATCGACAAGTCCAAGGCGGACCATCTCTGAAACTGTGTCCACAATGCCCGTCCCGCAGATTCCGGAAGGTCTGCCGCCACCGATAACCTGAGACTGTATTCTTTCCTCATCTACACTCACATTGAAGATGGCGCCCTCTTCGGCCTTCATCCCGTTCCTGATCTCCCCACCCTCGAAAGCAGGACCTGCGGCAACGGAAGCAGCCACCACCCTGTTACCTTTCCAGGCTATAATTTCGCAGTTTGTGCCGATATCTATCAGGGCCCCCTGACTGCCAGCGTGTTCCAGAACTGCGGGAAGGGATACCAGGATATCGGAGCCCACGAAGCCCCCCAGGGGTGGGGGAAATATCAGGGCATGCGGAAGCTGATCCGTTGTTTCCAGCCCGATATCCCTCGGGGATGTCAACACTGTCTCTGTTTCCGCTGGCCCGAATGGCGGCTCCAGTAGGGGAACAGCATCAAGCCCGAGGGCAACATGGTGACTGGCAGGGTTGCCCACGAAAACAGCCTGTTTGATCTTTCCGGGGGACAGGCCGTTTCGGGATGAGAGCCTCCCGGCTGATATGGACAAACTCCTCCAGAGTGTTTTTCTCATTTTCAATGCAGTCATGGTACTGGAGGTGTAAGCCTGAAGTCTGGTTATTATATCCTCACCCCAGGGGATAAGGGGGCTGCCTGTTGAGATGATGTCCAGGGGCTTTCCCGTCTCCAGATCGAACAGTGCCGAGGCAACAGATGTGGTTCCCAGGTCCACGGCCAGCCCCCAGCCCTTCTTGCCGGGCACAAACTTCCCAGTTTCCCACAAGGGGGAGTTCCAGGCCTCCTTCCACCTTCCGGTCCTGTCCAATTCCAGGAGCCTGTCCGGCTGGATGGCTATCTTCAGGTCTGATGAGAGGGTGATACGGCACGCCAGTCTTCTTCCCTGCCCAGAAGGCTCCCTTCCGAGGATCCCCATTTCGATCTTGTCAGGCTGTCCAGTGTCACCTGAGAGGACGGTCACCACACACCTGCCGCAGTCTCCCCTGTCGCCGCAGGTCCCGTCCAGAAAGACCCCTCCAGACCTGAGGGCCTCTCTGAGGTTGACTCCCGGGGCGGACATGACCGTAGCCATCCCCTCTATTTCTACAGA
>CAYVSA010000054.1:9993-13572 GCA_964454175.1 uncultured Pseudomonadota bacterium
CAGATCGCGCTGGCTGATGCTGGCGGTGGTACACTTTTGTGTGTTCACCTTCGGGGTCACGATGCAGATGATCCCGCCTGTACTCGGAATGCTCGTGAACGACCTGGGCATGACCCACGCACAGGCAGGCGCCCTCATGGGCCTGTTTACTCTCCCTGGAATTTTTCTCGCGATCCCTGGCGGGCGCCTTTCTGACAGGTTCGGGCCCAGGGTCACAGGCATTATCTCGCTGGCTTTCCTCTGTGCAGGTTCCCTGCTTATGACACCGCTCACGATCCCCTTCCTGTACCTGGGAAGGATTCTGGCCGGGATCGGTGGTTCCGTCATCGTGGTAGTGGCACCCCAGGTCATAGCCCACAATTTTCCGGGCAGGGAACTGGGCCGGGCTATGGGTATATTCAGCACAGCAGTCCCCCTCGGTACTATCGTTGCTTTTAACATCCTGGGGTATACGGGAAAAACCTGGGGGATCACCCCCGTTTTTGCCTCTACAGGGGCTCTCGGTCTGGTGGCGCTTATAATGTATTCCGTTACCATCGGGCAGAGCGCTGCCTCACACGATGAGTCCGGACACACACATTCACATGACAGGGCCAGCATCTGGAAGCTGGGCCGCAACATCTGGCTGGTGTCTCTTGTCTGGATGCTGTTTAATGTGGGGATCCTGTCTTTTTTCACCTTCGGCATCGACTACTTCGCCATGTGTGGATTCGGCCCGAAAATGGCCAATTTCATGGGCAGCCTCCCCATGCTCCTGTCCATACCCCTCGTTCCGGTGTGCGGACTCCTGATCGACCGCTACGGATGGCGTTCCGGCCCTCTCATCACTGGAAACATTATCTGTGGCTCAGCCATTTTGCTGATCGCCTTTGATCCCTTACGGGCTGTTGCCTGGACGGTTCTTCTCGGGCTTGGAATTTCAGTCATTCCGCCGGTGATATTCACAATGGCAGGAGAGGTAGTATCCAGGGAAAATGCCGGGTTGGGATTCGGCCTGCTGACAGCAGTGTTCAATGCTGGTATTTTTCTGGGAATACCCCTTGCGGGACTTGCAAAAGACATCACGGGTAATTACAGCGCGAGCTTTATCCTGATAGCAGCCGTCACCTTCACCGGCAGCGTGGTGGCCCTTGGATTGAGAAAAGTCAGGGCGGGTGGAATAATTGCCTGACCCCTGTCATAAATCCCTAATGGATTTTTCAGATGAATTCTAAAAACAGGAGGACACTATGATTCTGGCTGAGAAGGTGGCACTGATCACGGGAGCAAGCAGGGGAATAGGGGCCGCGTCCGCAGTTCTGCTGGCCCACAATGGGGCCTCGGTAGCTGTAAACTACTTTCAGAGTGAGGACAGTGCGGCTGAAATTGTAAAGAAGATCGAATCGGCGGGTTTTGCAGCATCGGCCTTTCAGGCTGATGTAAGGGAGCCCGGTCAGGTGAAGGCAATGGTATCGGAGGTTGAAAAGAGCCTGGGGCCAGTTGATATCCTGGTCAATAATGCCAGCATTGGATTTCCCATAAAACCCTTCGCTGAATTCACCTGGGAGGAGATGGAAGCCAAACTCAACGGTGAGATCAGGGCAGCATTTAACTGCTGCCAGGCGATCCTGCCTGGAATGGTGGAGAGGGGATACGGACGGATCGTCAACATTAGCAGCGGCCTTTCCCGCTCACCAGGGGACGGTTTCGTAGCCCACTCAACGGCCAAGTCGGCCCTGGATTCCTTCACCCGGTCGCTTGCCCACGAGTACAGCCCGCAGGGAATTACCGTAAACACCATTGGGCCGGGCCTCACGGAGACAGATGCAACGTCCTTCCTTCCGCAGGAGGCAAAGGACGGCTACGCGGCCCACGTGCCTTTAAGGCGTATCGGCATGCCCAACGACGTTGCAGGGGCTGTGCTCTTTTACGCTTCTGATTACTCGCGATTTATAACGGGTTCGTACCTGCCCGTGGACGGCGGAGCGATCATGCTCTAGGAGACCTGGAACTGATCGGAGTCAGGATGGAATCCGGTCAGGCCTTAACGGACTCTTTAAGGACAACATGCTCCAGCAACATTACCAGGACGATCCCCACGATGAGTCCGTTTCCAAGGAGTGCCTTGCCCCCCGGGCCAAGGAGTTCAAGAAATGAATCCGGGAGCATGGATGCTGCCGTCCCCAGAAGGAGAGGTAGACCCACAACGATATAATCCCTCACGCTCAGGGCCGTAACGTCCCGCACAAGCACAGAGATGCCCACCCCCATCTGGGCCGCCAGAGTCACGAAGAGGGCGGCGCCTACTACCGAATCGGGAACTGATGCCAGAAGCGCACCGGCCTTCTGGAAGAACGCCAGGGCAATCAGAAGGAGCCCGCATCCCATAACCGGCCACCTGCTGCCTACCCTGGTTACGAGGATGACGCCCGGGCTGAGGGAGTAGCTCACTGTACCCACCACCCCGAACAGGGAGGCGAACAACCCTCCACCACCCGTCAGTGCGATGCCCCTCTCGATGCGTTTTTCAATATCCTCCGAGCCCACAACTTCGGCCACGGAGAAGTAGCTCCCAAGGCCGTTTATTAGCACGGCGATGTATGCCAGGAAAAAAGACAGGGTAGCAGAAACAGTGAACCTGGGCATGGGACCGAAAAAGGGCTCCGGCGCCTTGACCCATGCGAGTTCCATGGCCGAGGAGAGATCCACCCTGCCCATGAGGGCCAACACAGCAGACCCAGCCGCGATGCCGATGAAAATTGAGAGGTTCCTGGTAAACCCTTTCGTCCAGTGGGAAAGGATCACTATAAACAGCATCAGGACAGTGGAGAACAGAAGCACAATGGGCTCTCCTCCCGGCCGCTGTGAAGTGATGCCCGTAACCATGGGGTAGAGAAACGGCAGGAGCGTTGTGGATATGAGCAGGAGGACCACACCGATCACCCTGTCGGTAAAGAGGGGCTGTATCTTCCTCACGAGACCGAGACCACCGAGGATCGCCAGAAGAATACCGCCTGCTATCATGCCTCCGGAGATCACTTCTGCACCCTCCCCTGCCAGCACCGCAACGGAAAGGAGAAGCGCCGCCGAGGGGCCGTCCAGCAGCGGATATCTGTGACCGGCGAGCACCTGCACAGTGGTGACTACCCCCACGACCAGGCAGAACCGCTGGAATAGGACTGCCGACTGGACCGGGGTCATCCCCAGGAAATGGGCCATGAGGTTCGATGTAACGGTGATGAGCGGGATAACTATGAGCAGCCACTGAAGTGAATAGAGGAAAGCCTTTACTGCCGGCGGCTTTTCATCGAGTCTGTACAGAAGATCTTCCATGGTCAGGATCCAACTCTAAAGGGTACATGCCCCTGCTCTTTTTTCCGTTCAGTCAAAGGGTTCACTAAATATATATCACACACAGTTGCCCGGGTTGTCCTTATATAATATTCTCCATAAAACCATTAACTTGCCAGTTTGGTTTTAGGAGGCCGCGAAATGCCTGGGAAGCTTCGCTGGCAGAGGATCGACGGGCCCGTTGACGCCAGGGTGCTGGAAGATGACGGGACTGTCCTCCTTGAGAGCCAGCTTCGGGATGAGGACAAC
>CAYVSA010000055.1:0-3675 GCA_964454175.1 uncultured Pseudomonadota bacterium
TCCATAATCTCGAATTTCCAACACTCTGAACTCCATGAACAGTTGACCCGCGCACCCCCTTACTCCCATACTCCGATATCCGACTTTGACCGCCCCAGCAGCAGCCAGATGAAGAACGGCCCGCCCAGGAGGGCGGTTATTATGCCCACTGGGATCTCCGCCGGGGCGATCATGGTTCTTGCGAGGGTGTCGCACAGAGTAAGGAATGTCCCGCCAAACAGGATCGTCGCGGGGATGAGATTGCGGTGATCCGGACCTACGAAAATCCTGCAGATGTGGGGTGCCATCAATCCGACAAAACCTATGGGCCCGCATACGGCCACCACGCCCCCGACCATGAATGACGCAGCAAAAAACAGCACCCGCCTCACCTTGATGACGTCGACACCCCTGGCCGCAGCGATCTCTTCTCCCGTCATGAAAAGGTTCAGTTCGTTCGTCATGTAAAACACGCAGAGCATGCCGACCGCTATGAAGGGCAGCATCCTCCACAGGGACACGAAGCCGACTACCTGTATGCCCCCCATCAGCCACCTTATTATCCGGAACGTCTGCGTGAAATCACTGATGTACTGGGTAAAGAGATTGACGCTGGAAAAGAAAAAACTCACAGCCACACCGGCAAGGAGCATGGTAGCCGTTGAAAACCCCCTCCTGGCCCTGGTTATCCCGTAGACCATCAGGATCGAGATCATGGCCCCGGCAAAGGCCGACATGCTCGTACCCGGAATACCCAGGACGACAAGGGGAAGTCCGAAGCGTATGTAAAGAGCGGCCCCCAGGGCGGCCCCGGAGGAAACGCCAAGCGTGTAGGGAGTGGCAAGGGAGTTTCGAAACACTGCCTGAAAAACCATGCCAGCGAGGGCAAGGGCAGAGCCTGCAATGAACGACACGCTGACCCTGGGGACCCGGATCCTCCAGAAGATCTCCCCCTCCCTGCCTGCTGAAGAAGGATTGAAGGCTGCATCAAGAGGGATCAGCTTCATGCCCACCAGGGGGGCGGCAGCCAATACCAGGATAGCGAATACCAGCAGGATCATTATGATGGCTGTCTTGCTTTTTGTCTCCATTCTACCTGCTACCCACCCGACCGTTTTTTCCTGCCGGGCACAAGGAACCGTTTGCCGGTAACCGGATGCTCTGAGCGCAGGAACTCCTTTTCGAAAAGCGTTTCGAGGATGTCATCCTCCATAACCTTTTCTGACGCGCCCCAGAAAGCGACGGTTCCTTCCTTAAGTGCCAGAACCCGGTGGCTTTCCGCCGCTGCGATATTCACATCGTGGGTCACGCTGATGACGGTCACGCCTGCCTCACCGTTTAACTGCGCCAGGATCGCCAGGACGTCGTCTGCGTGCTTCGGGTCGAGGAATGTCGTCGGCTCGTCCAGCAGCAGCACCCGGGCCCCCTGGGCCAGAGCCGCCGCGATGAAGACTTTCTGGCGCTCACCGCCACTGAGCGTGTACATGGGGCGGTCCTGGAATGCTGATGTATCTGTTGTCTCCATTGCCCTGGCTGCCGCATGCCTGTCTTCGTCCTTTATGGCCGAAAAAGGGTTGAGGTAGGGATACCTTCCCATGAGTACGAACTCCCCGACCGTGAAGGCAAAGGGTGCGCTTTCTGCCTGGGGAACGTAGCTGACCTGCCTTGCCATTTCCTTTCTGCCCATGGAGGTCAAAGGGATGCCCCGCAGGCTGACCGCTGCTTCGCTACAGGGAAGTATCCCCATCAGACACTTTACAAGGGTTGTCTTTCCGGACCCGTTGGGGCCGATCACCGACAAATACTCTCCCTCGCGGACATCGAATGATATGCCCTTCAGGACCAGGACAGGACCGTAGGAAAAATCCAGGTTCGCAACCGACATGACCGGATCTTTACTCAATTTAGCCCCCAGTCGATCTCGGGGTGGAGGGCCCTGGCCAGTTCCTCGAGGAGAAGGACAAACCTCGGTCCCGGGACGACTACGTAATCCTCGGTGAATATAAAGATGCGGCCTTCTTCCACTGCCTTTACAGAGGGCAGTGAGAGCCAGTGCGAGGCCAGCCGCTCTTTAACATTATCACCTTTGGCGTCGGGCACCATCTCGACGATAACATCGGGGTCGAGCCTGACTATTCCCTCCACGGAGATGGCCGGGAATTTCATGGTACTGTCCTGGTAGGCGTTCACACCGCCGGCAAGGGTGATCAGTTTATCGTAGAAACCATCTTTTCCAGAGATATAGATCTCCCCGATATTCCCACCGTCCATCCTCCTTCCCACGGCCACCATGACCCTTGGCCTGAGACTGTTTTTGAAAGCCGAGGCCACCCTCGCGATGCGCACTTCCAGTTCTGTCTGCAGCCGGGCACCTTCAGCAGCTGCGCCTACTACACGAGCAACCGTTCCGATCGACTCCATGATCCCGTCCACGGAACTGTGGTCGACGGTCATTACACCTATTCCCATTTTCCGAAGGTTTGCACGTGCATCTTCGTGCTCGGTGAGGAGGACCACCAAGTCCGGTTCCAGGGAAAGAATGGCCTCATAATTGATATCGAAATAACCCCCGACCCTGGTTATCATTCCGGCTTCGGGAGGATAATCGCAGTAACGGGTAACGCCAACCACTTTATTGCCAACTCCCAGGGCAAAAAGAACTTCAGTTATGCTGGGAGCGAGAGAGATGATCCTTTCCGGGGCATTTCTCGCCGCCCTGTTTCCCGAAACAGGCTCAGCTTCCGATGCTATTGCTGAATCGGAACCAAAAGCAAAAGTACCTGATATCATGACAAAAAGAAGGAGGACTGACACAATTGACTTGACTCGTGCAGCATTACCCATGGGATATCAGTCCTTCAGCCGGAATGAGATGGCCATTTTCCTTGACATCGCCACTGGAACATCCTGCCTGGTGGCGGGCTCGAATCGGGCGGATCTTAATGAGGCCCTGGCGGCCCGGTCGAGACGATAGTATCCGCTGGACTCCATGACAGTGACGTTGTCAGCCCTTCCATCCGGACCCACCAGGAACACCAGGGTCACCGTCCCCTCCTCGCCGAGCCTCCTGGAAACGGATGGATATTCGGGCTCAGGCAGTATGACAGTCGCCGCTGGCGTGAAAACCCCTTTCATGCCGGAGGTCATCTCTGATGACAATATTCCCGAGGGGGGGCCTTCTGCTGCGCCAGCACCCGTCTGGTCGGGGATGGTAATGCCGGAAAACTCAAGATCGAGAGATGAGATTTCAGATAGCTGGGCTTGTTCGACAATTTCCGGGCTTTTCTTCCCTGAAATTGTTTCTGACAGCTCAAACTCCCGGAGCGGCAAGGGCAGTTCAGCCAGCTGCGGAGGCGCATTGCTTAATGTTTCTTCCTCCCTGGGCGGTACATCTGTCTCACCATCTGCTACCAGCTCCCTGGGTATCGGAGGCATTTCGGCATCATCCGACCCGGATCTCGTGGGTGCCTGTGACTTTTGTGTGTTCTCACGCCTGTCGCTAACCTGATCTCCCGCTGTCAGCGTCACGAATACCACCTTGCTTCCTGACATAGTCTTGCCGCCCACACCAAGCCCGAAGCCCAGGGCAGCTATAAGCAGCCCATGGATTGTTACGGATATGAGGATGGGTATTTTGATGTCCATCATCCTGTTTTTACCTGTATTTCCATTCATAGGTTTAATAAAAGTTTTTTA
>CAYVSA010000055.1:3775-9451 GCA_964454175.1 uncultured Pseudomonadota bacterium
TAATTGGAAAATTGCCCCTACAGCTCCACCTTCACCCCGACATACCCCGACACTCCCGGAGTTCCGTAGCCGAAAACCTCCTCATAATCCTCGTCCAGGATATTTTTCAGCTTCCCTGCGAGTGTCACGGCGTCGGTAATTATCACGGATGAGGAGATATTCACTATTCTGTAGGCAGCGAGGTCAACCCGGCTGGAGGGGAACGTTGAAAAATCCATATCTTCCCTTTTCCCAACATAGAGATATTCGATGTCCATGTTCCCTTTAGCCGCAGTCCAGGCAAAGTTGACGGATAACTGATCGTCGGCTCTTCGCAGCAAGTCGTCGCCCGTCGATTTGTCAAGGGTGTTAAGATGTGTGTACTGCCCATCCACGGAAACGCTGTGGAGAATATCCGCAGATGCCGTGATCTCCAGCCCGGTTATTTTTGCCTCATTGATGTTTTCCAGTATAAAAGACGGAGAAAAAATGATCATATCCTCTATATCACTGGCAAACCAGGTTGCTCCCAGTACAGTCCGTTTCCCTGAAAATTTCCGTTCGACACCCATGTCCCAGCTGGTGCTTTTTTCCGGGTTAAGGTTCACGTTCCCGCCGAAACCCAGAAGCTGTGAAAGGGACGGGGCCTTGAACCCGGTACCATAAGTCCCCTTCACTTTTAACCTGCCGTCGGAAAACAATACCGCGGGGGCGATCCTCCAGGTGGTCTCTTTGCCGAACCTGCTGTGGTCGTCAACACGGACTCCCACCGTAGAATAGATACCGTGGCCGGCTTCCAGCTGTTCTTCCAGGAAGTACCCTGTAGTGGTTTCCTCCTCATCGAAAGTGCTCGTATATGAGCCGAAAATTGGATCGTCCAGGTTCACCTCGGACTTACCGTGCTCAACCTCTGATTCGATACCGAAAACCAGTGTGTTCGAATCGTTGAGAAAATAGTTTCCCTGCCAGTCGAGTTTCCTTATGCTTCCTTTGAAGAATGAGTCGTTCAGGTCAACGCTGTGAAGGGGATCAGGACTATCTGCATCGCTCCGCTCGTGTCTGCTCATGGACACTCCGAAAGTGTTTTCCATGCGACCATCCATGAAGTCGGCCGCGGCCTCCAGCCTCACGAACAGTTGATCCACCTCCTCGACGAAGTTGGGATCATCCCCTCCAACCCCTCCGAAATCGTCCAATTCGGACCTTGCGTTCACGATCCGGGTGACGACGGACAGATTCCAGACTCGCCCGGGGGAGATGTCAAATCTGCCGGAGAGAGTAATATTTTCGTACCCATCCCGTTCAGTGTTGCCGTCATCAGCCGAAGCTGACGATATCCCCTCGGAGTCGAAATCCGAAACAGCGAGTGAGTAAACCACAGGGCCAGACTTTCCACGGGCACCCGCCGAAAATCTGGTTGTGTCGAAGGAGCCTGTTTCCACTGCCAGGAACGAGCTGGCTTTAGTTCCACCGCGTTTTGTGATGATATTTATGACACCGCCAATGGCGTCGGAGCCGTAAAGGGTGCTCTGGGGTCCCCTCAGAACCTCGATCCGCTCGATATTGTCAGTGGATAAGTGTCCGAAATCAAATGCCCTGTTGGGGTTGATGGGATCGTTGGCCTCAACACCGTCTATGAGGACAAGTGTGTGGAAGGAGTTTGCACCTCGAAGAAAAACGGATGACGCCCCGCCCGCCCCCCCCTGGTGGGTTACACTGGAGCCCGGGACGTCCCGTAATACATCCAGAACTGTTCTGGCGTGCTTCTTCTCGATATCATCAGCTGTTATTACAGTAACCGAACTGGCAACCTGCCCTGCCGGGGTTTCGATACGGGTGGCTGTGACGACGACCTCCTCCATCGCTTCATCAGTCGCCTCCCCGGCAGCCAAAGCGCCACCGGGAACGATGAGCATCATTACAAGGGGTAGCGCTGCGAAGACCTTTTTCATGGCGCATTTCCTTCCTTCCCCCCACGGGGAGGCAAGATGTGTTTTGCTTTCGGAGCAGGTCTCCTGGCTCAGGTTCGTCCTACTCACCGCGCCTTCCCGCCTTCAGAACACCCTTCGACTAAGCTATCCGGGAGATCCTGGAATTTGCACGCTCAGGGTGCCTTCGCTTTCGCTCCGGCAGTGGTAATTACTGCGGCTTTCGTCCCCATCACAGTCGCGGGGCGGCGGGAGTTTCGCACTCCCTTCCCTTGCTTCGGAAGCGGGACTTTTGTTGGGGTCAGGCCCCACCTTCTTACCTGGTGCGGCATATAACCCAAAAGGTAAGAAGGTGGGACCTGACCCCAGAGTTTCATCAGCACAAAAAATCCCGGGTCTCTGAAAAGAAACCCGGGATGCCGTTTTTCATCCACTTGTATGCCGGAAAACCCCTTGCCGCGGGGATATTTACGACGGTGATGCCGGGGGCAGGTCTTCTGGCTTCCGGATCGTCCTAATCACCGCGCCTTCCCAATCCTTCAACTCAGCCCGTCCTGCCTGCCAAGTCGTAGCCCTGGCAAAGACTGGAGCTTGTCGAAGGACCAGTGGCAGAAATGCGGTTTTCGTACCCGGTTACAGCGGCGGGTCCGCGACGGATTCGCACCGTCTTCCCTTAGCCCTCGAGTTTGAGAATAGAGTATCCTCCCTTAATGGTCAAGGGGATTGGAGAATTCGTCATCCGAAAGCACGTTTGCCCCGGGTTATAAAGCCCAGGGTGCCTTCAGATAACAGTATCTTCATTTTCGTGACTTTTCGATCATGCCCCTGAAAAAGAGCGCAACATCCGGCCTGTCGGTGACCACTCCGCCAACCATGTCGTCCCTGAAAAGGTCCCTCATCATCTGCCTGTCGTTGACAGTCCAGAAAAAGAGGGGTGCCGTCCTGTTCCTGACGCGTTCTATAAAACCGTACTTGAGCAGGTCTATGTGTGGCAGGAGGAAATCGACACCGGTCCTCGCCTGCCTCTTCAGGGGCGAGAAAACGGCCTCCATGGACTGCCTTGACCGTTTGATCATGGAGATGTTCATGAGCAGCCCACACCTGATCCCGGGACGCTCTTCCTTCAGTACCTTCAGCGATCCCTCCATGAATGAGGTTAATGTGAATCCTCCATCGGGCATAAGTCTGGAGGCCATGTCTGCTATCTCAGCCTCATAGCCTGCTTCCTTGATCTCCAGGTCCAGCTTTATCCTGCCCGCAGCATACACAAGTGTTTCCTCCAGGGTCGGGAGAAGGTAGCCCGCGTCCAGGGCAAGATCTGAAGCCGAGTCGAAGGTCAGTTCCCTTATCAAACAGCCGGAGATCCCCTCGTCATGATGAAGTACCATTACTCCGTCGGAGGTCTTGCGGACGTCGGTCTCTATCATGTCCGCACTCATTTCAATGGCAATACGAAACGCTTCTATGGTGTTCTCATGGGCATAGGCTGATGCCCCTCGGTGGGCTACGATTAAAGTCCGGCTCACACTAAATCCTCATTACCAGAACTTTAATAGAGTCCCATGACCAATGACTCAGGTCCCAGGTTGGGTCCTGATTAACTGACCTGCTGTTGATAATTAGTGGCATTGGACTTGGGACCTGAAACGATCTCACACTACTTTCTCAATCTATCATTAACCTGTTTAAGGTACGACCTTACTTTGCCATGCAGGTCAGGGTGCTCTTCCGGTGAAACATGCTTCAATGCCTGACTGTAGGCCTGAGCCGCCCTGCCGAGAAATTTGTCCTTTTCCTGTACGTCGGAAAACTCAAAAAAAGTGGTACCGAGGTTGACCAGAATGAGAGCGTGCTGCATCGGGTTTTCTTCGGCCTTGAATATTTTCAGCGCCTCGCCGTAGGCACGCATTGAGTGTATCAGATTTTCCCGCTTGTCCTGTATAGCGGCAAATTCCCCGCGGGCCCTTCCCAGACTTACCTGGATCCTTGCGAACTTTTCGGGCTGGTTTTCGGCTGTGAGGAATTTCAAGGCTTCGTCTAAAGCTTCAATCGCGAGTTCGAGGTTTTTTGCCGGGTCCTTCAGGTGGGCTGATTCCAGGTAGAGACTGCCAAGTGAAAACTGGGCAGAAGCCCGATTACTGTCGAGGCCGGTCTGCTCCAGGGCCCTGATGGCGAGCCTGTAGGCTGCCTCCGCCCGGTTGAAATCCTCTTCATCATTGTTTTTCAGGGCAAGCTTGTGGTAGCAGGCACCCTTGGATTCCATGGCTTTACCGTAAAAATCCTTCTGTGACACCATGGAGATCCGCGTCAGGGTTTGATCCAGGGTCTTCACGGCCCCCTCAAAATCACTGGCAGCGACAGCCTCTTTTACCCGTACCATGGATCTGTCAAAATCAGGTCGGCTGATCTTCTTTACAGCCCTGCCCTCACCTGTGCTCCCTATTTCCTTGTACTTCCTGTAAAAACGCAGCAGGTTCAGCAGGATGAAGATCCCGAAAAGGCCAGTTCCGATCTGAAATGTGTTCATATGAAGCTCCACCCCTGGCACTTACCAGCGGGGAGAACCATCCCCCGTTTGCCCTGAGCCCGGAAAGGTGTGGGTTGAATAATAAATCATAATTCTAACTTCAATATGGCAAATTTACTATCGCAGGACAATAAAAATCACAGCAAACACCAGGACCGCCAGAAGGGCGCCAGCGTAAAAAGTACCCGAGGTTCCCCAGATAATATATACAACCCCCATGACCAGAGGACCAAGAGTCTGTCCCACCCTGAGGACCATCCCGTTCACCGACATGAGAACTCCCCTGTGTTCCATGGGTGCCAGGCCTGCCATGGCCGACATAATAGAGGGTATGTTAATCCCCTGGCCCAGGCCGTAAATCAGCATGGGTATAAGAAAAAATTCGGTCCGCGGGATGAGGGGGATCATCGCCAGGGCCAAAGCATAGAGTATAAATGCAGTCCCTATCAGTGTGGCCTCGGAAAAAGTCCTCGTGAGGCGGCCCATTTGCGTTGAAGTCAGACCCGTCGTCACAGACATGAAGGATGTTATCAGCCCGATCTTGAATGAAGATGCGCCGAATTTTCCCGCAAGCAGGAGGGGAAAGTATGTGAGAAGAGACCCGTAAAGTATGACAAAGGTCGCAATGCTTACGAGAAAGAGTCCCATCACGTGACGGTTATTTATGACTTTGACCGCACCCCGGAAGTATTCGCCAAACCCATGGGCAGCGGGCGGTTCCGGGTTTTTCAGAAAAAAGATCGCGACAATGCCAACAGGGACAGCCAGGAGCGGTAAGAAGAAAGGGTAATACCAGGCGGCCATCGCCAGGGCACCGCCGATCGCAGGATAACTGGCCGTGCCGATGGAAAGAACGCTTGCATTGTAGCCCATGGCGGCCGAGCGATCCCTGCCAGAGTACAGGTCCCCTATAATAGTGCCTGAAAGGGATGCCAGGGGCGAGGCTCCTACGCCCTGGAGGAAACGGAAGGCGAGCAGAACTTCAAAGTCCCTGGACAGGCCGCAGGCCACGCCTGCAAAAGCAAACACAAAGAGGCCAGGCACCAGGATCTTCTTCCTGCCGAATCTGTCTGCGAGAACACCGAACACCGGGGTGAGGAAAATACCCGGAAAAGTGAAAACTGTAATGAGGAGGCCAACCTCCCTTGGAGTAATCCCCAGGCCGTCCATTATTTTCGGGAAAGCCGGCGCAATGCTCGCCACCCCCAGCACGGCCATGAGCGTAACACCGAATATCACCTG
>CAYVSA010000055.1:9551-13436 GCA_964454175.1 uncultured Pseudomonadota bacterium
GCCCTCATGACCATCCTCTGGGTCGCTGTGGGATACACCCTCTCCTTTGGCAAGGGGGGGGCTTTCGTAGGAGATCTTTCCAAAGCCTTCCTGTCCGGTGTAGGGCCTGGATCCCTCAGCGGAACGATCCCCGAGATCCTGTTTGCCATGTTCCAGCTGACCTTTGCCATTATTACACCAGCGCTCATAATCGGGGCATTCGCTGAACGCATGAAGTTCTCGGCCATGCTCCTTTTCACGGGTGCCTGGATGCTCCTCATCTACTCACCCGTCTGTCACTGGGTCTGGGGTGGCGGGTGGCTCGGCGGCATGGGTGCCCTTGACTTTGCGGGCGGAACAGTCGTTCACATCAATGCAGGTGTTGCAGGACTCATGTCCGCGCTTATGCTCGGCAAGAGGAAAGGATACCCAACTACACCCATGATGCCCCACAGCCTCACCCTATCCGTTGTCGGCGCCTCCATGTTGTGGGTTGGCTGGTTCGGGTTCAATGCAGGGAGCGAACTGGCGGCCGACGGCACTGCCGGGATGGCCCTTGCCGTTACACAGATCGCGGCAGCTGCTGCTACTCTTGCCTGGATGTTCGTGGAGTGGATAAAACACGGCAAGCCCAGCGCCCTGGGAGCAATAACCGGCGCAGTGGCTGGGCTGGTGGCAATAACACCCGCTTCAGGGTTTGTAGGGCCCATGGGAGCGATCACCATCGGTGGTGTGTCAGGTATTGTCTGCTTTTTTACAGCCACGACCTTCAAGCGGGCACTTGGCTACGACGACTCTCTGGACGCTTTCGGTGTCCACGGTATCGGGGGTATTGTAGGTGCAATGCTGACGGGGGTGTTTGCGGCTCCAGCACTGGGCGGATACGGCGAAGTGGCCAGTATAGGAAGTCAGGTCTGGGTACAGTTCATAAGTGTAATTGCCACCATCACCTACAGCGCTGTCGGCTCACTGATCCTGCTCAAGATCGTGGACGTTATTGTAGGCCTGCGGGTTGACGAGGAAGAGGAGATGAGCGGTCTGGATATCACCCAGCACAATGAGAAGGGGTATGACTATTAATAGTGATCGGGCCCAACGGCCAAAGTCCCCTTCGACTAATTTAGCCAACGCTCAGGGCAGGCAATGTCGAACGTCAGCAAAACAGATGATTCTTGTCTTAACACCAGAAACTGATTTAGGGGCATCCACATATTTGGATGCCTCTGAATCAAAAGTCCCGCCGCCGCCTGGCGGCGGCAGCGGGACAAAACCAGCCTCCGCCAGGAACGAAAATCATAGGATTGAAGACCTGGCAAGGGCCGGGTTGGGGACTCTGAGATCAGCTCACATGCCTTCCAGCCACCCTTCGAAGGTGTCAAGGTGCTCTTCTTCTTCACCAAGTATCTGCTCGAACAGCTTCCTCGTCGTTATGTCATCCTCCTTATCGGCCATCCTGATAATCTTCTTGTAAAGATCAATGGCACCCATCTCATCCTTGCTGTCCTGCTCGATCATCTCCTTTATGTCGGCGCCAATAAAGATAGGCTCGGGCTTTGTTGTGGGCTGGCCCCCGAGATAAAAGAGCCTTTCGGCTATGAGTTCGGCGTGGCGCATCTCGGCCAGGGCAATGAGCCTGAGCTCGTCCTTAACTGTAAAAGCCTTGATGCCGCTCCACTGGACATGCTGCCATATATACTGGATGGAAACCTGCATCTCACGAGCTATAGCCTTGTTGAGCAGGTTTAAAAGCTCCTTTGAAACTTTTCTTGCGTGGGCCATGTTCAATTCCCTCCTGAAGCTGATATTTTTAGTTTCAAGCACTCCTTAGCCGAGCTAAAATTATAGCTCCTGACTGTCCTTACTTCAAGGTAAGTGTGTAACCGGAAGTGCTGGCCGGAGGCAAAGACAGACATTGAATTTCATATACGGCCTTTTTATGGTCTGCTAACTTGTGGTATTGTCTTTTCCCCACAGTATTGCGTTATATAAGCTGAGTTGAGGAGAACAGCATCCGGGATGAGAATTTGCGATCTATTCAAGCAGAAAAGGACACTCCTTTCCTTCGAGTTCTTCCCGCCGAAGAGCCCGGAGAGTGAAGATATCCTTGACGAAACAGTAAGCATCCTGAGCCGGTTTTCACCAGATTTTGTATCCGTCACTTACGGAGCCGGTGGATCAACGAGGGACAAGACCCTCAGGTGGACTCTTGGCATCAGGGAGAAGTTCGGCCTCAACGTCATGATGCACCTGACCTGCATCGCCTCGACGGGAGATGACATAAGGGAACTCACCGGTATCCTGAAGAGGGAGAACGTGAGGAACATTCTCGCCCTGAGGGGTGATCCCCCGGAAGAAGACTCAGGTTATGCAGTCAAGAAAGATTTTGAATATGCCCTGCATCTCGTGGACTTTCTCCAGGAGACGGACAGCTTTTCCATCGGTGTCGCGGGCTACCCTGAAGGTCACACCGAAGCCCCATCTCTTGAAAAGGACATCGAGTACCTCAAGATGAAAGTTGACGCCGGTGCCGACTTTGTCATCACGCAGATATTCTTCGACAACGATTACTTCTACGACTTTATGGACCGCACCGAATCTGCTGGAATAACTGTTCCCATCATCCCGGGCATAATGCCCATAGTAAACATCGGACAGGTTCAGCGCTTCACCCAGATGTGCGGTGCAACTGTACCAGGTAAACTGGTAAGAGGTATGGAGGCCGTGGATGAAGAAGATATGGTCAAGCTCGGCGTCGATTACGCCACCGAGCAGTGCCTCCAGCTGCTGGAGTTCGGCGTCCCGGGGCTTCACTTCTACACCCTGAACCGGAACAAGGCCACAGAGATGATACTGGACCGGATAGAAGGTGACCTCAACAGAAGCATATAGAGATAACTCCGAATAAAGCCTTCCCGATGATGGTCCCGGGTTTACCTGATTTGTGACAATTCATGACACACGAGATTATTTTTTTCATAATTTGCGCGGAAAATTTCTCCGTGTTTCATAAACACTTGATAAATAAATATAATCCTGAAAAACACGCCCCTGTCTTTGTGAATTTTTGCTCTTTTTAAGACATGATCTTATCTCGACTTTCTTGATCTCCACTCTTGTACCAACTAAATTTTCCTTTCTTTTCCGGGCATTACGGCCTTATGCAATTATTTTCACAACCAAGCTGTTCGAAACACCCTCACTTGGCACCAATTACCTTTAAAAACAGGCTCTTATGCGAGAGACAGTTTGGCATGATTTATGCTGCCAAATCTGTGGGTTGTGTTAGTTAAGCATAAACTAACACAAAAAAATCGATTACTCGGATTAGATGTTCACGGGGTTTTGACTGGAAACAAAGAAAGGGGATGATCCAAGTGGTGGATATAAGAGGAACTGTATTTGGAGGGGATTACCAGAGAGTCAAGCTGCCGGCTATCAGGGAGGAATCCGGCGCGGCACTTATCGCAGCACTGTTTCTAATCACCATCATGACGACCATCGGGATGCTGGTTCTGAACACTACTTCCGTGGAGATCAAGATGGCCGCAAACCAGAAATCAGCGGCACAGGTGTTTTACGCCGCCGAGGCCGGCCTGGAGCGCGGTCTCAGGATAATGGTAAAAGACATGGAGGAGGACACTTCCGCGGGCGGGCCCTGGGGGAATCTGAACTTTCCAGCCTCGGCAGGCAGTGTTGCTGCTTCTTACGTTAGCGGATCAACAACCTTTGACCCCGATGTCAGATCCCTCGAGATGTACAGGGATGCCAGTTCAGTGGCTGGCGTAAGAAAACTTTCCTTTGCCAATGGGGGGACCACCCTTGGAAACAGCACCTATGAGATATACATGTATTCTCCCAACAACAACGAGGTCTACATGCTTGCCTACGCCAGCGGTCCCAACGGCG
>CAYVSA010000056.1:0-6377 GCA_964454175.1 uncultured Pseudomonadota bacterium
TGGACAGGAAGATCGTCCGTGTCACGGACCGTTCCGAGGAGATGCTCTCAATCGACGACGGAGGTGATAAGGAGAACTAATGGGGTCAGGTCCCTGAAATCGATATCAAGGGTTCGCCGAGTTGGAAACTACAGCTGTTCCAGTACAGAAAAAAAGACTTGGCGAGATCCTCATGGATGCTGGTCTGATCAACGACAAACAGCTGGAAAAAGGCATACGAGCTTGGTGCCCACGAGTACCTCGTAAAACCCTTGGACAAGATCGTGATCGTGAAGGAAGTGGCGGCAGCGCTGGATCAGCACCGGCAACAGATCTGACCTGCTGGAATAATCCCCTATATCCCGTTAACTGTCCGTTTTTTCAGGTGGGATCTCTCCCCCATCACCTTCTAGAAAGGTGATCCTTTTGTCTCCAGGATATTCCTCGGTGGTGTAATCTATCATCTCGCTCATTTTTCTGATGATGGAGTTAATCTTCTCAAGCTCTTTTTCAGCTCTGCCTGTGAAAAGTGAAACGTCCTTGACCAGGCCACTGCCGCCGCTTTCAGCTTTCATCTCAAGCATTTTCAGGTATCCGAAAATTGCCGTAATGGGCTGGTTAAGATTGTGTGCCGCGGCTCCTGAGATCTCGTGGACTGTATCGATCTTTACCTTGTGGCTTCGATCAGACTCCTGCAGCTGATATCTCAAAATGAGGTAGCCCAGCAGAACACAGGCCGATAAAATTAATCCCAACAATATGCTTATTGTGAGAATAATCCTCTTCGCCTGGAAAATTCCCGACACCAGGGCTTGCGCGTGCCTGTAAATGGCAATGTACATGAAAGGTTTTTCTATCCCGGAGCTGTTTAGTGTGTCCTCGCTCTTTAGCGGCAGGTCGAGGTCTATTGCCCCAAATCCAGAAATAATATTTTCGCCGGCAATGGTGATGTCGCTTCTGCCCTTTCCTTCTTTGATCATATCGTCGGCTATTGCAGACAGGTACTTCATGTGCATCGACTCGCTCTCATCCGCGATCGTTTTGCCGGCAAGGCCCGGAGCATCGGAAAAGGAGTAGATGACTTTCCCGTTGTCAATAATAAGATGGTTGACATCATCCCCAAGGAAACTGCCTGCTATCCCCTCAAGGGAGATCAGGACAAGGACTGAGCCTGCCTGAACTCCTGGCTTCGTAATTCTGTCGTCCTCTTTTATCGGCGAAATGATGGTCAGGAATGGACCGGCCTGATTCAGGTAGTTTGGGCCCAGGACCAGTCCTTTTTCTCCCCCTGACAGGCTCTGGTGGGCTGAAATGAAATAAGGGCTGTAAATGAAGTCAATGGGTGTCTCAGGATAGCTGTATATCTCGTTTCCGTGACCATCCAGGAGAGCTACGATCATGGGGGCTTCACTGTCTACAATTTCACTGAAGAAATAGTTCTCGAGAATTTCCCTGGATGCCTTTTCGTTGTCCCTGACCAGCGAGAGAAGTTGGGAAAGACCTTCAAGTTCATCCACTTCCCGTTCCAGGTGTTCGTGGATTATGTCTGTCAGCAATCCTGCCTCCAGCTGGAGGCGGCTGAGCATCTGCTCCTTAATACTGGCTTCGGCCTTTGCGAAGGCTGATATCACTATCCAGGTGAATATAACGGCAGTTACAACAGCTCCGGCTATAAGTACATAAGGCGCTGACCTGCTTATACTGTCGATCCTTCTGGAGATGCGGGTTCTTCTCTCCTGCTGGCTCTGTTTAACTCCGGTCACTCACGGCCTCCCTTGACGCCGAAAAACGGTTATATAAGCACTCTGCAGGTTTACGCCAATACTACCATATCTGATTGTTTTGTAAAGTTAACCTTCCCGAATATAACCTTTGGTAAAAAAGACGTTGACACGTCACGAGATTGATGTTATCAACCTTGTTCAAACATTCATATGTGCATATGTTCAGGTGTATTTCCATGGGAGGTATTTATGGCTGGTGAAAAAAAGAGTTCCGATGACCGCATCAGAAAGGTTATGGCGAGGGATGATCGCGATGCTCTCATGTACGAGCTTGCCGAGACCTTCAGGGTCCTCGGGGACCTTTCCAGGGTGCGGATACTCATTGCCCTCACTGGCTCCGAACTTTGCGTTAACGACCTTGCAAGGACGGTTGGTCTTTCCGATTCGGCGGTCTCACACCAACTGAGGATACTGCGCAACAGCAGGCTGGTCAAATTCAGAAAAGACGGAAAAAATGTCCTCTACTCGATCAGCGACGAGCACGTCGCGACGATTTTCCGCGAGGGGCTCGAGCATGTCGAGGGACTTTGATGCAGAATAAAAAACTACAGCAGCACGGCAGGGCTGGATGCCATGGACAGCAAAAGCAGTCCATGGGTTCGTGGCTGTCGTCATTCCTTCCTCCGTGGCATCGGAAAAGTCGCAGTCCCCAGGGCAGCCATCGGGAAGAGGAAGAGGGTTCTGAGGAAAGAAAGATCCTTATGGTGGGAAGCCCCAATGTGGGCAAGAGCGCCCTGTTTAACCGTCTGACCAGCAGTTATGCAACAGTCTCGAACTATCCGGGGACAACTGTAGCTCTGTCCAGAGGCAGGATGAAGGCCCCTGGGGGGGATTACACGGTAATTGATACCCCCGGCATGTATACTCTTCTTTCCATTACGGACGAGGAGAGGGTGGCACGGCGGATCCTGGTTGAGGGCGACTACAACCTGGTGCTGCATGTCATAGATGCCAAAAACCTCGGCAGGATGCTGACTCTCACCATCCAGCTTATCGAGGCTGGGCTTCCGGTCATTCTGGTGCTCAACATCATGGATGAGGCCGTAGAGGCTGGAATGGACATCGACACAGAAAGCCTTTCCAGGAAGCTGGGCATTCCCGTTATCCCCACTATCAGCATTTCCGGAAAGGGTGTGAAAGACCTTAAGAAGGAGATCAACCGGTACAGACCGACCGGGAGATCCTTCCATGTAGATTACGGTATTGAGATCGAAAGGGCCGTTCGTGATCTTGCAGAGGTCATGCCTCCAACCGCCTTTACGCAGAGGGCCGAGGCTCTTCTAACCCTCCAGGAGGACAGGGAGATGCTCGCAATGGTGACCTCCCTCAAATCAGACAAGGCCCAGGGTGTCTACGAGTTCATTAATACCCTTAAGAGGAAACTGGAAAATCCCGTAAACTATTTCCTGGCCATGGGCAGGCAGAGAAGGGCCGATCAGCTTCTAACAGGTATAGTGAAGCACAGGGAAATTCCCGGTGTCAGCATTCGGGAGAAACTCGACAGGCTGCTCATTTCTCCGGTGACCGGAGTTCCCCTCCTGGTCCTGGTTCTTTACTTTGGGTTCTACCGGTTCGTGGGTGTTTTCGGTGCGGGAACTGTGGTCGATTTTCTCGAAGGCCATCTCTTCGGGGCCTACATAATCCCCTTCATAAATGAGACAACCCGCAGCCTCATACCATGGCCGGTGGTCCAGGACCTCATAGCCAACGATTACGGTGTACTCACCCTCGGGGTGAGGTACGCAGTGGCGATAGTTCTCCCCATTGTGGGGGCATTTTTCCTGATCTTCTCGGTTGTTGAAGACAGCGGCTACCTCCCGCGGCTGTCCCTTCTCATTGACAGGCTCTTCAAGAGGATAGGGCTTTCCGGCAGGGCTGTTATTCCCATGACTCTCGGTTTCGGGTGCGGCACTATGGCGACCATGGTCACAAGGACTCTGGAGTCCAAAAGGGAACGGGTGATCGCCACCGTCCTCCTTGCCCTGGCAATTCCCTGTTCGGCCCAGCTCGGCGTCATTTTCGCCCTGGCGGCCCAGATGCCGGGCGTGCTGGTGACCTGGATCGGGGTAACTCTGCTGGTTTTCTGCCTTGTGGGGTACCTGACCGCCAGGCTCATGCCGGGAGAACCTCCACAGTTCTTCATGGAGCTTCCGCCCCTGCGCCTGCCGCGTCTCGCGAATATCTGGGTCAAGACCTCCACCCGGATGCGGTGGTACTTCATGGAGATACTTCCCCTGTTCCTGCTGGCATCGGTGATCATATGGGCGGGAAAGCTTACAAGGCTTTTTGATCTTGCGCTCTGGCTGCTGGAATTTCCCACCAAAGCCATCGGCCTTCCCCCCGAGGCCGCCCAGGCGCTCCTGTTCGGGTTCTTCAGGCGGGACTACGGAGCGGCGGGCCTTTATGACATCCAGCAGAGTGGGGCCATGACCGGGAACCAGCTCGCCGTAGCAACGATCACTCTGACACTTTTCCTTCCCTGTATCGCCCAGTTCCTTGTTATGATGAAGGAACGGGGCAAGAAGACGGCCTTGATCGTGGCGGTCTTTGTGTTTCCCTTCGCATTTCTGGTGGGCGGGGCAGTGAATTTCCTGCTGAATACGCTGGGAATAAGCCTTTAGTAAAGGAGCAGTTGTGGAACTTTCAAAACAGACCGAAGAAATTCAGGACGAAGTGCTGGAGATACTCTGGACGAAGCTTGAAGAGGGAGGGCTGGAGTCCATGCCTGTTGACGGGATTTTGATCGCCGGAATGAGTTCTCCCCCCACTGGCGCCATTGGAACGCTTAAGGACAGGGGCCTGGTCGAAGTGGAGAGCAATGAGATCAGGCTGACGGACACTGGGTTCGTGGAAGCAAGGATGACTATTCGGAGGCATCGCCTCAGCGAGAGGCTGTTCGAGGATATTTTCAGTCTGATGAAAAATGAGGTGGAAAGTGCTGCCTGCCGCTTCGAGCATATGTTGATCAAACCGGAACTCGAGGAAAAAATATGCGAACTTCTGGGCCACCCGAAGACATGCCCCCACGACAGACCGATCCCCGTGGGGGAGTGCTGCCTCAGGGCAGAGACGACGGTAGACAAGACCGTCGTTCCCATAAGCCAGCTTCGACCGGGTGAGGATGGAGTTATCGCCTACATCCACTCCGGGGACTCTGAAAAACTCAAGAAGCTCATGGCCATGGGGATCCTGCCGGGAGAGGGCGTGTCCCTGGAGCGGCGCTTCCCCTCTTTCGTGTTCCACGTGGGGCACAGCCGCTTTGCGGTAGATGAGGGCATGGCATCTGCTATCTTTGTGAGGCGGCAGGATAAATCTCCTGAGGCTGCAGAGGCTTGATCATTGTATTTTTCCTGTAATGGATGGTTTCGACCTGACCCGTCCTGCAGCAGAGGGATGGACCTGATAATATGACTCAGGGCAGCAAGCTGGAGCAGTTCGTCCTTTCCCGCAGAAAACAGCGTCTTGATGAAGTCCTGGATGCCAGGACTTCTTTAATTACGCTGGTGCTGGAAAATATCTACAAGGAGCACAACATAGACGCGGTCCTGCGCACTTGCGAGGCCTTCGGGGTCCAGCACGTCCACATTGTCCCTCAGCCCGAGAAGGGAAAGCCATCCCAGGACATAACACAGGGGGCGGACAAATGGCTCACGATCACTTACCATGAAAAGATCGAAGACTGCGCTGCCGGGCTGAAGGAAAATGGCTTCAGGATCCTCGCCGGTTCCCTGGGTGAGAGCGCCCATCCCATCGAAGAGTGCGATTTTTCAGGAAAGATCGCCCTGGTCTTCGGGAACGAGCACTTCGGCGCCAGCGAGACCCTGATAGGCATTGCCGACGGCCTCTTCGTAATTCCCCTGGTGGGGTTTTCCCAGAGCCTGAACCTCTCCGTGGCCGCCGGCATAACCCTCCACCATGTGCGTCGCTTAAAGGATGCCGGCTCAAAAGACGCCGGCCTCCCCCAAAGTGAGCGCAGCGAGCTGGTGGCCGACTGGACGAGGAAGTCGGTAAAGAATGCGGACAAGATCCTCGATATACTCAGGGAGGAAGATTAACTCCGCTGAAACTGGTTCCGTCAAGAACCCCTTCGGCTCCGCAAGAGCCTTTGAGCGTCGCTTCATGGGTTTTGCCGGAACCTTGAAAGCCGGATATTAATAGATTAAAAATGTCTGCACATCCTTCGAGTATTCTATTTGTTTGTGGTGTGGATTAATTCATCACCCCTCCCTCGATGGGAGGGGAACCTAAGGGGAGGGTGGTAATAAGATCGCGACCAACGTCCAATGTCCAACGTATTCATTAAATTACGGATCTTGGACCTGGAATTTTTTATATTGATCCAGTTTTCAACTAGAAACCAGATCAAATACAGGCCCGGATTCAATGTGATAACAACACTATGAAAATCAACTGCTACGGATGTAAAAAAGAGCTGAAAATAGACGGGAAGGTCGGCTTCAGAGACTTATGCCCTCACTGCAGCGCCTATCTGCACTCGTGCGTCCAGTGTCGGCTATATGATCTGAAGAACGAGAACTGCACCGAACCCCAGGCAGAGAAGGTGAGGGACCCCGAGGCTGGTAATTTCTGCGATTATTTCATCGCCAGGGAATC
>CAYVSA010000056.1:6477-8490 GCA_964454175.1 uncultured Pseudomonadota bacterium
AGGTGAGGGACCCCGAGGCTGGTAATTTCTGCGATTATTTCATCGCCAGGGAATCGGACGGAGGCACCGAACCCGATGGCGGAGATCGAAGTGAAGCAGAGGATCTGTGGCGTAAGTTAACGGGGGATGGTTGACTGGTAAGGGAGTAAGATCGCGACCAACGTCCAACGTCCAAGGTATTTGCCATAAACAATCTTGGACCATGTTCCCTGGGGCTTGTGACTGAAGCGAAGCGACCTATATCGATATCAGGGAGGCTCTAAATAAAGTACCAGATGCGAGGCTAGAGGTTTGAGGAAACTGGAGGCGTATATGGCACATACGTCGAGGATTTCCGAGGGCCGATAACGAAGCAGATGACCTTTAT
This sequence comes from uncultured Pseudomonadota bacterium, assembly GCA_964454175.1. GTDB lineage: Bacteria > BMS3Abin14 > BMS3Abin14 > BMS3Abin14 > BMS3Abin14 > CAYVSA01. The sequence continues at coordinate 6,845 of CAYVSA010000056.1, forward strand.
TTCAGCCGCATAAAAACAAATGAAGAAGCGATTCATAATATACGGCGCAGGCGCCATCGGCAGCACAATAGGTGGTCTCCTGGCAGCCAGCGGGCACAACGTAACCCTCGTCGGCCGCCGCGCCCACATGGAGGTGGTCCGGGAGAACGGGCTGTCTATAACCGGGCTTTTGGGCGATCATCTGGTGAGGGACATTACCGCGGTGGAAACTGTCTCAGAGCTGCAAAACGACGCCTCTCCCGAATACATTCTCGTTTCAGTAAAGTCCTTCGACACGCGGCAGGCAGCGGCCGAGATAAAGGATGCGGGCCTCGCCGGTCCCGGGACCTTTGTCGTCTCCTGTCAGAACGGCCTCGGTAACGTGGAAGCCCTGGAGGAAACCTTCGGGCCGGCCAGAGCTATAGGCGCCAGGGTGATCTTCGGTGCGGAGGTCACGGAGCCAGGGTCAGTATTTGTCTCAGTCTGGGCCGACAGCGTGCTCCTGGGAGGGCAGGACCGGACTGTATGCGAAGCCCTGGCAGAGGAGATGACCGAAGCGGGCGTGGAAACCCGATTCGAGGAGAAGATCGGAGCCGCCCTCTGGGGCAAGGTGCTCTACAACGTGGGGCTCAACTCCCTGTCTGCGCTCCTTGACGTCCCCTATGGTGAACTGGGCAGGATCCCCGAGGCAAGGGAGGTGCTAGTTGGCATGATCCGGGAGGCCTTTGAGGTCGCTTCGGGTGAAGGCAGCGTCCTCTGGGGATCATGTGACGAATATCTGGAGCTGTTTTTTGGAAAGCTCCTTCCCGCGACCGAAGGACACATCAGCTCCATGCTCCAGGATTTGAGAAAGGGCAGGCCCATAGAGATCGAGGCCATCAACGGCGAGGTCATAAGGCGAGGCAGGGTCCTGGGAGTCCAGACGCCCATAAACAATGTCGTGTACAATCTCGTAAATGCAAAAGCTGCGGCCCGAAGTTCCACAGGCGATCGATCAAACTGAAAAATGAGAGGAGTCGGAAAATGACAAAAAGGGTATCTCTTGCGTCAATCCTGCTGATCGCGGCGATGGCGCTCCTTTTAACGGCATGCGTCAGGGAAGGGAGGAAGATAGTGAAGGTTAGCATCGAGACCAGCAAGGGCACCATCGTGGCGGAACTCGACAAGGAGAAGGCACCGGTGAGTGTGGAGAACTTCGTGAACTACGCCAATGAGAATTACTTCGAGGGGACCGTTTTTCACAGGGTGATCCCCAACTTCATGATCCAGGGCGGAGGGCTGAACGAAGACCTGAGCCCCAGGAAGACCCACAAGCCAATCAAAAACGAAGCCTCAAATGGTCTGAAGAACCTGAAGGGCACCCTGGCAATGGCGAGGACGAACCAGGTTGACAGCGCCACGAGCCAGTTCTTCATCAACCTGGTAGACAACGGTTTCCTGGATCACAGAGACACAACCTCCCAGGGGTACGGATACGCCGTCTTCGGGAAAGTGGTCGAAGGCATGGATGTGGTGGACGCCATTGCGGCAGTCCCCACGGGCAGAAGCGGCATGTTCGATGATGTCCCAACGGAGACGGTGACTATCAACAAGGTCGTTGTGGTTCAGTAGGCTGTCGCGTGATCCTTTAACCGACAGGCCTGTCTCCTACAGAAAGTTCTTGAACC
>CAYVSA010000056.1:8590-13375 GCA_964454175.1 uncultured Pseudomonadota bacterium
TGTGATCTCTGTGTCCTCTGTGGTTCAAGACAGTCCTTTGATAGGTGATTGATTTGAAAAAGTCTTTGATCCTGACAACAGTTTTATCAATATTAATGGCAGCCTGCGCCGGTCCGGCAGTCAGAGGACCCGTTGCCGCGGACGAATACAGGATCGATGGGAAGACCTACAAGGTGATGGGCACCTCCCACGGTTTCGAGCAGCGCGGAATGGCGTCGTGGTACGGCGGGAAGTTTCACGGGAGGCAGACGGCAAGTGGTGAAGTTTACGACATGAACAAGCTCACCGCGGCTCACAGGACACTGCCCCTGGGAACCTACGTGAGGGTCAGGCGAGTGGACGGCAGAGGTGAGGCGGTCTTGCGGGTGAACGACCGCGGGCCCTTCGTAAAAGGTCGAATAATAGATGTCTCAAGGGCGGGTGCAAAAAAGCTGCGAATACTCGAAGAGGGCGTCGCCATGGTAACTGTGAAGGCACTCGGATCGAAGGATCGGCGCTCAACTCAGGAAGAGATGGTTCTGAAAAGCAGGCCCGACTACAGCAGGGGTTCCTTTGCCGTCCAGATCGGGGCATTTACAGAAAGGGACAATGCGCGAAAACTCGCTGTCGAGATGAGGGAACGTTATGGAGCAGCCTACCTGGCGCTGTTCGAAAGGGGAGACAGGACCTTCTACAGGGTCAGGGTGGGCCGATTCCAGCTCCAGGAACAGGCTGAAAATCTCCGGCTCAAGCTGATAAACGACGGCTGGCCCGAATCCTTCGTCGTTTCGAGATAGGCGTCCCTTGAGTCCCGGGCCTTGAGCGAAGCGACTCACCTGGGCCATGGGCCTTGGGCCCTGGGACACGATCTACTCCGACGACACCACTCGCCCCTTCGGCATGGCGGGGTCCAGCGCCTGGCGGACTGCCTTTAGCAGATATTTTTCCGGGGCGAGCCCTTCGAAGAAAACCTTGTCGTTCACCCAGGTCCTGGGAACCACCACGACCTCGTACTTGCTGCTCTTCTCCGGAAAATCGTAGGTGCTTATGGCCTGCGTCGATACCCGTTCACTCGTTGCTGCGAAGCGACTTGCGAGCCGTACCGACTCGGGACAGTACGGTCATATGGGTGTTACGAAGACCTGGATCTTGACATCAGCATCAAGTTTTTCCAGGTAGGAGACAGTGGAAGGGGCCAGAGACTCCATCTGTCCTGAGGTGATGAGCAGGCTGTCTAAAAACGGCTCCAGTTCCAGTTTGTCCGGAAAACCGTAGTAGGTGATCCTGTTCCCGGCGCTTCCTTCGAAAACAGTCACCGGGCCGTGATCTGTATCCAGGTGCTTAATGTCCTCGGGGTTAGTCAGGGAAACCTCTTCCACCTTGATACGGGAGGCCATGCTGGACATGAGCTTGAGAAGTTCCCTGGTCTCGGGGGAGTGCTTCTCGATCAGGCTTCCTGTGTAGAGCTTCAGTGTGACCGGCTCGGTGAGAGCGGCGGTCTTCTCCCTGACCAGACGCCTGTCATCACTGCTGAGCCGCAGTGGAGCCCTCTTCCGGACTGATGTCTCGCCAGCCGGCTTGCCGCAGGATGCGGCGGCAAAAACAAACAGTGTGAGGACAGCCAGGGCGGTCAGAGTGCTTTTTCGGCTGATAGTCATACAGCAAGTTTACCTATTTTTTTGGTCAGGAACACCTTTTTATTTTCTGCAAGAATCAACTCCTGGGGTCAGGTCCCACCTAACCCTGAAGCAGAACTACTGGAACAGCCCAGTGGAAAGGTACCGCTCGCCGGAATCAGGCAGGATCACGACAATAGTCTTGCCCTTGTTCCCACTTTTCTTCGCCACCGTTATGGCGGCGTTAAGGGCAGCTCCCGAGGAGATTCCTATGAGCACGCCTTCGGAGAGGGCGAGTTCCCTGGATGTTGCAAAAGCGTCCTCGTTTGATACCTGGATTATCTCGTCCACAACGTCCATATTGAGAATAGCGGGGATAAAACCGGCCCCTATACCCTGTATTTTATGTGGTCCCGGAGGTTTGCCGGACAGCACTGCGCTGTCAGAAGGTTCCACCGCGACTATCCTGAATCCTGGTTTTTTGGCCTTTAAGGCCTCTCCCACACCGGTGAGAGTACCTCCAGTTCCGATGCCCCCTACCACGATGTCGACCTCGCCGTCGGTATCGTCCCAGATCTCCACTGCGGTCGTCCTGCGGTGAACGTCAGGGTTGGCCGGGTTCTCGAACTGCTGGGGCATGAACGCCTTGGGATTTTCCTCCAAGATCTCCGCAGCCTTGTTGATGGCACCTTTCATCCCCTCGGCTCCCGGTGTCAGCACCAGTTCGGCACCCAGTGCGGCGAGGAGGGTCCTGCGTTCAACGCTCATGGTATCAGGCATTGTAAGTATCAGGCGGTAGCCTCTGCTGGCAGCAATGAACGCCAGGGCAATGCCTGTGTTTCCCGATGTGGGTTCCACTATGATGCTGCCCGGTCCCAGAAGACCATCCTTTTCAGCCGCCTCGATCATGGAAAGACCGATCCTGTCCTTTACGCTGGAATATGGGTTGAAGCTCTCCAGCTTGGCTAATATCTCTACACCCGTTTCGTCGCTGGGCCCCTTGATCCTGAGCAGTGGGGTGTTCCCGATAAGTTCCGAGATGTTATTGTATACTTTTTTCATCGTATCTCTCCTTCAAGCACGTGTTAGATCCGCCGCTAAAATTGCACATATATATTGTCTACCATAAATATAATAAAAGTCAAGAATTTGGTAATTAATTTATACGTAAATAAGTCGGGTATATGGGTAGGTGAGAGGATTATTCGCTCAGCAAGCTGAGGTCTTCCGGTGTGTTCAGATTGTGAAGGGGGTCTCGGGACTTTTTAACTGCCTCGGGCAGCCGGGGATGAGACACTTCGAGGCCCTGGAGGGCGGCCATGATGCGAAAAACCCCATTTTCCAGGCTTTCCCTGAAATTATCGATGCATTTTGTTGAATAAACTGCAAGCAGGGGTTCGTATCCTTTTGGTCCGAGGGGAACGACTGCATCTGCGCTTCTTCTCAGGCCCGCTATTTTTCTGATCATGTCTGTATCTAGAAAAGGCATGTCGCAGGCTGCAGCGAAGATGTATGGCGTCCTGGACAGGCTAAGCCCCGTGAATATTCCCCCCAGAGCACCGCAGCCGGGTATCAGGTCGGGCTGGGATTTGACCATGAGGCCGTCGAATTCGGGCCGGTGATGGCCCACGACGAGAGTCTTGTCAAAGACGGAAGAGATCTTCTCCAGTGTTCCTTCCAGCAGGGACTTTCCCTCCACCGTCATGAGCACCTTGTCCATGCCCATTCGAGTGCTCCTGCCGCCTACGAGAACAACGCCCGTGACGTCCTCGCTGGTCCCGCATGGTTTCACTTATCAGCCCTGGTGACGAGCCAGTAGACGATTCCCAGTATCAGCAGGGTCGCCACCCTGCTGATGTACTCGGTTAAATCCTGGTGCTGAAGGGTTGCAATGAGAACTTTCCTGATGAAAGCTACGATCACGACACCCACGAAGAGCTTTATGGGTATTTTCTTTCCCTTCAGATGAGAGATTTCTGTTCCCAGCAGCTCGATCATCATCCATATGATAAGGAGGGAACCTAAAGCCGCCACCACTCCGGTCTCTATCTTCGGGCCCTTGAAAATCCCGATCACATCGTGGATGAAGAGCCCCACTACTGCAATGGACACAACACCCAGCGCCAGGGCCAGCACAAGGTTGAGTCCGTGGGTGAAGCGTTCCATCCAGTTTATCAGGGTGTTTTCAACCCTTACCGACAGAAAGTACTTCTGGAGTTCGGCGCGGCGATAGGAACTTGTGAGAACGTCGAGATTGAGGTCCAGGATCTTGCCCACGGCTACCAGGGCTCTGTCTCTTTCCGGTTCCGGAACGTGCGAGAGTATGATGTTGACAATGTAATTTCTAGCCGTGGCCATGGCTGAGTTAACGAAATGGCCGTCCAGTCCGATGTCCACGTGGACCTTGCCAACGTGCCTCACGTAGCGGAAATAAGACTCATCGTAGGGCCCCGAAAACAGCTTCAGGTACCAGCCATCTATGGCCATTTTGTGGCGGTCCTGCCTTTTGGGGTCGCCGAAAAACTCGGCGGTCTTGGTATCTGACATGATGTTTTCGAAAAAGCTGTCATAGAACGAGTCTTTCTCGTGTTCCATAAGGGGCATGAGGCTCTTTAGGGCTTTCTCGTCATCAGCTGTGAACCGGTACCGCTCCTTTATGGTATTAGCTGGGATCATGGCTTTTCCTTTCAGCTGTTCTCAATGCCGGTAAAAGGATCTGACATCCAGTGAACGTTTTCTTCGCCTATCACGTAGACCCCCCTGTCGTCTGTAGTATACCCCATCTCGTCAAGCTGTTTCGTCGAATTTACCTGTACTACCTCACCCATGACCTCCTTTTCCTCCGAGGTCATGTGGTAAAGGTGCATTTCCATCAGCAGGAAGTCCGTCTCGATACCGACGCCGACCTTTATGAAGAAGGGAAAGTCGTATGCCTCCACTTCGTTACCGGGGCAGCGGGCTATGGGGATCTCCGGGTTCTCAGTCATAACAGCCTCTTCATCCATGGTTTCGCATTAAAAGATCAACGCGGCTATATTAAAACAGCCTGAAGCAGTTTTGAAGTGTTAAAAGGAGTGAATATACACAATATTATAGTCGGGTAATTTGAAGTAATGAGTCCAGCGAGGGCAAAACAAAGGTAAAGAAACCCTTGACTCGCCTATTACGGCCAGTATAATTGCAGTTTCCT
>CAYVSA010000057.1:0-12018 GCA_964454175.1 uncultured Pseudomonadota bacterium
CGAAGAGGTGACCTAATGAAAAAAGTCGGCTCCTTATTACGATCGCTTACACTATTTGTCGCAGCACTTGTGTTCCTCGTGCAAGGCAGCCTGACCATGGCGTCAGCGAGCCAGGTCAGCAGCGGTAAGATAGTCGCTGTTGGCGGGGTGGAGCATGATTGGGGTTTCATTGACATAAAGGGCGGCAACCTTAAGCACAGGTTCACACTTCTGAATACCGGGAAGCAGGACCTGATTCTCAAAGGCGGTTTCACATCGTGCGGATGCACCAAAGTCAAGTTCACCCTGGCTGACGGTTCGGTTTCCCCGGAATTCGGTATGTCTCTGATGTCGGATTGGGTCGGAGTTGTCAGGCCGGGTGAAAGCTTTGACGCAACAGCAACATTTGATCCGCTTGCCCACGGTCCGGACGCCCTTGGTCCTGTTGTGAGGAAGGTTTATGTTGTCAGCAGCGCTCCTCCAGACGGCCGCATAACAACGATAATGCCTATCGTCAGGGACGGCAGTGTCACGACCATGCAGCTATCCGGAAATATTGTTTCTCCTGAGGAGTTCAGGAGCAGCGCCGGACCGAAAAACTACGAGTATGCCCTGGGGAATTTCAAATTCCGCGAGACGGAACACGACCTTGGCCGCCTGAAGCAGAGTCAGGGGATCGTCAAGTTCGAGTTCCCGTTCGTCTATGATGGAAAAGAAGCAGCAACTGTCACCGGAACACCAACAAGCTGCGGGTGTACTACTGCCTCAGTGTCGGTGAAAACACTGAAACCGGGCCAGGAGGGCGTACTCATGGTTGAGTTCGACCCGAATTTTCACGAAGAACCTGCTGGAAAGTTCTTCAGGACCATATCAATTCTCACAGATCCTCCCCAAAAAGAGCGGGCTGAAGTACGTGTCTGGGCTGAGATCGATAAGGACCTGGGGCACGAAGCGTATAAACATAAAGAACATGACGATTAATTAACGGATCCATGTCCCAGGACCCAAGACCCATGTTGGTTAAATCAGAGTTTGAAAAATTGGCGATTGGCCCTTCGACTAAATCAGGGGCGATGCTCACGGCAGGCAATGGGTTAGAGGCCGTAGGCAAGGGGAAGAGGCAGACGTATCGGGGTAGAACATTGGAGCGTTGGGCATAGGAGCAGCTACTTATCGATCTCGAACCTGATATCAGTCACGACACCTTCTCCTACCTCACGAGCAAGCCTGGCCAGGAGTTCGCTTTTCATCATAGTGAGCTCCTGCATCCAGGTCGGGCTCTCCACGGTAATGACGAGGACAGAGTCCCGGAACCTGGAAGCCTGGGAGTATTGTGCGGCATCGCCGGCAATTACTTCCCACGCGAGCATTGCTCTGCCCCTGTCTGATGTTTCTTCCGGGAGCCCAAGGCTCTCCAGAAGATTTTTTATAACACTCCCAATAGGCGTGAGCGGCTGTTTTTTTCGTCTTGAGTTCACTATCAGTCCTTGTAATTACCTAAAAATAGTCGTATTTTCTTGACACTTCCGGGCAACAATACTAATAGATATTGTGTATTGTATATTGTATACAATGTAACAATACCATCTCACCTCCGACTGGAAGACAATACGACATGAAGCTCAGAAAACACAAGACCCTAAGAGAGCAGATAGTCTTTTCCCTCCGCGAATCAATTATCAGAGGCGATTTAAAACCGGGGCAGAAGCTCACAGAGCCGGAACTGGCAAACCGCCTCGGCATCAGCAGGACCCCTATAAGGGAATCCTTCCGCCAACTGGAGAGCGAGGGGTTTCTAACGGTTGTTCCCCGTAAGGGGGCGGTAGTATCGAGTATCACCAGAAAGGATATAGAAGATTTCTATGAACTTAAAAGCCTGCTGGAAGGATATGCTGCGAGAATAGCTGCAGAGAGGATATCAACAAAAGACGTGGAAAACCTGGTTAAACTCAATCAAAAGCTTAATGAGTTTGCGGATAAGGAACAGCTGGAAAAATTTTTTTCGAAGAACGAGGAATTTCACAATTACTATTTAAACCTCTGCGGCAACGAAAAGCTGGTGGAGATCAGGGATTCGATGGTAAAAAGGTTCCTGGGCTTCAGGATGGCGGCCCTGTCGCTGCCCGGCAGGCTTGAAGAATCGGTCAAGCAGCACGAGCAGATCATTAAGGCATTCAAGAGGAAAGATGGCCGGCTGGCTGAGGCTGTTGTGGTTGAGCACGCCCTTCTCGGGGGAGACTACCTTGCCGAGCAGGTGGACAGAAGCTCCAGGGAACAGACAGATCCTGAGAGGAAGAGATGAAAGATTTCAAGATCAAGATCGAAGAGCCCAAACTGCTTTCAGAAGACATTGCAGACTCTATCAAAACCGCTATCATCAAGGGCAAATTCAAGCCTGGGGAGCGCATATCCGAGGGAGATCTGGCCGACACGATGGGTATATCAAGGACGCCGCTCCGTGAAGCCTTCAGGAAACTGGAAAACGAGGGCTTCATTACGATAATTCCCCGCAAGGGTGCTATTGTGACAGAGATCGACCCGGAAGAAGCCAGAGATCTTTACATCATTAAGGGAACCCTTGAAGGCCTGGCCGCAAGGCTGGCAGCCCCGGTAATAAAAGAGAGGGATATCGAGAAGCTGGAAAAGATAAACGATGAGTTAAAGGGCCTGATGGATGGTAACGATCTGGAGAGCTTCTACAGGCTGCATCGGCGGTTTCACATGGTTTTTGTGAAGGCTTCCGGCAACACAAGGCTCATCCAGATGATCTCTAACCTCAACGATCATTTCAAGCGGATAGGCATTGTTTCCCTTACCCTCCCGGGACAGTTCGAGCAGACCATCCACCAGCACGAACAGATCATAAAGGCCTTCAAAAAAGGAAATGAAAAGGCAGCCGAGGAGAAGGTCAGAGAGAACGTCCAGACCGGTGGACAGGTTCTGCTGGATCATCTGTCGGAATCTGGTGATGAGTGATGGTGATGATGATCTGGTTTCTGGTTTCCAGTTTCTGGTATTCAATCGACAGGGAGCCCGAACCTGGTAATCAGTAGTCGAAATGTTTATTATGGACAGGGTTCTTCTTCCATTTCCCACTCTCCATTTTCCAATTTTCATTACTCTGTTTACTAATGCTCTTATTTCTAATATCTAATTGTCTTGGAATAAATTTTCAATTTCCAATGTGCTTTTTAACTAACCCGGGATCTGGGTCCCGGGGTTTGGGAATCTTTACAACCTGACAACCATGAAGCGAAGAACATTTCTCAAGATAGGCGGAGCTGCACTGGCGGGTCTTCTGCCGCGAACGGGCAGGGCAGGTGCCAGGCCAGCCCAGGTCTCCCGTCCAACGGTCGTTTACGGTGAAGAAGTAGCCAGCCGATGCCCTCTCTGCTCCATGGGCTGCGGGACGATCTCGTTTCTGGACCCCTCGGGTCTTCTGAAAATAGAGGGGGACCCCGACTGCCCCATCGCCATGGGCAGTCTTTGCGCCAGGGGCGCTGCTTTTGTCAAGGTCAACGGGATATGGGAAAAACAAAAACCGTTGTACCGGCGTCCGGGCGCACTCGACTGGGAGGAGATCAGCCTGGATAGTGCCCTGGGCAGGGTCGCACGGCGCATTAAGGATATGCGAGATGTAAGGATGAGGACGGCCAAAGGTAAGGGCAGCGAACGAAACCGCTTCGATTCCATGGCCCTTATCGCGGGGGGTAACCTTACCAATGAACAGGCCTACACAGCGGTCAAGCTCTTCCGTTCTCTGGGAGTAGTTCACATGGACACAACGGTCCGATCCTGCAGGGGGATGGCGGCTGCAGGCCTCATGGACACTCTGGGCCTTCCGGGCCCGACCCATTCAACTGACCAGGTCGCCAAAGCTGACGTAGTAGTCCTTTTGGGAACCAATCCCGGCCTCACATCACCGGCCCTGGCGAGGTCATTGGAGGATGTGCGAAAACGAAGTGGAACAGTTATTATTCTCGACCCTCGAAGGACTGAAACAGCGCGGCCAGATGACATCTGGCTGAATGTTCGCCCCGGAAGTGACGCTGCCGTTCTTGGGGCCATGATATCCTGGGTGATGGAAAAGGGTAAGGTTCGCGTGGATGAACTCACCGGATACACGGACGCAAACTTCATGACAGTTACCGAGTTCGAAGGTGAATACGAGCGCTTCACATCAGGGAAGAAAAAAGGCGGACTCATTCGTGACAACACCCTCACTGAACCCTATTCAGTATATCAGCGTCTGAGGGCTCACTACTCGAGATATTCCCTCGAAAATGCATCGGCCATAGCCGGTATCGACAAGGCACTCCTGAGGAGGGCATGCCGACTGCTGGCCAGGACTGGAGAGCAGGAGTTTTCCGCCTGTTTCGTTCTTGGGTCGGGAGCAGTATCTGGTACCTCAGGGGCTGAGCTGACAAGGCAGGTGGCGATACTCCAGGCCCTCCTGGGTAATCTCAAGAAACGCGGCGGTGGAATAGTGATGGCTGCGGGAGCAGGCAACGCACAGGGAGTCTGCGATATGGGGCTGCTCTCGCCTTATCTCCCAGGTTATCTGCCCCTTCCCATTGTGGGCAGGGATCCACTGAAAAGCGCGGGGAGCAAAAGTGAAGGACAAGCGATCCAGGCCCTTGCAAGGACATGGTTTGCAAGAGACGGTGGGGCTGAAGCGGCCTCCCTGCTGCCAGGAAGGTACAAGGGCGAAGACCTTACGGTTAACGGGATCATCCGCAATATAGCATCAGAGAAAATAAAGGCCCTGGTTGTCATCGGGGCCGAACCCTTTAACAGCCTGCCTGGCCGGAAGCGCCTTCTGGAGGCCATGGAAAAACTTGATCTCCTCGTAGTCATGGATATAGACCCTGGAAGCACCTGCAACTTCTGGAAGTCTGCAAAAAGGGGTTCACCCTCTGTTAAAACGGAGATTATGTTTATTCCTGTAGAGCCCCCAGCCCTACGCTTGGGAAGTGTTACCGATGGGTCCCGGCGAGTTCGCTCCCTGGCCTCAGCTCTGAAAATCCCGGAAGATGGGGCCTCACTCCTGGCAGTGCTGTCCGCACTGGGGCATGGGATTCAGACTATTTACAGACAGGAAAAGGGGTTTGCCGCAGGTCCTGTAGAGGCAATGATCTGGCCCTATAATATCACCGTGAAAAAAACCGCAGATGAGATAAACGGCGTCGTGGATCCATCTGAATCTACGCCTCGATTCCTGTCGCCTGGAAATAGCTGGCCCAGGGAGGCCCGCTGCGGAAACAGGCTTTACAGGGGCTGGATGACAGAGGAAGAATGGCTTCCCGAGCGCAGAGATAACTCCGATCCTTTTGGAAGGGGCTTTTTCGGCAGGTGGGGCTGGTTCTGGCCATGGGGGGTGCCTGATCCGTTCTCTCATGTCTATTTTGACAAGACAGACAGGTCTGTGCTCCTCCGCTGGGACGAACAGGGCAGCACAAGACTTAAGGCCAGGGATGTTTTGCCGCTCAGGCCCGGTTTACCCATCCTTTTCTGGAAGAAAGTGAGTAAAGGAACGGTTTTCCCTGAGCATTACGAGCCTTTTCACAGCCCCGTTCCTGATTTCTTCACGGGGGGAACATCTGATCCTTTCGTCAGGCTCAGGGATGGCGGCCTTAAAGAGTGGGACTATCTTTTCAGGAGACCGGAAAGGGTCCTAAGTAAATTTCCAGTGATCCTGACGTTTCGCCGTACCGGCAACATCATGGGAAGCGGGGGCGTTCTTTCCAGGGTGGACTGGCTGGCCGAATTGGGTACGGTCAGGATCATGGAGATCAGTCCGGAATTTGCCGATGAACTGGGCGTCAAGGATGGGGCAAAGGTCAGCGTTACTTCTCCTGATGACAAGGCCGCCCTCACTGCGAGAGTTGCGGTGACCTCGAGGATAAGGGATTTTTCCTATGCTGGCGTGCGGCATCCTGTCGCATCCATGACTCTATTCGGTGGTGGGGACCTGTCTGCCAACACACTGATGACGGCTATCCAGAACACTTCCAACGGGGGCTTCGAAATGAAAGCATTCCTGGTGAGGGTTGAAAAGAAGGGAACGTGAGCCTGGCAAGGTCAGGTTCGGGATGCGTCGGTTAGACATTGCGTGTCAGATTGGATATAAGGATTGAATACCAAATTCCATCTACCTGAAGGCTGAACCAACGGGAGAGACATGAATAACTTTGAAAGCCGTGAAAAAACGTTCAGAGATGCTCTGTATTCCGGGGTAATGGATATTGAGGAGATGGAGGATGTCCTTGCACTCTACAGGGACCTTTATCCCGTAATATCAAAAAAGCTGGCAACGGCAGGAAAACAGAGGGAGCTGAGCTCCGAAGAGGCCAAAGTACGGCTCGGTGAGGGATTCACTCTCCTTGACCCCAAGGATCTGCTGCCAACCGAAAAGGGCATGGTCAAAAGGGCTGTGGCAGTGGCTGACGTTCTGGGAAAGCACTCTCAGGAAAATACGCCGTGGTCGGACGGCAGCCTTGACAGGCTTCTGGAGCCGGCAGTTTTGGCCAAACTGGTTTCCGAGTATCTGTCAGGAGGCGAAGAGACCCTGAAAAAGGAGCTGGCCAGAGTTTCTGTTGAGAAGGATCTTGGAGTATTCCTGGTCTTTAACGTTACGAAAGGAGTATTCCTTACAGCGGCAAGATCGCTCGGGGACGCCGACACCGAAAGCTGGGAGGGCGGCAGCTGCCCGGTTTGCGGAGGAGGACCCGCTGTGGCTTCGCTGGAGGAGGAGGGTGGCAAACGGTATCTCGTCTGCCACAGGTGCCATTGGAAATGGAGATATCCCAGGGTCCGCTGTCCCTTCTGCGACAGCACCGACCATGAGCACCTTGGCTACTTTACTGTTGAAGAAGAGCGGGAAAATGTGAGAGTGGATTTTTGCAGAAAATGCAGCGGATATATCAAGACCTGGGACATGAGGGATGGCTCGGAAATTGTTCCGGAAGCCCAGGACCTTCTGACTGTGCGCTACGACCTTGCAGGAGAGGGAGAGGGTTTCACCCGAAAGGCACCAAATCTTTTCGGGGTACGAGTGGGAACCGATTAAGAGTCAGGGTCTTTATGTGGTTTTTTACTCTGGTTACATGTTTTTAATTTAAAATTCCTTGAAATAAAATAGCGTTTGATGTAAATGTGATTATTGGGTTATTGACCGGGTAAAGTTCAGCTGTAGCTGCGGGAACCCACGGGGGTTGCTACTGAGGTTTTAAACCAATACATTATTAGATAGCACGGTATTACCGTGCTTGACAGTCTAGTCGACTTCCGATCCCGTTTCGTCCCTCCGGGATGTTCGGGACGATAGGGTTTGGCGAGCAATTGCCGAGCCTGCCTATCTTGCAAAGGAAGCCGTGACTTGCTCATGGCTTCCTTTATTTATTTGAGATCATGACCTTTTGAGGAAGGGAGGTTCAGGGGGCTGATCGGGGCGGCTTTCGGGCCGTAAATTTAATGTCTTAACCGTTACAGGAGAAAGGATGGTGAAGGCTAGGATGAACGTAACCAGGAGAGATTTCTTAAAGATCTCTGGTGCCACAGTCTCAGGTGCGGCGCTGGGTGGTCTGGGTCTCAAGGGTACGGCCGCTGCTGCCGGAAGGTCAGGCAACGTTGCGGTAAAGTACTCCAGGGAGACCAATTCCATCTGTCCGTTCTGCGCCGTGGGATGCGGCATGGTCGTTCACTCCCACAACAACAAGGTGGTCAATATGGAGGGTGATCCGGACCATCCCATTAACATGGGTACCCTCTGTTCAAAGGCCCAGGCTCTCAGGCAGGTCTCTGAGAACCCGTGGCGGATCACCAGTCCCCTTTACCGCGCGCCGAGAAGCAGCGAGTGGAAAGAGGTCAGTTGGGATTGGGCGTACAACGAGATCGCCAAAAGGATAAAGAAGAGCCGCGATGCGGGCTTCACGAAAGTGAACTCCAGCGGTCAGGTAGTTAACCGAAACGACGGGATCGCATCCGTCGGTTCCGCCGCTCTGGATAATGAAGAGTGCTACATCCTCCAGAAGTGGCTTCGCGCCCTCGGCCTGGTGTATATCGAGCACCAGGCGCGCATATGACACAGCGCAACTGTAGCGGCTCTGGCAGAGTCGTTTGGGCGCGGCGCAATGACAAACCACTGGGTAGACATCCGTAATTCGGATGTGATCCTGGTGTCGGGCAGCAACGCTGCCGAGAATCATCCCATATCATTCAAGTGGGTGAAAAAGGCCATGGATAACGGGGCCAGGCTGCTTTCCGTGGACCCGAGGTTCACGAGGACTTCCTCCAAGGCTGATGTGTATGCACCTATGAGGTCCGGAACGGATATCGCCTTCCTCGGCGGTATGATCAAGTACATCCTGGACAACGAGCTGTATCACAAGGATTACGTGAGGCTCTACACAAACGGGCCATTTATCCTCAACAGCAGTTTCAAGATGCCGGGAGACCTCGATGGTGTGTTTTCCGGATACGATCCCAAGAAGCGCAGCTACAACAAGAAGGCGTGGGCTTTTTCTGCGGACAGCAAAGGTGTAGTCAGAAAAGACCCGGACATGAAGGACCCCATGTGCGTCCTTCAGCTTCTCAGAAAGCACTTTTCAAGATATACGCTGGACAAGGTGTCGGCTATCACTGGTACGCCAAAGGACAAGCTGCTTGCTGTCTACAAGGAGTATGCGTCCACAGGCAAGGCCAACCGTACCGGTACGATCATGTATGCCATGGGCTGGACCCAGCACACCGTGGGAACCCAGAATATTCGAACGATGGCAATGATCCAGCTGCTGCTGGGCAACATCGGGATGTCCGGAGGAGGGGTCAATGCCCTCAGGGGAGAGTCCAATGTTCAGGGCTCCACCGACCACTGCCTCCTGTTCCACATCCTGCCCGGCTATCTGAAGACTCCCAGGGCTTCCAACAGCACCTTCGCCAAATACAACGAGAAGTGGACACCAAAGACGAAAGAGCCGTATTCAGCAAACTGGTGGGGCAACTATCCCAAGTACAGCGCCAGCCTGATCCGGGCTCACTTCGGCACTGGTGCCGCCCTGTCAACTCAGTACCAGTGGCTGCCCAAGCTGGATGACGGTCAGAACGCTTCCTGGCTCATGCTGTTTGACGAGATGAGCAAGGGCAAGTTCACCGGATTCTTTGCATGGGGCCAGAACCCTGCCTGCTCCGGTTCCAACGCGGGAAAGGTTCGAAACGCCCTGGGAAAGCTGGACTGGATGGTCAACGTCAACCTGTTCGACAACGAGACGGGCTCCTTCTGGCGCGGACCTGGAGTAAATCCCTCGGAGATCAAGACCGAGGTGTTTTTACTTCCATGCGCCATGTCCTTCGAAAAGGAAGGCAGCATTACGAACAGCGGACGATGGGGTCAGTGGCGCTGGGCCGCAGTCAACGGACCCGCACCGTCGGATTCGGAAATAATCAACGATCTCCAGTTCAGGGTCAGGAAGCTCTATGAGGAGCAGGGCGGCGTTTACCCCGACCCGATCCTCAACCTGGCGTGGGACTACGGTGCCAAGGGCCCAGACGGCAAAGTCAAGCGAGTGGATACGCACCTGATAGCCAAGGAGGTCAACGGATATTTCCTGGCCGACAAGGTTGTGAAAGGCAAACAGTTCAAGAAGGGCGACCTTGTGCCGTCCTTTGCCTTCCTTCAGGACGACGGATCCACATCCTCGGGTAACTGGCTGTATTGCCAGTCTTACAATGGCGATGGGAATAACATGGCCCGCAGGAGCACTTCCGATCCTTCCGGCATCGGCCTCTTTCCCAAGTGGTCATGGTGCTGGCCCGTCAACAGGAGGATCATCTACAATCGTGCCAGCGTGGACGAGTACGGTAAGCCCTGGGCTCCTCACAAGCCTGTCGTTTACTGGAACGGGAAGAAGTGGATCGGCGATGTTCCCGATGGCGGATGGCCTCCGCTTCGCAAGGCTGACGGCACGTGGAACGAGAAGACCAAGCTGGCCTACATCATGAAGCCTCACGGAGTCGGTCACCTCTTTGGCCCCGGCAGGGCGGAAGGTCCGTTCCCGGAGCACTACGAGCCTCTCGAGTGCCCCATCCAGACAAATCTCATGAACAAGCAGAGGATCAACCCGGTGGCCAAGATCTTCACGGGCAAAGAGGATGTGTTCCTCACCTGCGATGACCGGTATCCAATAGTGGCCACCACGTACCGCGTCACTGAACACTGGCAGACCGGAGTTCTTACGCGATGGCTGCCCTGGCAGGCCGAGATGCAGCCGGCAAACTTCTGCGAGATCAGCAGAGAGCTTGCAAAAGAAAAGGGCATCAAGAACGGGGATAAGGTAGTCGTTTCCTCGGCCAGAAACAAAGTCGATGCCATCGCGGTCGTCACAATGCGGTTCAAACCCTTCAAGATCGCGGGCAACACGGTGCATCAGGTCGGACTTCCGTGGTGCTTCGGTTGGGCAACAACCGAAAACGGGGTGAAGGCAAACAACATACCTTACAGCAATCCGACATTCGGTGATTCGTCGAACCTGCTGACTCCGTCGGTCGGTGACGCAAACACAATGATTCCAGAGACGAAGGCCTTTATGGTCAACGTCGTGAAAGCCTAGAAAGGGGGTGATTTGAGTGGCTGATAAAATGATCGTTGTTGATACTTCAAGGTGTACTGCCTGCCGCGGCTGCCAGACAGCCTGCAAGCAGTGGAATAACCTATCAGCGGTTCGGACATCGAACCGCGGCGGCTACGAGAACCCCCCTGACCTCGGGTACAATACGTACCTGAAGATCCGCTTTAATGAGATCGAGTCAGGCGGAGAGGTCAAGTGGCTGTTCGGTCAGGCGAGGTGTATGCACTGCTCTGACGCAGGATGCATGAAAGCGTGTCCGGTTCCCGGCGCCATCACCCGCGACTCAAACGGGGCTGTGGTTATTAATCAGAACCTGTGCACAGGCTGCAAGTACTGTGTGTTCGGGTGCCCCTTCGAGATACCCAGGTATGATATGGGGAATGCGGAAGGCTACGGCAAGGACAAGGCCTTCAAGTGCACCATGTGTGCAGACAGGCAGGGACTGGGAATGTCTCCGGCCTGCACCAAGACCTGTCCCACGGGCGCCCTGTCTTTCACCGACAGGTCAAAGCTGCCCGGTATTGCAGCTGGCGCCAAGAAGGCGGGAATGACCGTCTACGACGGCGGTGCTCTTCAGACCAATGTTGTCTTTCTCCTCGAGGATAAGGCTTCTGCTTATGGTCTGCCCGCCAAACCGTCCATTCCGACACCAACCTACCTGTGGCGCACAGTCATGAAGCCGGTTGGCGTGGCGGCATTCGTCCTCGGGATCCTGGCAGCGATAACGCACCTGGTGACCGTTGGCCCCAAGGAAGTGGACGAAGGTGATGACGCCCCCGGCTCATCGCCATATCAGGGAGGAGGTGGCAGCGATGTCTCATCATCTAATTAAGCGCTTCACCTCCAGTGAGAGGTGTGTGCACTGGATAAACATGCTGGCTTTCATAGTCCTGGCCCTTACGGGTCTTGGTCTTTACAGCCATTCGTTCTTCGGTCTGACCTCCATCTTCGGCGGTGTGGACATGTCCAGGACCATCCACCATTTTACTGGCCTGGTGTTCATTGTCACTACACTGCTTATTTTCTTCCAGTGGTTGAAGGACTACTCGGCTGCTGCCGACGACTCCCTTGGAACTGTGATAAGCAGTTACATGGATCACGACTTCAAGGGCCCTGCATCCGGCAAGCTTAACGCCGGCCAGAAGCTTCTTGGCTACACTGTGTTTTTATTCGGTGTTGTCATGGCGCTCACCGGTCTTGCGATGTGGTATCCGACAGTCCTTGGCCGAGGTATGCAGCAGTGGATGTATTTCCTGCACAACTTCGTGTTCACCCTGTTTATGCTGCTTATGGTGCTCCACGTCTACCTTGGTACAGCCGGCAACCCCGGAACATGGCGAGCCATGTCGAAGGGGACGGTTACCAAGGCTTGGGCGAAGAAGCATCATGGGGCGTGGGATGGTGAAGAAGCGTA
>CAYVSA010000058.1:0-12004 GCA_964454175.1 uncultured Pseudomonadota bacterium
AGGGGCGTTGTAGACAACGATCGACCCTTCAGGACCGACAGCTTCAACAAGGGCGTTCAGGAATCCCGGGCGTGGATCATCTTTGTTTTCAACCAGGTAAGGGACGTCCTCAAACTCTCCAACACGGTGCCCCTGGTCGAATACTGCAAGTTTGTCCGCGTCGGGAGGAGGGATCGTATCCGGCTCGTTGAACTGATACCAGATCAGCTTCGGGCACTGGAGCCCGGAAAGGTACCTCGATTTTGAGATGATGGGCCGTTCCTGGTCTTCGAACATGAGGTAATTATATCTGATTTTAACTATTGACGGTTAACAGATGAGGACCGCGAAACATGTTCTTGAACCACAGAGGGCACAGAGAACACAGAGTTAAAACAATTGTTTGGCTTACATAAAGAGATGAATACATCCATCACCAGACCTTTTTTGCCTGTAGCAGCAGGAAATTATCCCCCCCTATCCCCTTCATCCCTGCCAGGCCATGCGGACTGAACGTCTCGGTTCTGTGCCCTCTGTGTTTCAAGCCCCGTCCTTTGATGTAAAACCAACATTCAGACTCCAATTGTTAGATTGCACTTAAAATGATAATTTTACTATTTACAGCAATACTCAAAAAGGTGTATCATCCACTTTCCTTGCGGATAAACTGCACCAGTTTACTGGTTTCAGAGGGGAGATCATGGCAAGCAACCTCATGGTAGCCGAAAGAGCACTCAGGGAGCTGGATTCCAAGTGGCTGGCTCTGATGGAGCACTCCCCCAACAAGATCACATTTCTGAACCTCGAGGGTTTTATTCTATTTACTAACATGAAAGGCGCAGACGTCACCCAGGAGGGGGCGGCGGGAAGGTCCTTCCTGGATCTCCTGCCGCAGGAACAGAGGAACCAGTTTGAAATTGCCATGCTGGAAGTCTGCAGCAGCGACATAGCGGCCTCCAGATTCCGGACTGCAGAACCCGGCGAGGGGCGGAGTACATCCTGGTGGTCTTACGAAGTCAGCGGGATAAAAGATAGTGGATCTATTCTGGGATTCCTCATCATCGGCACGGATATATCCAGCCTGGTTGACTCGGAAGAGGAACTCCGTCAGAAGAACCGCGCCCTGAGCGTACTGAGTCAGTGCAACCAGGCAATTGTCCGAAACAGCGAAAAACAGGGCCTCCTCAAGAGGGTCTGCGACATCATCGTGGACGTGGGCGACTACAGCCTGGCGTGGGTTGGCTTCGCCAAAAGGGGTGACGAAGCCTCCATCCGTATAGCCGCCCAGTCAGGAGCAGAAGGTGGATTACTGATAAAACCCCCTGCACACCCAGAAAACAACTGGATATTGAAGAGTCCCGCCGGAATCTCCCTCCGGACGCATAGGCCTTCTGTGACCAGGAGTCTCAACGAGATGGCAGAGCTTTCGGAACTGGATTTTGAGGCACTTCCGTTCGAGTTTAACTCGATGATCGGACTGCCCCTGATGGATGAAGACCAGGCTTTTGGCACCCTGTGTATTCACTCCCGGGACCACGGAGCATTTGACGAAGAGGAGATCCAGCTTCTCGAAGAACTTGCGGGCAACCTCGCCTTCGCTATTACGGCCCTCAGGACCCGGCTTCGAAGCAAGATGGCTGAAGAAGCTCTGGAAGTGTCTGAGAGCCGCTACCGTGAGATGTTCGAGAATAACCCGCACCCAATGTGGGTCTATGACATGGAGACCCTGGCATTTCTCGACGTAAACAACGCCGCCATAGCACATTACGGCTACACTAGAGACGAATTGCAGACTATGACTATTGAGGACATACGTCCAGTTGAGGACCTGCCCGACCTCATGAAAAAGGTCTCAAGGGCTGCGCCGGCTATGGACAGCCCCGGTATAAGAAGACACATAAAGAAGAGCGGCCAGGTAATTAATGTTGACGTCACAACCCACACTCTCACCTACGGTGGACGTCCTGCAAAACTAGTTCTTGCCAACGACGTAACTGAGCGGCTTGCGATGGAAAAAGCGCTAAAGGACAGCGAGGAACAGTTCAGGATCGCTTTCAGAACCAGCCCCGACGCCATTAACATTAACCGCATGAGTGACGGCCTTTATATTGACATCAACGAAGGCTTCACAGCGACGACCGGGTTTGAACGGGATGAGACCATCGGCAAAACATCCCTCGAACTGAATATCTGGAAGAAGAAGGAAGACAGGGTCAAGTTGGTCGAGGAGTTGGACAGGGACGGGGAAGCGCACAATCTGGAGGCAGAATTCATCGTCAAGGACGGATCAGTCAAAACAGGACTGATGTCCGCCAAAGCTGTTTCACTGGGCGGGGAAAAGTGCATTCTCTCGGTGACGAGGGACGTGACCAACATCAAGCGGGCCGAACTGGCAGTGCGCGAATCGGAAGCAAAGTATCGTGAGCTCTTCGAGGAGTCACCGGATGGGATCTTCATATGCACACCGCAGGGCAGGATCCTGGATATAAACACTGCAGGCAAGAACTTCTTCGGAAATATATCCCTCGAAGACCTTTTACAGATCGACATAATGTCCATGATCCTATCTGACACTGACAACAGGAAATCATTCGAGAGCAGTCTGTCTGAAAAAGGCTACGTAAAAGACCTGGAGGTCGTTATTGAAAGGGCTGACGGAAGCCGGGTCATCGCGCTTTATTCAGCAACTGCAGTCAAAGACGATCAGGGAACCATAACCGCTTTGCGAAGCTCCATGAGGGACATTACCGAGAGGCGCCGATTGAGGGATCATCTTTTTCAGGCTCAGAAGCTGGAGACTATCGGCACTCTTGCAGGTGGTATCGCCCACGATTTCAATAACATCCTGACGCCCATATTCGGCCACATCAGCATGGCACTTTGCAAGCTGCCTGAAGACAGCGACGCCAGGGAAAATCTCGACCAGGTTATAACAGCCTCTGAACGGGCCAAAGAGCTTGTCAAGCAGATCCTTACCTTCAGCAAGGTGACTGATCAGGAATACTGCAGCGTCGACACCTACCTTGTTGTAAAGGAAGCTCTCAAACTGATCCGGGCATCTCTTCCTACCAACATCGAGATCAAAGCAGACCTTGATGACAAGTGCGGTACCGTTTTTGCGAACCCTACCCAGATACATCAGATGGTGATGAACCTGTGCACCAATGCTCACCATGCGATGAAGCCAAACGGCGGGATCCTCAAGGTAACCCTCGACACGATCGATGCAGGTAAAGCCCCTGCGTTCTCCCTGGGAAAACCAAACTCTGCCGACCACGTCAGGCTGACTGTCAGCGATACCGGCGTAGGAATGGACCTTGAGACAAGAAACCGTGTCTTCGAGCCATTCTTCACTACCAAGCAGACGCACGAGGGCACCGGGCTGGGTCTCTCCATGGTCCACGGTATCGTCGGCGGTGTTCAAGGTACCATAACGGTGGACAGCAAGCCTGGCGAGGGCAGCACTTTTACGGTCTGCATCCCCAGGGTGGAAATGGAAGCAGAAGAGGTAGATCGTCAAACCGAGGGATCCTATACCGGGTCGGAGCACGTTCTTTTTGTGGACGATGAAAGAGAGATCGCTCAGACAGGGAAGGATTTTCTGGAGCTGATGGGATACACCGTAACGGTAAAGACCGACAGTCTCGAGGCCCTTGAAACCTTCAGAAGCGACCCCGACTGGTTTGATGTGATCGTAACTGACCAGATGATGCCCCACATGACCGGCCTCGAGT
The DNA here is from genome assembly GCA_964454175.1 of uncultured Pseudomonadota bacterium. Classification (GTDB taxonomy): domain Bacteria; phylum BMS3Abin14; class BMS3Abin14; order BMS3Abin14; family BMS3Abin14; genus CAYVSA01. The sequence goes on from CAYVSA010000058.1 coordinate 3,714, forward strand.
TTGCGCGAAAACTAAAGGAGATCAAACCGGACATCCCGATAATAATAACTACCGGATACAGTGAAGAGATAACGGAAGAAAGCATCCAGTCAAACGGGATTGACGCCTTCCTGATGAAACCATATATGGGCTACAGCCTGGGTAGAGCTATCAGGAGCGTTGTTGATCCCACCTCCGGCGAAGAAAAGGCAATTTGAGGCAGTCCACTCAGAAAACGGGATAGCACATCCAACAGAACCAGGTACCGGCTTACTGAATCGCCATTCGGCCCCTCCCCAGGCTGAATATTTCGCAAATTGACCTCCAACAGATACTTGACCTGCCGCCGTCTGCGATATAACCTTGCACAACTGAAGAACGTGAGGATCGCAGGATGAATGCTGGCAGCTTTTGGCATGATAGAAGAATTTCTTCCCTTGACCGACGGACTGGATCCGGCAGCAGATGGTGGACCGGCGAACGGGACCGCCGCAGCACGCGGACCGACAGGCGCGGGGCCGATTCTGACCGCCGGAGCGGACAGGCTGACAGGCGGCAGATCGTGGATATTCGCTTCGGTGAGGAAGGCAGGCGCCGGAGCAGCAGCGACAGGAGACGCTACCAGCTGAATTGGGACTTGTGATCAGAACCTGATCGCGAAATTTGAAATAAAAAGCCCGGCCAATTGACCGGGCTTTTTTCCGTATGGTCAGGAAGTCAGTCCGTTACTTTGCCATTCTGGACATATTTTCCCGGCACTTCAATAGGAAGACTCGCGTTATTTGCCCACTCGATCCAGGAACCATCATAGTTCCTCGCATTCTCATAGCCCATCGACTTCAGGACCAGGGTAGCGTAGGACGAACGGATGCCCGTCTGGCAGTGAGCTACGATCTCTGCTTCCTTTGTAATACCCTTTGAGGACAGAAGCATCCTGATCTCTTCCTCGCTCTTCAGGACTCTCACACCGTCAACCTCTTTTTGAAGGTCCACCCAGTTAAGGTTAATGGAACCCGGAATGTGGCCGCCCCTGTCGGCCCTGACGTCGGTCCCGTTGTATTCGCCGGGGCTTCTCGTATCCCAGATTATCACGGACGGATTGTGCAGCCGGGTATAGATGTAGTCCGCACCGGCTCTTATGTCGTTGGATGACCTGACCGTGTATCCCGTCGTTGGTTTAACCCTTGTTGACAGCACAGCAACCTTCCCGCCGTCCTTTAGCCACTTGTCGAATCCGCCGTCAAGGACATAGGACTTTTCATGCCCATGATACCTGAGCATCCAGACAAACCTCGCCGAATAGGGATTGCTGTCTTCAGCGTAGGCTACGACCGTAGTATCATTGGTTATACCGTAGCGATCCAGGAGCTTACCAAGGTCTTTACCGTCCGGCACCAGGCTCTTCACACCGTAACGGGTCATGAGGAACTCACTCTTGCCGATATGCACCGCGCCGGGTATGTGACTCAGCAGGTACTTTGGGCCAACCCTGACGTCAACTATCCTGACGCTTCCCGAGTTCTGTGCCAGCCAGGTGCTGTCGACAAAGTAGTCGCTTAAGGCAGCCTGTGATGGGACCGCCTGCAGCAGGAATGCTGTAATAACCGCCGCTATGATAGAAAGTGTTTTTCTCACGACGTTCCTCCCGGGGTCCGGACATTCACCCCATTTTTACCGTTGTTTCGTTAATGACTATACATTACCCATATGATAGGTAATTATTTTCGGTAAACCTACTATACAACATCTATGTTGTCAAGTTTAAAATTACTATTGATAATAATTGTCGCATGTAAAGTGGTAAATATCGGATTTTCAGAAGATATTATCGGCTCAGGAGTTCTTCCAGCGCCCTCACATTGAACAGGCTCTCTTGCGTCTTGCCAAGCCACCTGGCGCAGCGGTTGACATCGAGGGGTATCCCCACCGCTGGTATCCCCAACCTGTTACAGAGTCTCATGCCTTCAACGAGCTCCGGAATGCAGGCTATCCCAAGAGCTCCCATGTCAGGGTGCCTTTTCTTAAGCTCAGAAAACAGCTTTTTGTGGTCCATGGTAGTGGAAATGTACGGCTCAATACCGTACTTTTCAAGGATGCGCCCTCCCCTGTTAACAAAGCACTCCCTGTTGCAGTAGCGGCAGATAGATTCAATATCTCCCGGCTCGGCAATACAGCCTTCCCTGAAATCCCGCAGGCAGTGCGCAATTAAAGCCATTTTACAGGTACTGCCCTTGAAGGTTTCAACATTAACTCGGTTAGCCACCTCTATCTCGAGCATATTGAGGTGGTAGTCCTCTTCAGGCGTGGAGATCGTAGGGTCCATTCTGTCTGATATGGACAGGGTGCTCAGGTGGTGGGCAGCGTCAGTTGTATAGCCCGCAAGATCGTGAGCAATAACGCTGGCGATGGAATTTTTTTTCCCGGAAGTACCGAAGAGCTTCTGCAGCAGGGTTTTTCTGCCGGATGCGCGGCGCAGCCGCCCGAGGAGAGCCCCTGCACCGCCGTTATCCTCAATGCACTTGTCTGCTACCCTGCTGATCCTGTTGTAATAACCCGACGAACTTCCTGCGTGATCTGTAAGGGTATAGGTCCTGCCCCGCATGACATCCTCTCCAGAGACGAAAACAACCGCTCCTCACCTGTATAACGTAACCATTAATACCCCTGTTCGGGAAGTGGTACCTGCGGGACAATTTCCAGCACGGGGTCTGCCGGACCCGGACATTCCACGACTGCAGCGGAGGCCCGGGACCGGCAGATTTTTCAACCGGTCAACTGAAGTGGCGCTGGAAAAGCTCTCTTGAGGCCTTTATGCCCTCTTTTGTCAGAGCAACGGACCTTGCCTTCCCCTTTGGGTTTGAGATGTAGCCCTTCTCGAACAGGCGATCCATTGAATCCCACTGGTAATTCTTCCAGGCTCTTGTACCTTCTTCCTCTGAAAAAGCCGTCAGCTGCATCAGGGCCAGAGTCACCTCGTCAACCTTGTTCTTATCGTACTTCATTTCCTGTTCCTCCTTTCAGTTTTCGGGTTTGAAGAGTGCACTGCCCAGTTAAATTGCAAGATCCAGTCCATTTGACAACGTAACCTTCCTGCAGTAGTATTTTGCTACGACCGTTAGGGGAGCTCGTGAATACGGGCTGAGAAAAACCCTTGGAACCTGAACTGGATAATACCAGCGTAGGGAAACGGACAGACATCGAGCATTCGCTATTAATGCAGAAGTCAGCCGTTCCCTCCCGGGAGCGGCTTTTTTATTGGGAGAAACAAGATGAGGAAACTGAACGCTTCAGAAAAAGATCTTTACCGCAGAAACATACTGATACCGGAAGTCGGCGAAAAAGGTCAGGAAAAACTTCTTAACAGCAGCGTTCTGGTTGTAGGAGCAGGGGGTCTCGGGAGCCCCGCGCTTCTCTACCTTGCAGCCGCCGGGATTGGGAAGATCGGGATCGTCGACAGCGACCGGGTGGAACTTTCCAACCTCCAGAGACAGGTACTGCACGGCGTGGGGGACCTGGAGGCAGAAAAAGTCAGCTCCGCCGAAGAAAGCCTCATGAAGATCCGCCCGGATCTGGATCTGGCCCTTTTCAACTTCCGCCTGGATGCGGACAATGCGCAGGACATTGTTTCCGGTTTCGATTTCATCATAGAGGCCACGGACAACTTCGAATCAAAGTTCCTCCTGAATGACGCCTGCGTAGCCGCCCGGAGGCCACTGACCACGGCAGGCATCCTGGGGATGTTCGGTCAGGTCATGACAGTTGTCCCCGGACAGGGGCCGTGCTTCCGGTGCGTTTTTCAGGACGTTCCTGAACCGGGCTCCATAAAGACCACCGCCGATGTCGGCGTCCTGGGCAGCGTTCCCGGGGTCCTCGGGTCGATCCAGGCAACGGAAGCCGTTAAATTCCTGATAGGCACTGGCAGACTACTCACCGGCAGGCTCCTGACCTACGACGCCCTCGAGATGACATTCAGGCAGGTCCCGCTCTCTGAAAACCACAGGTGCGGCCTGTGCCGAAAAATATAAGGAGAGATCAGTATGGACGACAGACTGGAAATAGCAGGCAGGCATTTTTCATCGAGGCTATTCGTCGGAACGGGGAAATTCTCGTCCCCACAGGTGATGGCCGACGCCCTGGAGGCCTCCGGCACCGGGATGGTGACCGTCGCCTTAAGAAGGGTCGACATCGAGAGCCCCGAAGACAGCACCCTCGCAGCCATCGACCTGGAAAGGTATCTGCTCCTTCCCAACACTTCCGGGGCAAGGAGCTCGGACGAGGCCGTCCGGCTGGCAAGGCTCGCCCGGGCCGCGGGCTGTGAGCCCTGGGTTAAACTCGAGGTAACCCCGGAGCCGAGGTACCTGCTCCCCGATCCCATTGAGACCCTGAAGGCCGCCGAGATACTGGTAAAGGACGGCTTCACGGTCCTGCCCTACATAAACGCAGACCCTGTCCTGGCAAAGCGGCTCGAGGAGATCGGCACCGCAACGGTGATGCCGCTGGGCTCTCCCATCGGTTCGAACCGCGGTATAAGAACGCGGGACTCCATCGAGATCATTATCGAGATGGCAAATGTACCTGTCGTGGTCGACGCGGGGCTCGGCGCGCCCTCGGACGCAGCAGCCGCCATGGAGATGGGAGCCGATGCCGTTCTGGTGAACACTGCCATCGCCGACGCCGGCGATCCGGCCGCCATGGCCCGGGCCTTTGCCAGGGGAGTTGAGGCCGGAAGGGAAGCTTACCTCGCGGGCATGGGTGAGCAGAGGGGAACTGCCGAAGCATCAAGCCCCCTGACCGGTTTTCTCAGATGAAGGACACCCGGACCTTTCTCGATATCTACAGGGCCCACCCTCAGGAGGCGGCAGAACAGGCCGTAAACACAGCCACCGCCGACCAGGTGGAGGCCGCCCTTGCCTCACCGAGGCCTTCCATAAACGACTTCGCCAGGCTGATTTCTCCTGCGGCACAACCATTTCTCGAGGATATGGCCCGAAGGGCAAACAGCATAACCCGCCAGCGCTTCGGCAGGGTTGTGAGCCTCTTTACGCCCCTTTACATTTCCAACTTCTGCTCCAACTCGTGCACCTACTGCGGCTTTAACAGGGGCGTGGACGTGAAGCGAAGGACCCTGGACGTTGACGAGGTCATGGAGGAGGCAGGGCACCTTGCCGGCCTGGGCTTTTCCCACCTGCTCCTGGTGTCCGGTGAGAATCCTGACGAGGTGAGCATCGATTATCTCGAGGAGATAGTGAAAAAACTAAAGCCCAGCTTCGCCTCCATAGCACTGGAGATCTACCCCCTGGACGAGGATGGTTACTCGAGGCTGTCCCGGGCGGGGGCGGACGGCCTGATCGTCTACCAGGAGACCTACGACGAAAAGCTCTACCGGAAGTACCACCCCGCCGGGAAAAAGAGGGACTTCGCCTGGAGGCTCGCCACGCCGGAGAGGGGCGGTCAGGCCGGCCTGTTCAGGCTGGGGATCGGTGCCCTCCTGGGCCTTGCCGACTGGAGGCTGGAGGGGTACTACCTCGCACTCCACGCGCAGTACCTGATGCACCGCTTCTGGAAGTCGCACATAACGGTTTCCTTTCCCAGACTGAGGCCTGCCGCCGGGAGTTTTAAAGTCCCTCACCCGGTGTCGGACACGGACCTCGTACAGCTGATAACGGCGCTGCGGATATGTTTCCCGGACGCCGGGCTGGTCCTGTCCACCCGGGAGACGGCATCGCTCAGGGACAACCTTGTTCCCCTGGGAATAACCACGATGAGCGCGGGTTCGTGCACTGAGCCGGGCGGCTACACCCATGCCGGTGAGTCCCAGCCGCAGTTCGACATCGCCGACCACCGCTCCCTGGAGTCGGTGTCCCGCGCACTGCTAAAAATGGGATACGAACCTGTCAAAAAGGACTGGGACGCCCTGCTCGGTTAAGCAGTGAACAGGCAAAGGAGGAACTAAAGATGGAAGTTACCGTTAACGGGAAGAAAAAGAACCTCGAGGGGCCCGTCACCGTCTACGCGCTGCTCGCCGGGATGGACATCGATCCGGAGACCGTGGTTGTGGAAAGAAACCTCGAGATAGTGGCAAAGGACGACCTCGCCAGTACGGGCCTTTCGGACGGGGATTCGCTGGAGATCATCCGCTTCGTCGGAGGCGGTTAAGTGACCAGGGGCGCCAGGCTTAAGAAACTGGGCCGGGCCGACATCTACCCCGTCATCTGCTCCTGGCTCTGCGCTGGTAAAGATCCCCTCCACATCCTGGAAAAGGCACTGGCGGGGGGAGCGAGGATGGTCCAGCTGCGCGAAAAGGACATGCCGGACGGGGAGTTTTATGAACTGGCCCGCGGTTTCCGGAAGCTGACGAAAGATGCCGGTGCGCTGCTGGTGGTAAACGACCGTCCCGATATCGCTCTCGCCAGCGGGGCTGACGGCGTCCACCTGGGCCAGGACGACATGCCGGCAGGAACTGTTCGTGCTCTGGCACCGGACCTGATAATCGGGGTCTCCACCCACTCCCTGGAAGAAGCGCTCCAGGCAAAAGAGAACGGAGCAGACTACGTGAACGTGGGCCCCATCTTCGAGACGGGAACCAAGGAGGGCCTCCACCGTTTCCTCGGACCCGACGCAGTGACCGCCATCGGGAAAAAAGCAGGCCTTCCCTTTTCCGTGATGGGAGGTATCAAGCTCTCCAATGTAGATCAGGTGGTTTCCCGGGGCGCCGGTATCGTGGCCGCGGTGACTGCCATCACCCAGGCTGATGACGTGGAGGGGACGGTAAGGGCCTTCAGGGAGCTTATCATTCAGGAAGGCAGGCAGGCGGGCGTTACCTGATCTTTGTGTTCAGGGCGCAGTGGGTAGCCGAAAGGCTAACAGATGTTTCCCTGCCGCTCTCGCTCAGAAGCGATTCTAAAGCGTCGCAGGCCCTGGCGACGCCGTTTTCATTTCTCACAGCCTCCCCTGCAAGGGCGGCTGCGGCAAGGACCTCCTCCGAAAGGAGCCTTTCGAACACGGGTACGACCCTGTCTGCCCTGTATGACTTCCTGTTGATGTATTCTGAAATTCCCAGGCGCCTGGCGTGATCGGCGTTGTCCGGCTGGTCCTGGCTGAAGGTGACCAGGAATATCGGCTTTCCCGCCCTCATGCCCTCGCTGATGCTCCCCATACCCGCCGAGCTCACAATGAGACTGCAGCGTGGAAAAAGTTCCGAGTGTGGAGCGAACTCGCTGATGTAGACATCTTCGCTGCCCTTTATGGCTGGGGCGTTCTCCGGGAGCGGGCCAGTCAGGAGTACGCACCGGCGGCCAAGCCTCCGTGCGGCCTCGAGGCTCTCGGCGTAGAAAGACCCTGCTTCCACCACAGCCGATGATCCCAGCGTGAACACAATGGGCGGCGGGCCCGAATCGAGGAAGCGCTCCAGCCCCTCGTCCATCCTCCACTCCTCGTGGGAGCGCTGGAGGAACGGGTAGCCCGCAACCACCGTGTTGGGGGGCCAGTCCGGCTGGGGCTCGGCCAGTATCCGGGGGAAAAGGGCCAGGGACAGTTCGGGCGAGTACTGCCCCTCGAACAGGGGGCTCTTTCCCTTCGGGAGGCCAAGCCGTTTTCTCAACCTGTACACCGGCTTCATCCAGCTTCTTGTGTAGGCACGGGAAAAATTAATGACCACCCTTCCGCAGGCCGGATTCAGGCGGGCGAAGGCCGTCATCCAGGGGGAACCGGCAAAGACCGGCGGGTCGTGGGCGGAAAAGAAGCTTATGGGGGCTATCACGGCCGAGGCCCACCGCAAGCCATACTGCTCGGCCAGGACCGGCCCCGCGTATGTGATGGGGTGTGTGAGTATAAGGTCCGCCTCCTCGGTTATCTTTTTCAGGTCGTTGTAGGAGTCGGCCAGGTGGGGGAGGATGAACTTTCGCACCAGGTATTCCGGGCCGCTCCACTCCCTCATCAATCTCCTGATGGAGTCGGTGTCGGAGATGTCAATGTCGGGCCGGACGGGGAAGAACTCCACACCCATGTCCTCGATGTTCTCTCGGTAGATCCCGGCAGTGGCGACCACCGGCCTGTGGCCCCTCTCCCTGAGCTCAATCGCTATGGCCAGGAACGGGTTGATGTCCCCGTATGAGCCGAAAGTGGTCAGGACGATGCGTTTTCCCATGCCGACAGTTTAGCGGGTCGGTTGAAAATTGGAAATTGGATAATGGAGCATTGGGAATTGGATAAATAATTAATCCCCTCCCTGGATGTGAGTGGAACTTAAGGGGTTCTAGTGAATCACGATGCGAAGCTCAAGGCACTTGCGAAGGCGAGGGATTGCACCAGGA
>CAYVSA010000059.1:0-11356 GCA_964454175.1 uncultured Pseudomonadota bacterium
ACTCGTTAACTATTCCGACGCGAGGGTGTGCAGCAGGAGGGCTGTAAGGGAGATGCGTTCGAAAAGGGATTCCTTGAGGATGTACTCATCTTCGGAATGATCCAGGTCCCCGATGGGGCCCATGCCGTCCAGGGTCGGCACACCTTCGTCGGTGAGGAAGTTTGCATCAGAGGTGCCGCCTCTTTTCTCCTGACCGACCTCCTGCTCCAGTGCCCTTGCGGCCTTGAGAACGGCACGGTAGATCTCGTCCGTCCCCTCCACCGGGCACCCGGCAGGTCGTTGATGGTGACACTCGATCACCGCATGGCATCCGGGATTCACCGGGGTCTCGATTATTGATTTTATCTCTTCCAGTGTCTTTTCTTCGGTGGTCCTGTTCCAGAACCTGAACTCGAAGTAAGCTTCGGCGTGATCGGGCACCATGTTCGTCACAGTACCCCCGGAGATCCGGCCCACGTTGATGGAGACACCGCTCTTGACGTCGTTTAACGCCTCCAGGGCGAGGATCATGCTGGATAGTTCCATAATTGCGCTGGCCTTTGGGCCCTCTTTTACACCCGCGTGCCGGGCCTTTCCGGAAACGGTCAGCTTGTAGCGCCTGATCCCCCGTCTTGCCTTGACTACTTCGCCCTCCAGCCCGCCGCATTCGAAAACGAGGCCATACACTGCCCCCTCCGCAAGGTCCCTGATAAGGTTGTAGGAAAAAGGGGACCCGATCTCCTCGTCGCTGTTGATCAGACATTTGAGGGGGATCTCGGCCAGCAGGCCCAGCTCTTCGAGGACGCGAAGGGCGTAGACCATTACAACAATGCCGCCTTTCATATCTGAGGTTCCCGGCCCGCTGAAACGGTCCTCGGACTCGATAAAATCGGTGAATCCGGAATCCTGGGGGAAAACGGTATCCAGGTGGCCAACGATAACGACAGGTCTGGCGGACGAGTCCGAATTGATGAAAACGTGGTGGTTTACGCCCTTGTGATCGTTAATTTGCCTGTGGGACATCCTCTCGGGAATACGGGAGGCGACCAGTTCACCAACGCGATTCAGGCCGTCCGGGTTCCTGGAGTAAGTGTTTATCTCAACCAGCTCCTTTAGAAAGTCTCCTATCTCCGAGCGCCTGGCGTCGACAGCCTCCCTGATGCTGGCAGCGAGGTCTGTCAACCCTGTTCCCCGTTCCCCTCCGAACTATTTTCGTGCTCGTCAGGATAGTGGAGGATATGTCCGCCCCAGGTACGGATGAGGGGCTCCCCGTCGACGTTGGGGTTGAGCAGGTACTGGGGGAAGATGGGCGTCTTGCCTCTGCCTTCAGGAGCAGTGATGATGAATGTCGGAACAGCCATCCCGGAAGTGTAGCCTCTCAGGTGCTCAATGATATTAAGCCCGTCAGAGATGGTCGTCCTGAAGTGTCTGATACCCTCCACCTTTTTGCAGTTGAATATATAATAGGGCGCGACCTTGATCCGGAGAAGCTCCTGCATGAGTTTTTTCATTATGTGAGGATCATTATTGATCCCCTTCATTAGAACGGTCTGATCCCGTACAACAACCCCGGCTTTCGTGAGCATATCCACTGCCTTTTGAGCGTCTTGAGTCACCTCTTTCGGGTGGTTGAACTGTGTGTTGAGGTATACGGGATCGTGTTTTTCCAGCATCTTGCAGAGTTCGTGGGTGACCCTCTGGGGCAGAGTACAAGGCATCCTGGAGCCAAGCCTCTTTATCTCTACGTGCGGTATCTCGTCCAGCTCGGTCAATATGTGATCCAACTGGGAATCGGAAAGAGACAGAGCATCACCGCCTGTGAGCAGGACATCCCTTATTTCCTCGTTCTTTCTGACGTAATCAAGCGCCTCGTTTATCATCCTTTTCGGATAGATTACATCATTTGTGTCTATGTCCATCCTTCTCAGGCAGTGACGGCAGATCATCGCACACTGATTTGTGACGTTTATTATCAACCGATCGGGATAGAGTCTCGAGATCAGGGGCGCAGGGGAATTGTACTTGATCACCGGAGGGTCCACTATCTCTGACTGGTCCATGTACTCATAAACAGAAGGGATCGCCTGGCGCCGGATTGGACAGTTCCTGTCTTCAGGATCCATGAGACTGGCATAGTAAGGTGATATGTACCACCGGTACTGGCTTCCAGCCTTTTTAATATCCTCTATCTCATCCTTATCGAGATTCAAAATTTTACTGAGAACCTTTACGGACCCTATCCTGTTCCTTCTCTGCCAGTTGGGATCCTTCCAGTCACCGGCGGTGGCGCCAAGTGCCTTCAGAATCCGTCTTTTAGACTTTCTGTACTGGTCCTGAAGACTGAAGCCAGTCGGGATAGAGCCCTTGATGGAAAAGTATTCCGCATCCAGGGCTTTGACCTCTGCCGATCTTGACTTTGCAACCGACCGATCTTTCTTTTTGACTTCCATTTGATGGTACAATTTTTGTGCCTTGGCCACTTCATGCCTCCTGGTGCCCGGCAGTTGAAACCGGGTGATGGAATTAAGGTTAATACAACCACTCTGTCCGGTATCCGATCAGCTGAATCTTCTGTAAGTACTCCTGACCTTCTGCGCGCCCTCCTTCAGGGCGCTGTCAACGTCTTCACAGTTATCAGCGGCTGCTATGATCCTGGCAAGGAATCCTCCGGCCTTTTGTCTTACTGAATTTCCTACATGATCCTCGATAATGTATTTGTTCACTTCACGATCCCCTTCGTACGCCCGCTCAAAGAGCTGAAACTGGGTGCATTCCGATTCGAGGCAACTGTGGATCTCAACGTCGTGTTCGACCTTGATATTGTAGGTTCCCCAGCAGAGCCCCCTGGGCGTCAGGTCCATTTCTACAATGCCTTCCGGCAGTCTTCCTTCAGTTACGGCCATGAACTCAAGCTCCGGAAAGTATGCCTGATTGGGCAGGTGGTGCTTCATTGTCAAGGATGTTTCCAGAGTTGTGCCCTGCTTTCTTGCGTTAATTTCAATGAAAAAGACTTCTCCATCGTAGTCGACGATGTAATCACATCCAAACACACCGCGGTAACCCATACTGCCGAGCTGTCTCCCTATGTCACGGGTCATTTCCCTTACTTTACGAGCCGTATCTTCGTCAAGAACGGTCGGAAAAGTCGATCCCCTGAACCGTGTTCCGGAGATATTTTGATCAGCGACAGAAGCTATGAACACTTGATCCTTGCTGGCCACAACGCCCAGCACGGTTGGATCATACTCATGCTCGATGAAGCGGGTTACAAGAAATTTGCCGTCAGTCTCACTGAATCGCTCCAGGATATCCTTTTTTCCGCGGGCAATGATGGAGTTGGAGCCGGCGGCACTGTATTCCTTCGAAACGAATACGGAATGGCCCTTTTCCAGCATCATTCCGGCTGCTGCCACTGCCGAATCCAGGTTTTCATGGCCGCCGCCTTCAGGAACCGGTATCCCAAGCTTCTTCACCAGGTCGTACTGGATGAGCTTGTTGTTCAGACTTGATGCAAGGCCCGGGTCGGGGCCGATCAACCGGACATTCTCACCGTCTACCAGGCTCAGGTTTTCCATAGACTCGAACATGTTAACGAAAAGATTCTCCTGTCGGGTAAGGAGTTCCTGAACGAGGTTATAGACAAAAGTGCTGCCGGACACCTGTGTCGCGAAATCAGCACCCGAGAGCCGCACATTGTGAGGAACTCCCGTCTGCCGGAACAGGTCCGCGGATGATGTGTTGATAACGACTACGTTATCCCGCACATGCTTTGTCAGGACGTCCGGCACTATGGAGATGAAATCCACCTCCCTCTGGTAGAGCCTCTCAAGGGGCCTTTTCATAAGGCTGTTTAGCCAGTAGGCCTTGATCTCTCCCACGTACAGGAAGTAGGCCTTTGACGGATCAATGCTTACGCTGCTGAAAAGGATCTCAGCTGACCCGGAAGATTCTTCTTGAAGTGGCTGAATTCTCACTAACAGTATCTATCCTCAGGTTAAAGAATGGGATACAGGGCAGCGGTCAGGATCTGCCACGGGGCACCGCCGGTACCAGTAGAACCGGCACTGAAACCCTCTTGACGATCTTCTGTGCTACGCTGCCGAGAAAAGTGTGCACCACTATTCCTTTGCCGTGGGTCCCGAGTACGAGCATGTCAGCCTTGACCGCGGAGGCCATATTAAGGATCTCCACAACAGGATCACCTTCCATGACATGAATTCCCTTGATCCTCTTCAGATCGCCCGTCTTAATGCCGGCCTTTCCCTCAGCTGCCATATTATCCAGTCTCCTGGATATCTCGTCTTCCGTCTCGGACTTCTTTTCTTCTATCAGCTGCTTAAACCGTTCCTCTCCCATAAAGCTCACGATGGGCATTGCCACATTCGTATCGAAACTCTCATTGATGTGCAGGAGATGCACTTGGGCATCATAGGCATTGGCCGCTCTGACAGCCTCTTCTATTACCCGTTCCGAGTTATCGGTCAGATCCACAGCACACATAATAATCCTGATCTTCGATCCCATGATTACCTCTCAGTTCCTGGCCTGCAAAAGCCCCTCGGCGATCCTCATGCCCTCACCGGCTCCACTGATGGTCTCCTTCTCATCTGGTTGGCTATGATCAAACCGAGCATAATTGCACCAACCGGATACAGAAGATATTTGTTCCCTAATCCGAACCACACCGCCACTACCCCGGGCTGCATCATCACAAAGGTCACAGCCAGGAGAAGGGGGATCTCATACCACATGTTCTTCACAACGAACCATCCCTGGGTCGCGGAGGCAAATGCGAAGTTTCCCAGGCAGGCCGCCGTGAATATCAGGATCGCCAGCCCCCAGCTGTTGATGTTGTGCAGGATAAGGTCGTAGTTGAATATGAACATGACCGCGATAAGCGCCGTCCTGATATCGTACATAAAGCCCTGTATACCTGTGGCAATGGGCGGTGACTTGGCTATGGCCGCCGCCGCGTAGGCGGCAAGCCCCACAGGTGGCGTGTCGTCTGCCAGGATACCGAAGTAGAAGCAGTAAAGGTGTGCGGCCATCAGGGGGATCACATACCCGTTTGTAAGACCGACTTCAACGATGATCGGCGCAGTCAGCGCCGCCATGACGATGTAGGTCGCCGTTGTGGGAAGACCCATTCCCAGGAGCAGGCTGGCGATACCGGTAATTATCACCAGAGCAAAAATGTTCCCTCCGGAAAGGAACTCCACCAGCTCCGTTATGATCCCGCCTATTCCCATGGTTACAACACCCACAATTATGCCGGCTGCTGCTGTGGCAATAGCCACCGTCACCATGTTCCTTCCACCCGCGACCATGGAATCGACGATAGTGTGAAGGCTTTTCCTGAATGCCGGTGCCAGGGGTTCTTTTTTTCTATAGTTCTTCACAGGTTCCTGGAGCAATATCACGATGATCATCACGATAATGGCCCTGAAGGCGGCAAGCTCGGGGGAGTGTCGTGGGACTGCAAGCTCATACACCAGAACGCCGATGGGGATGAGATAGTGGATCCCGCCCATCAAAACCTTAAAAAATATTGGGAGCTCTTCTTTGGTGAGGCCGCGCAGGCCGGCCTTCGATGCCTCGATGTGCGCAATGAAAAACAGGGTCGCGTAGGATACGAAAGCCGGGATCGCCGCCGCCTTGATCACCTGCAAGTATGGAACAGCGAGGTATTCAGCGATAATAAAGGCCGCGGCCCCCATTATCGGAGGGGCCAGCTGACCATCGGTGCTTGCCGCAACCTCGATGGCGGCAGCCTTGGTAGCCGGATAACCTACCTTCTTCATGAGAGGGATCGTAAAAGTCCCGGTGGTGACTATGTTGGCAATGGACGAACCCGAGATCAGGCCCGTAAGCCCGGAACCCACTATTGCGGCCTTTGCGGGCCCTCCCTTGTATTTGCCCAGGAGGCTCAAGGCGAGGTCGATGAAAAATTTGCCAGCCCCTGCCCTCTCGAGCATGGCTCCGAAGAGTACGAAAAGGAATACTATTGTTGCAGAAACATCCAGTGGTATTCCGTAAATTCCCTCAGTAGAGAGGGAAATTTTGTCAATATACTTGCCGAGAGATGCGCTTTTAAATGCCATGAACTCGGGCATGCTCTCAGCGAAAAACACGTAAAGTGAAAACATTGACGCGATAATGGTCAATGCTGGTCCGATGACTCTTCTGGCCGCTTCAAGGAGCAGCAGCACAAGAACGGTGCCGATGATAACATCCCTTTTCAAGGGTGCACCGGCCCTGGTAGCGAGACCGGCATAATCAATAAACAAGTAGAGCGCGGCGAGGCAGGAGACCACTCCCAGAACCCAGTCGACGATCGGGATCCGGTTTCGGGCGGAGAGGAAAGACATTACGCCCTTCATGGGTCTTTTGAAAGCCGGATAGCTCAGATACGTAATAAGGATCGCGAAACCCAGGTGAATAGATCTGATATAGGACGAGTTCATTATTAACCAGCTTGCTACAGACAGCTGGAAAAGAGACCAGATAACCGCGATGACGGGAACTACCTTGGCCGAAAAACCAGTCAGGTGCCGAAAGCCAGACTCCTCTTCCTCAGCGATCCGTTTGGCCTCTTCAATTCCCTCGTCTACATCGTTAAGTATGCTGTGAGGATGTGGAGGCTCCTCCTGGTTTCCACCTTTCCCTTCCAGAGTGTCGTCTTTGTCATCGCTGCTCATCGGGAACTGCTCCTCCTGGTAATATCAATCTTCATTTGCTTTGAAACGCTCAAATTCACATTGGAGCGGGGTGCGGGGAAGATCCCGCACCCCGCTTTGCCGCTTTACTTGATAAGGCCGGCTTCTTTGTAGTACTTGGCAGCACCAGGGTGTAAAGGTGCTGAAAGACCCTGGAGCATGTTCTGCTTTGTCAGTACCTGGTAGGCCGGGTGGAGTTTCTTGAAGCTGTCGAAGTTCTCGAATATCTCTTTAACGAGATTGTATACATCCTTCGTGGGAACCCTCTTGTGAGTAATAAATGTGGCCTTAACGCCGAAGGAAGGAACATCTCCATCGTTAACGGCGTTGGGGTAGTTGGACATCGGGATCACACTTGCCGCGTAATACGGGAACTTCTTGTAGAAGGAATCGGGAAGCACGACCGGGATGACACTGACCTTCCTCGTGCCGCTCGTCGCTTCCTTTATGGTGCCTGCGGGGTGGCCAACGGTGTAGAAGAACGCATCGATGCGGCCGTCCAGGAGAACACCTGGAGCCTCGGCAGCCTTCAGGCCTTCAGCCTGGAGGTCCTTCTTGTAATCGATACCAACTGCAGCGAGACCGTCAATGGAGTTCTGCCTCTGCCCTGAACCGGGGTTGCCAATATTGACATGCTTACCCCTCAGGTCCTTGATGGACTTGATGCCGGTGTCCACACCAGCCACGAGAGTGATGCTCTCGGGATGGACGGAGAAGAGCGCCCTGATGTCCTTCTGGGGTCCCTTATCCTTCCAGTCTGCCAGGCCGTTTACAGCCTGGTACTGACGGTCAGACTGGACAACTCCGAAGTCCAGGTCGCCGGAGAGGATCGCGTTTGTATTGTAGACGGATCCTCCGGTGGACTCAACAGTGAGCCTCATGCCGTACTCTTTCTTCTTGGCATTCACTATCCTGGCGATAGCGCCGCCTGTGGGATAATAGACGCCCGTAACGCCCCCGGTTCCGATAGTGTAGAATTTTGTCTTGGCCATGGCCGGTGTCGGCCCCATGCCGACGACGGTGAGAGACAGGGCCAGAACAGCGACTAGAACAATCATTCCCTTTTTCATTATCTCCTCCTTCGAGTTATCTTGTCTGCCGGACACTGCCGGAAGACTCGTTAATTGCAGCTTGCACACCCCCTTTCATTACCATTATTAGTTTTTGTTCACATTAATCCACAATAAGATCAGTCCTCCCAATAGATACCCCTTTGGGCCCAGGACTCTTCCATTTCTCTCAAGGCCTGGATCGTCTCCTCATCCTTCCTGAAGGCAAGGGCTGTTACGATAGCGTTCAGGAGACTGAGCGCCGCGGTGAAGGACTCCATGTAGGAATCGATCTCATATGGCACGGTCAGGGTCCACTCTGCATTGGAGGACAGGGGAGACAGTTCACTGTCGGTGACAGCAAGTATCTTCGCACCCTTCTCCCAAGCGTAATCCAGAAGCTGAACCGTTGTTTTAGTATAGCGTGGAAAAGAAAAGCCGGCTACAAGGTCGCCAGGTCCCAGATCCTTGACCACCTCCCACATCTCACCGGTTCCCGGCACCAGGAGCGTCACATCTCTTTTTAAGAACCTGAGAGCGCTGGTGAAAAAAGCTGCCAGGCAGTGAGTGGAACGCAGGCCGATTACGAAAACCCTGGAGGCCCTTTCAATCCCGTCTACTGCATCCCGGAATACATCCATATCCGTGTATTCAAGGGTAATGCGCAGATTGTTCGCATCGTTTTGCAGCACGTTCACAAACACATCCTCAACAGACTGAACCTGCCTGATAGCTTTGCCCATGCGGTCTACGGTTGTGAATTTATTCTGGACGAGTTCCCTCAGCCTCTTCTTGAGACCGGGGAAACCTTCATAACCCAGTGCCTGGGCCATCCGGATAATAGTCGTGTCGCTGGTTTTCAGGCGCCTTGCAAGGCCCCCGGCTGTGAGGAATACAGCTTCTTCAGGATATTTGAGCAGGAAATCAGCCACTTTTTTCTGCCCGGGGGTGAGTTTTCCGTCCCCCTTTTTGACAATAGTGCTTAATTTCAGCATGGTTTGCTCTGCATGTTACCTCCGCAGGATTTCCTGCAAGCTAGCATGCTGACGCACGCATTTCAACATAAATGTTGGTTTTTGGGCGAGTAGGGGTATAGGAGTATGGGGGTGAGGGTGTCAGGGGGTCAGAGCACTGACTGAATATCGGAAAAAGAGCGGTCCCAACGATACGGGGCCGCTCTCCTGTATGACTCAAATGTTTGGCGGTTATTTTTCCAGGTACTCTTTAACCTTGTCTCCCAGGCCCCTTATATCCGCCTCCAGTTTGTTCGCGAGGTTTTCCAGGGCCTTATCGACATCTGTACCGCGATTTCTCAACCGCACCATGAATTTTTCCAGATCAGCGACCTGCGCTTTCAGGGAGTCCATCATCTCGCCGAGAGTCTCCGCATCCAGTTTGGAGTCGGCAAAGGCCCTCCTTGTATCCCGAAGCTCCCTGTCAACCTTCTCAAAGCGCTTTTCCACATTGGGAGGAAGGGACTGGCTGCCTCCCTGCGCGGCCTCGAGCCTTTCTATCCTGGCAGTATTTGACTTGACCTGGCTCTGACCCGAACCCGGCGCAGACGTAGTCGCGCAGGACGCCAGGAAAAGCCCCGCCAGAAGCAGGTATGCTGCTAGCCTGATGGTTCGCACAGCGTATTTGAAAATCTCAGAGCTACTTGACTACGAAGTGGGCACGCCTGTTCTGTGACCATGCCCCCTCGTTGTGGCCCCACTGGAAGGGTCTTTCCTCGCCGTAGCTAATGGTCTGGATCCTGGAACCGGAGATTCCCAGGGACATGAGATAGTTCCGCACGCTTGAAGCTCTGCGCTCACCCAGTCCCAGGTTGTACTCCACGGTACCTCTTTCGTCACAGTGACCCTGTATGCTGACCGTTACGTCAGGGTTGCTGCGAAGAACATCGGCATTGTCTGCCAGGGTCGCTCTGGAGTCACTGGAGAGGTCGGATCGGTCAAAAGCGAAGAAAACGTCGCCCAACTCCACGGCCATCTGCGGCTGACTGGACTTGGCCGCCGGCATCTGCTTAGGGGCCGCCTTGGGCGGCGGCGTGTAGGTCGACACCTTTGAAGGCGTGTCCATAGCAGGTGCTTCAGCCGGCTGTTCCTTGGGAGTCGTGGAGCACGCGGCCAACATCACCATTAGAAAAACTGCAACAATAAGAACCGACAGCGTCACATTTTTTTTACCGAGAACCACATCCCACCTCCTGAAATGTTAGGTAATTATCAAACCCTTTAATATTTCCTCCACCTCCACCGGGTGAGGCAACTGCCGGACACGCACGATCACTTCGCAACGGTGATCGTTCATCCACAGGCCCATCCCGGAAATACGACAATACCTTAACTTATCTTAAGCACCTTGTAAACCAGCATTAGACAAGGTCTATTTTAGCAATTTTGGCGACCAGGCGGGAGATGTTTTATCACCCTTTCCCCTGGTGATCTTCATCTCCCGACGACCGTCTCTATCAACTACGTAGATCTGATAGGTACCGGTCCTGTTGGAACCGAACGCTATGAATTTACCGTCAGGGGACCATGCCGGAGATTCGTTGTTCCCAGCCTCTCCAACCAGGAGACGGCCCTCGGTGGTATCCGGATCGACCAGGGCCAGCGCGAATTTCCCCCCCACCCTGGATGTGTATGCAATGAGGTTCCCGGTCGGGGACCATGCGGGACTGGTGTTGTAATTGCCCTCATAGGTAACCCTTCTGATATTGCTGCCATCAGCGTTCATGACAAATATCTGCGGGGTACCGAAGCGGTCTGAAACGAAGGCTATCCTTTTCCCGTCCGGGGACCAGGTGGGCGAGGCTTCCACGCTTTTCATCCACGTCAGCCGCTCAATTATTTTTCCGCCCGGACCAGCTGTATAGATGTCGGGGTTGCCGTCGACATTTCTCATAAAACCGAATATTTTTCCGCCGGGCGAGAACTCGGCCCCAACGTCAACACCCATCCCCCTTGTGAGTCTCTTTTCATTCCCTCTCAGGCTCAGGGAATACAGATCCGGCGAACCGTTCTTGTAGGATGTATATATTAGTCCGTCTCTATCTGGCCACCATGTAGGGGAGATATTCAGAGAGCTGTTTTTTGTGACCTGGCTAAGGTTCCCTCCGTCGTAATCCATGCGCAGGATAGACTTTCCTTTCCCCGTGTCTTTTACAAAGAGCATCGCTGTGTCGAAGATCCCTTCCTCTCCGGTTATCACTTCCATCACAACGTTTGAAAACAGGTGCACCATATATCTGAGCTGGGATGGCGTGCCGCGCCATTTTTTTGCAACCAGTTCCTGTTGGCGAAACACGTCAAAAAGATGAAATTCCAGCTCGACAGACCCTTTTTCCTCAATTGAATACCCTATCTTGATCAATGCCTCTGCGTTGATGAGTTCCCAGTCGGCAAAATCGAAGGTGCCCAGAGTCATTTTTTCCACATCGGCATCCTCCATGTACAGGAGAGGATCCAGCACCCTGAATACACCTGAAAAGTCCAAGTCTCCTGCAAGGACCTCCCTCACATTTTTTGCGATCTCGGAAGACCCGTCGGACCCTTCCAGTGGGACGGGTATCTGAACCGCCACCGGCATCTGCCGGGTCGCAGGAGCGTT
>CAYVSA010000060.1:0-11100 GCA_964454175.1 uncultured Pseudomonadota bacterium
GTTTCCATTTCTGAAGGACCTGCCGGGGGAACCGTCTGATTTCGTTGGAGTGAGAGTTGATTTCAAGGAGGTCCTGCTCACTGACAACACGGTCCAGTTCGGCCACACGGAGACCGTGAACTACTGATTTCCAGAAAATACCGATTAAATGGGCCGGCTTTTTGAAAGTCGGCCTTTTTTATTTTTAGGGTATTATAGGTAATGATCTCTGTATTCTTCTTAAAGCGGGAGGCAATTATGTTAAAGAGGTTTCTAGGTACCGCGGTTGTTTTACTGCTCCTTTTTCCGATAACGGCGAACAGCGGCAGCACCGATGTACAAAAGAGCGGGGCGATCATCCTGTTCGCCGCCGCCGATGGGGTGCACGGTATGGAGCTGTGGGCCAGCGACGGCAGCTTCGGGGGCACAGTTATGATAAAAGATATCAACCCGGGACCATCAGGATCGGGCCCGGGTGAGATGGTGATTCTGAACGGCCGGACCATTTTCAGCGCTTACTCAAATAACAGCGGCCGTGAGCTCTGGATAACGGACGGGAGAAAAAATGGAACCGTCCTTCTCAGGGACATCCGGTCGGGAAAGGAAGACTCGTTCCCTACGAACCTGACTGCTGTTAACGGGCGCGTGTTTTTCAGAGCCGATGACGGCAAAAACGGTCTGGAGCTCTGGGTGACAGACGGCACGTCTGAAGGCACTAAGATGGTGAAGGACATAAATCCTGCAGGTGACGCCGTACCAACTGACATTACCGTCGTGAAATAGCGAGGGAGAAGGGATTTATTATGATGAACCTGATTCGAAAGCTATTTGGATTTTCGAGGGCAGGTGATAATACAGGGAAGAAGCAAAACGTATCAATTGAAATCGACTCACAGCTGGAGCTAATCGGCACCGGAGGTGAGAAGAAGACCGCCGCCCTGAAGGCCCTGGGCAATATTGCCAGCGACTTTGACAATCGCCTGGAGATACTTAACCGGATGATCGTCCATCCAGACGGCAATGTCCGCGCAGCGGTACCGGAATTTCTAAGGTCCATAGACCCCGATCCAATTGAGCCCCTTCTGGAAGTGTACTATTCGGGCGACCTTGACCTGACCTCCCGGACGCTGGAGCTATTCAGACTTCTCAGTGGCTTCACTTCGCCCTTTCTCTTCGACCGGGTGCGTGGCGAGGACGAGGAGGAGCAAAGGCAGGCACTTCATGTCCTTTCTGCCATGGGCAGCGATGCCGTATCCCACTTCCTTGTGGCACTTTCAGATCAGTCAATAGCCCTTCGCAGAGGAGCTGCCCTCTGTCTCGCTCGCATGGGAGATGAGGCACGGATGGCCGTCACAGCGCTGGTCGAAGCCCTGGGAGACGAAGACGATGATGTACGGTTCAGAGCTGCCTTTGCCCTGAAGCAAATGGGTGGGGTTGAGTACCGTGAAGAAGCGGACGCGGTTATCAAGGAGCTGGCAGAACCCCTGGGGGCCCTCGACACCATGGAGATCTACCACGCGGAAAGCTCCCTGGAAAGGGCCCGCATAGTCTCAGAACACCCGGTCACCGGGGAGATCTTGGAGGACGGAAGGGGAGGGCGTTTCCTGACTCCGGAAGAAGACGACAGGGGAGGGGGAATGGGGGCTGTCAAAATCCTTGGCCATTCCATGGTAGTTTATCCCGGGCTGGGTAAAGTGGTGGAGGTTTCCGGGGTATACGACAGGGAGATCGGTCTTCTTGCGGAGGAAGTCAAACCTGTTGAGAGACCTTGAACCTGCTTTCAGGCCCTTGCCTTTTCTGGTGTGCCGACCGAGTACACGGGAGTTTTTCATTTGCCGCTGCTTATCTGTTTTCCAGTTGAATCAATGAAATAGTTAATCACTTTTTTTTCGTTTATATCATATATCTCAACCATTGCTTTTTAGTCCGCTTATCAACCCCAATTTTCTACACTCCAGAGTCCTGGAAATATAGCAGCCGGATTCTTCAACTCCATATTCATCAATCATTGGGCGATAATCTTTTTTCTTTTTAATCTTCCCGTAGCAAACGAGGTAGTTATTTGTTCTGCAATCTCGTACCTGGTCTCCTTTCAGGCGGTCGACAACTTTCCCGGAGTTGTCCTTGAACTCAAGGACCTTTTTGCCAAGACGGCCCTTGATCACCAGGGTTTGTTTGGCATGGGCAGCAGAGGAGGGGTACATCAGGAAAACAATAATGATGTGAAAAACAATAAATTACTTCACGTGGATCTACCTTTTATCTTCACGACCCAACTCCTGCTAATCAAGGAAATCCAGGACTTCCTTCCCTTTAACCCTAACCGAAGCCAGGCCATCCTTAAAGTAGCTGGCGCTGGCATAGTAAGGCTTTAAGAGAAATTTCTCATCCCTGTCGATGAGTCCCCACCGGTCCTTTACCTTCACCCAGGCTACACCGTTTCTAAAGGAATTGGCGCTCTGGTAGCGGGCATCGCTTGTGAAATTGCCCGTTTTATCGATGTAAGCCCACTTCTTTTCCTTGATCTCCACAGCAATGCGCCCTTCACTAAAACCGCTCCCCATTCCAACATAGTAGAACTTCTGCGGAAAGGCCCAGTTCCCTTTCTTGTCCACAAATCCCCATCTCTTTTCCAGGGCGGCAGCCAGGCCCTCGGAAAAGGTGAATGTTTCCCTGAAACGGGCCGGAATGACCGTCCTTCCCGATTGGTCGATGTAGCCGTAAAGCTTGCCCCGCAGGTTGACTGCGGACATACCCTCGGAAAAAGAACCCGGCGATGACCAAACCCCCCCAGCTCCCAGGACCGGCTTGATAACCATTTTCCCTGACTTGTCTATGAATCCCCATGTCCTGCCGTTCAGCGTAACTGCCGCAAGCCCCTCGGAAAAACCGCTGGCTCTCATGAAGGTTGGTTTGATGACCATTTGTCCTTTCCTGTTAATATAACCGTAGCGGCCCTTGTCCTTTTGGTACCGCCTGCCGCCAACCTTTACTACTGCAAGCCCTTCGGAAAAACTGCTGGCCGATGTATACTTTGCCGGGATGACCATACGCCCCTTGCCGTCTATAAAACCGTCCCTCTTTCGACCCTTGTCGTTCTTGATAGTAACGAGTGCAAGCCCATCGGTAAAACCGTGAGTCATCTCATATTTCGGTTTGATGACCAACTTCCAGGACCGGTTTATGAAGCCCCACTTTTCGCCGACCTTTACTGATGCGAGCCCATCCTTAAATATACCGGCGCCTTCGTAGGTCGGCGGTAAGACCCAATTTCCCGAAGTATCAATGTAGCCGGACCTCCCGTCGATGAACATTTTCAGGGCATTGACAACCTTCTGTCGTGTTTTAGCTTCTTTCTCCCTGATTGCTAGCAGCTCATGTTTCACACCATCTTCCCTGCCAAACTCCAGTTGGAACTTGGCTATTTTCAGCATTGTATCTGCCAATTCCAGGGGTTTGTATCCCCTGCCTTCCTTTGCCTCAGCGTCAGCACCATTTTCCAGGAGCACTTTCAGGGTGGCATAGTCCCCTATAGAAGATGCAAAATGAATTGGTGCCCAGTTGGCAACGGAGTCATTAAACAGCTGGCTCTTCCGGTTTACCTTGGCCTTGTGCTCTATGAGTAAGCGGACTACTTCTGCGCTGCTGGATGATGCCGCCAGCATGAGGGGAGTAATATCGTTTCTGTCACGAGCATCGACCTTGAGTTTTCTTGCGATAAGTTCCTTGACGACCTCAGCCTGACCGCCTTTTGCAGCTGCGTGAAGTAAGGTTCTTTTGGTATTCGGATCCTTGAACTTGACTTTGGCGCGATTTTCCAGGAGCAGTCTGAAAATGGATGTATGTCCACCTTCTGCGGCCTGAAAGATGGGTGGAGTATCCAGGCCCCTCCCGTTCACATTCGCTCCTTTTTTAATTAGATACCGAACTATTTCCTCGTGGCCGTAAAAGGCGGCCCTGCCGAGGGGGTAATTGCCATACATGTCGGAAAGGCTTACATTAGCACCGTTGTCGATGGCTTCCTTTACCCACTCCAGTTCGCCCACAATGGCACCTGCGGAAAGTTCGATCCCAAGTTCCTGCTGCCTGGCAAGTTTTTGGTCCTTTCTCCAGACAACTCCCGAACTTACGAGCATCTCGTCCACATCAACATACTTCTCATAATTGGTGCACACTGGCTGAGTAACCAACCAGGTTGACTGGGTCCTGGTGGACCAGTCGGTTCTATACTCGTAATGAGACGTTTCACCCCAACTGCTGCACTTTGAACCCTGGTTGTAGGAGTGTTCCTTAGCCTTGTCCCCGGTGATGACTACCAGATCACCGCCGCTTTTGGCAGCCAGTTTCAGAAGAGCAGCGGTTGGATCGTCCTTGTGAACTATTTCGGTGCAGTCAGTCAGTCCGAATTTGCATCGCTTGGTGACGAATTTTACTTCTGCCAACCCGATCCTCGCGTAGCCGCTGCCTGCCAGTTCCGTATCCAGTTCATCAAATGTCCCCCTCCTGACGACTACCTTTCCGGAGCGGGAGCTGTATTTTGCTTTTTGAATGAAAGGCCTGAACTCGAGTGTTTCCTTTTTCTCCTTCTTTCCCTTGGCAAGAGCTGGAGGAGGCTGGATGACGAAACTAAATAACGCTATTAGGGAAACTGAAAGTATACGAAGGTTTCTCACAATGGGCCTCCTATGCCACAAAAGGGCAGGCCGATAGGAACAGTATTTTTGGGATAGCTTGTCCATTTCGTCGCGGTTTAACATCTTGAAATCATGGGACTTATATATGGAGTAAGATTCTGTGTCTCAACTTTCCTTTCTGTGAAAATGAGACTTGTCTCGAGCATGATTACCGTGGGATCTTCACGGGCTGAGCTACCAGAAAAACCCCGTAGTTACTCTCATCATCAGCCAGAACCTCCTCCTGGAATTTTTCAGGAGAAATCCTGAGAGCATGGTGGTATACGATGCCCCGCTTATGGTCGAGCATGTTCCACAGGCCCCTCGAGTTCCAGTTTGTCGATTCATGGTAGCCTGTGGAATCCGGTGAAAGCGGTGTGAAAGCTGCCTTACCCGTGGGCAGATGGACAACATACAGGCCGGTAAAGCCGCCCTCCAGGTGAGGGCGATAGACGTAATCTCCATCCTGGGCCGACAGATAAGCTCCATAAAGCGACCGCCTTACAAATTCCAGTTTTTTCAATTCGCCCTGGTCACTTTTTGACACGTTCATTCTCATCTTGTCTCCCAGCTCCTTCATGGCAAAGAGGAAGCTGAGCCGGGCAAAGGCTCCGGAGTATGCACTCTCGATCCTGGATCGACTGTAGTACTGGTTGGACAGGTTCTGTGATATCCGTGCCTGCTGCGTGAAATAATCCGCTGACCCCCCCCTGGTTGTCCGCAGGCCCTTCGTCAGGCTCCCTGCGCGTTCCTGGAGACGGCCGATGAAGCTGTCAAAAAAGTCAAGGTGGGTTTGGGGTGTAAGGGGCGTTATACCGTGTTTCCAGCGTCGCTTGCCGGATGCAGCATCAAAGCCTGCGATGATAACCTCCCCGATGTAGATGACCGTTTTTCCGTACTTTTTGATCTGGACCGGGAAGGAGCGTCCTGCCTGAGAGGCAAGGCTTGTGAAGATCTCTTTCCCGGTTGCTAGATCCAGGCAGATAACTTTAGAGGGTGTCGAAAAATAAATTCGGCGCCCATCTTCTATGAGATTGCTAACAGCCGGTTCTTTTCCGGAATATCTCCAGAGTTTCTTCCAGTCTGATTTTCTCAGAACCTCCATGATGTGTACGGGTGGGCGGTTTTCTGCCTGGATTATCCCGCGCAGATAGACACGGTCCTGCATGGGATAGATGTTGGTGTACATGACGGACTTATCCAACTGAACGGATCCGGCTGCTTTCCCTGTTACGGAATCCACGGTATGCAGCGACCCCTCGTGATCCAAAACGAGAAGTTTGTTTCCGTCCCTCTTCGGCGGCGGGGTCCGTCCGTCAAGGACGATGTAGCCCCTTTCCCACTCGGTGCTTCCGTCAGTCATTGAGAGCTTCTGCACGCCGGACATGAAATTCAACACGCCATCCTTTGAGATAAGGGGCTTTGGCGGATGTCCGTTTTTCGAGAATATTTTGTAGGAGCGTTCCCACCTGAATTTCCCGTCGAAAAGTCCATAGGCCTGCACGGTGGCCTTCTTTTTCTCCCTCACTACTACCAGGAAAGCTGACTCCTGAGGGACAGGAAGGATGTCATAGGACTTTTTCTTCTTTTCAAAGGTACCAATCCACAGCTGTTTGCCGTTTTCAGAGTCGATGGCAGCCACGTGGATCTTCCGTTTAGCATCATCGTCATTCCTTATCAGGATAAGGTCCTCAAAAGCCATGACCACGTCGGCACCCGAATTGGCCCATCCATCAGGAACGAAGCGCCACAGGACTTTGCCCTTCGATGTGTCCACCAGGACAGGGTTGCCGCCGATGCCGTATTCGTAGCTGACCAGGAGTCGGTCTTTGGATATGAATCGCATATCCCGGACATAGTTTCTATTTCCCAGGACAGTCCACTTCGCTGGTATCTCCTTTGCTGTCGGCATAGCTACAGCAACATTTGCCATTTCCTCGAAAAAATCATCCCAGTAACCGGGCCTGGACATTTCTTCAGAAATTGCCTCTATGGTCTTTTTAACGGCCTCATTAATTGCGTCTTGTGCGTCATCGCTGCGGGCGGGTGTCAGGAGAGGAGTGAAGATCAGGAGCAGGGCAGTGAACAGGGTTGTTAATCGACGGTTCATGGAGGTCTCAGTTCTTAAGTGAGCGTAAAATATTGATGAAGTCGCCTTCGATCTCATCTGAATACTCGATGGAAGTGCTCCGTCCCAGGACACCGTACATGCATCCGTAAAGGGAGAGCAGGGCCTGTTCCTTCTCACCAGCGAAAGTGGAAAATCCCTGCTTTTCCCCTTTGACTATGGAGCTTAAATCGTAGCGGTAGAAAATTGGGTTCCAGCCCTTCGAGGGGATTTGCTGGCCGCTCTTGACCATCTGGCTGTCAGGAGCCATGCGGTTTGCCATCCCCTGTGGGTTCTGGTAGGACGTCCGACACCAAACCATGACAGAGCCCTTGTTGCCCTTTCGGAATACGGCCATCCCGCCTGTTTCCGTTGTGATCTCCCGTCTCAGCTTAAGGGAATCGGGCAGGTCATCAGCCAAGGGCACCTCAGTCCATCCTGCAGGTACCATAAAGTCCAGCTTCAGGAGTTCGTCCTTGTAGGGTGTCATGTCAGCTGTTATCTGGCCTGAGTCGCCTTTATAGTAGGCCTCGTGGGACACACCGGCGCAGCCGGCAAGAAAGACTGAGCCTGATATCAACACACAGAGTATACAAACCAGAAAACGTAGTGATCGCATTGTCAGCTCCTCCCTGAAGTATCAGTTATTCATTAGAAAGACTGGGTCGTTGCACTTGCTACATTGGAGGGCGGTGATTTCACAGTTAACATACGCAACTAATTCTGAGGCTCCGGCTAGTTTCCTCCACTTGTAGGTGAGTCAGGCCCAGTCCCTGGAGGCAATTTATTTCCTGAGCCCGCACCTGGTTGTCCAGGGTCCGGCAGTGTACCGACGAGGTCGCCAGTTGTTTTAGGTTCGCTGCCGAATGGTGTGTCGATCTCCTTCCCACCGGAACTTTCGTTGAGAATATAGGGGCTGGTTTTTGTATCCATAACCGTCTTGGAGTCTATCGCCTGCGGCCGGTTACCAGTGACCGAAGATGTCCCGGAGCCGTCCCGGCCAGTGTTGATCAGTGTGTCGCGGGGATTCAGGAGAGACCTGTCCCTTGCAAACCCTGATGCCTCGACCCATACCATGAACTCTTTGCACTGCTGGGAAACACAATCAGCTGCTTCGGGATCGGGATTACATTGCCACCCGGTGCAGGAGTACTCCCATGTGGTGTTGCCGTCTTTGTCGGTTGCTGAAGCGTACTGTTCAGAAGTTTTACTCCCGTCACTACCGGTGATCTCTGTTACTGTGTGCGTTGAGCTGGAACCGTCTGAACTTTCCGTTGTCACCGTGCTGGATTTTGTGCTATTGCCGTCTGAATCATCGGTGTCCAGGTCACTTGATGTCACAGTAGTCTTACCCCCGGAATTACCGCTGGTCCCCCCGGATGAATCACCGGAGCCGCTACCCGAAGCATCCCCCGAAGAGCCGTCAGACCCTCCTGATGGGGCCCCTTCGTTGCCGCTTGGTGCCGGACTGCCCGCTTCCGGTTTGTCGGCAGTTCCTTGTTCAGACCCCTGGACTTGCTGCGTGGGGGCCATCGCACGGGAGTCCCCGAGGCCAGGCGAATCCGGCAGGCCTCCCTTTGCCGGATTACCAGGAGACCCTCGATCAAGGGAAAGGTTTCCGGAACGCTGCTGTAATTCGGTCAAGCCAGACATTGAGCCAGGGCCTGAAACGCTACCCTGGGCTCCTCCCCTGAGTCTGTCCAGGGCGGTTGAGGGATCCTGCAGTCCAGTATCAGCACCGGTTCCGGGAAGCTGGCCGAGCTTTCCCAAATCTCCCTGGCTGCTTTCAAGCTGTGTGGATCTCCTCGGAGTCTGTCTTAAACGGGCCGTAGGTGCTTTTGAAACCCACCTGCTTTGCGAGGACAGTGAATCGCTTTGTCCTGGTGCAGCTGTTCTCGTTGAAGCGGAAGAGCTTCTCTTGACGTTGGATGTAGAATGCTGTTTTGTCTGATGTCTCGTCTTAATGACATTTGATGTCATGGCCGTTTGTCGTGTTGACTTCTGACGGGCGATGACATTGAAACTCAGCTTTTTAACAGACCTTCTGCCGCTATTTTCATAGAGGATGAGGCTGTAAGTGCCATTATCCGCCGTCAGAGACGGTGTGAGGGTAATATAGCGGCTGGACCTGGACTCAGTCTTCCTGACCTGTTCGAGTACCGCTGAAACCTCCGTATCAGGCTGAACACGAACAGTATCGATCATCTGGAGATTGTTCCCAAAAAGAGTGATCTTTACCGGTCCGCCCCCTGGTTGTATCGAGATGGATGCAGGGTTAGCGGAGCGGACGGAAGCTGGAAGGGCCATTGCAGACACCGTCCTCTTAGAAGCTGCCTGAGGCGACTTTCGGGTCGACGGTACACGTCGCTGACCGGCCGCTTTAGCTGATGCAGGATTGAAGACAGATATTGTGAAAAATATGAACAGCGAAGCTGCAATAAAAAGTTTTCTTTTCACTTGGTCACCTCCTGCTTCAGGAAAATCGATTCCATTTTACTCAAATAAATTATATCAGGGCCCCGGAGGGTAAAGTTTCACCTGTCCAGGTTAATTAAAATCCGGACTCCTGGGTCGTCTATTACCCATTCAGGAAACAGGAGCCCAAGCCAACTTCATTATTTAGCCGAAAAATGATCGTGCCCACACGAGGCGCTGCTACCCCCGACACCGGATCTATGAGTTCACTCTGAGGCCAGTGGGGCGTCTGTGGGAGGATCAAGAGTGCCGAGGTCAGAGATAGAAAAGCATTTGGCCTCAAACGCTGTTTTATTTTAGCAGAGTTCATTTTAATTTTCAAAAGGGTTGAGCGAGGGTCACATCGTGGTAGTATCCATATTCTGACCGGAAAAAAGAAACGGAGGCAATTGTCATGGGAAAACCTCTTGTAGTCATAACGGGAGCCAGTTCCGGAATAGGGGAACAGACGGCGAGGACCTTTTCCAGAGAGGGATATCCCCTGCTGCTGGCTGCCCGGAGGGTAGAGCGCCTTGAAGCAATGGGACTGCCAGACTGTATCTGCGAAAAGGTGGACGTTACCGACCTGGATTCATTCGGAGTGGCGATAGAGAAAGCCCAAAAGAAGTTCGGGCCCGTGGACTGTCTCGTTAATAACGCCGGCGTAATGCTCCTGAGCCAGGCGCACAGTCAGGATGTTTCCGAGTGGCAGCGGATGCTGGACGTAAACATCGCCGGAGTGCTTAACGGCATCAAGCTGGTCCTGGATGGCATGATAGAGAGGCAATCCGGGACAGTCATAAACATCGCCTCAGTTGCCGGTATCAAACCGGGGCCGAACCTGGCGATCTACAGCGGCACCAAGTTCGCGGTCAGGGCGATATCGGAATCCATACGGGAGGAGGTTGCTCCCCACAACGTGCGCTTTTCTGTAATATCCCCCGGCCTGGTTGAAACCGAGCTCCTGGAGCACACGACGGTGCCCCAGCTGAGAGAGGGCTTCGAAAAGCTCAAGGAAAACATCGGCGGCTACCTGGATCCGAGGACAATCGCGGAGGCGATACTATTTGCCTACAAACAGCCCCAGAGTGTTTGTGTAAGGGAGATAGTACTGGCGCCGACGGGCCAGCTGCGCTGACTCTTTCAATCGATCACTTTTCAAGTAGGGCAGGGAACGGCCAACTGCTCTGGCCTCCCCTTAAGATCAAAAGTCTTTTTTCAGGTATTCCTGTTGATCTCAGGTAGGTGTATGTCCGCTTGGCGCCGCCTGCGCCCCTTGGGCAGACGATAACTACAGATTCGCTCCCTGATGAAATATCAGTAAACACCCTGTCCAGTTTTCCCCTGTCCTCATCGCTTTTGACCGGGTAAGCGTAGGTTGATATCGCTCCCTTGATGTGGTGAGCGTTGTATTCGTCCGCAACCTGGATGTCCAGGATGGTGACACGAGATCCGGACTCGATCATTCCCTTGAGGCCGGTGGGGGAGATGTATTTGAAGTCCTCCTCTGCAAGGACTACCCCGGCCATAGATATCGACAAGATCACTACGAATATAAAATGTTTGAGGAAAGGTTTCATTAGCTTCTCCTGGTTTTAGTGCATCTGGAGGTGCATCCGGATCTTTAGTGTACTTATATAACAAGTGATAGCTATTATCAATGCTAACTATAGATACCAAATATAGGCTATGGGGTGCCTGCAGTAAATCTTTTACCGCCGCCGGTTTGCTGGAGAGTTTCCGGTTTCGCGTTTCCTGATTATAGGATTTGGAAGAAGGGGGTCAGGATGCAGTGATCAGGACCAAACGGGGCAGGCCAGAACAGGGTAATATCTCACCAGACCCACGAAACGATGACACCAAAACTGTTTTTCCGGACTTTTGGTA
>CAYVSA010000061.1:0-11091 GCA_964454175.1 uncultured Pseudomonadota bacterium
ATTGCTTTACCGACACAGGGCTATGGCGTGACAAGCCGTCGTCCCAAGTGGGGGAGGGATCACCTCCATACTGCGACACACAAACACTTTGTTATCCTAGTCAAAGTAATCTTAAAATGTTTTCCCATAGATATCTTTCCGCGGCTCTTCAAATAAGCTCTGACAGGAGAAACAGGATTACCCGTCTCGGGCAGGTATCCTGGGCGATCACCTGGGCACGCTAATGCGTGCGGTCCAAAGTCCCAGGACCCATGGCCCATGAACAATTGCCAATAATCCAATATCCAGATCGATGGTTGACCTTGGACTTTGGACCAGGGACCTTGGACACCGGCATAAGACCGGCAGGCGAGGGATCGAACCAGGATAACTGCATTTATTGTGTTTTTACATCAATCTCACCAACTAATTGGGAGATGAACCCCAATTTCTAATGCTCCAATTTCCATTTTCCACTTCACCACCTCGACACTTCTACCCTCACTCAACAACAACATCCCTCCAGAACGCCACGTAACCCTTGATCTCGGCAGCTGCGTCCTTTGGCTCAGGGTAGTACCATGCGGCGTTCTTGTTGACTTCACCGTCTACCTCAACATTGTAGTAATTTGCTTCACCCTTCCACGGGCAAGTGCTGTGGGTGTCGCTGTTGGTGAGGTATTCGCGATTAACGGAATCGGGAGGGAAGTACTGATTACCCTCTATCTCGATCGTGTCGTTGCTCTCTGCCAGAATTTTTCCGTTCCACATAGCTTTAGGCATGACAACCTCCTGAAAATACTTGAGTCGGAGAATCAGTGAAACGGAGAACTGAAACTTGCATGATTTTCACCGATTCCCCGGTTCTCCCCCTCTCCCCGACATTATAATTCCGAAAGCCCGTAGCACGCTGCACCTATCAGGGCCGCCTTGGGGTTGATGATCACGTATACGGGCATCTGGTCCATAATCTCTTTCAGCCGTCCCTTACCGGAAAAAGCCTTCATGAAGGTTGTGGTTTTTAATGCCGGCAGGATCCGGGGCGGTATCCCCCCCCCAAGGTAGACGCCTCCGGTGGCAAGGACTTTGAGAGCAAGGTTGCCCGCCTCCGAGCCCATGATCGACACGAACATCTCGAGGGTAGACAAGCACAGGGGGCAAGGCCTGGAATTGTCGAGGGCCGCGTCGATTATGACCGGAGTGGGGTCCTTGACCTCTGATAGCTTCCGGGCTAGCCAGGGAGTCTCCTCCATGGGCGAACTTTCCCTGAGAAACCTGTAGATATTGGGGATGCCCCTGCCTGAGCAGACCATCTCAACACTCACCTGATCGTGCTCTTTTTGCAGGTATCCCAGGAGGCCCGTCTCACTGGTGTTTCCAGGGGCAAAGTTCGCGTGCCCGCCCTCGGAGGCGTGGGGTACGTACCGCGAATTTTCCAGGGTGAGGTAAGCTTCACCAAGGCCTGTTCCGGGCGCTATCACGGCAATAGACCCGCCGGCGACCCCTTCCCCGGGGTTAATTGTAAAGATGTCCGAGTCTGCCAGGTGGGGAACGGCCACGGCAAGGGCCTGAAGATCGTTTATCAGGCGTACTTCAGGAATGCGCAGGGTTTTTGATATTCTGCTTTCCGAAACGTCCCATGGCAGATTGGTAATCCGTGCCATCCCCTGGCTCACAGGCCCCGCCACTCCGAAGCTGGCCCTGGAAATCCCAGCCTTGCTGCCTGCAAGAAACCTTGCAACCAACTCCTCCAGGCTTGAAAAATCAGAGCTGGGGAATGAGTCTTCGACTAAAGGGCTTCCGGTACCCGACTCCGCACTAAATAGAGCGAGCATGGTCTTGGTGCCGCCGATGTCGCCAGCAAGTAGCATTACTTCGTCCCGGCCTCCTGATAATCTACCACCGTGCGCCTGCATTCAGTTTGTCATCCTGCAACACGTTAATAATAGCACAGGACAGGTACCGGGACCCCGGTATGTTGTCTGCTCGCCTGGATGGGCGTTTTATCGCACAGTAAAACCTTGAAGGTTTACCTGACTGGTGATACTTTGAGCCCACTCCGGTGGAGGAGGTTCTTTGCCTCCCCGGCTTGCCGGATGCCTGCCCAGGGGGAACACTGATGTCTGAAGAAAACAGAACTGAAAACAGTTTTGGAAACAAGAGGACCCACCCGCGTGCATCGGTCCGTGTAGAGGTGTATTACAACTATGGATCAGATTTCGTGTCGGATTACATGCTCAACGTCAGCAGGGGCGGGCTTTTTGTTGAGACATTTTCCCCCCAGGAGATAGGAACGGAAATAGACCTTAAGTTCAGCCTGCCCACCTTCAGCAGGATCTTTAACATAAAAGGTAAAGTCGTATGGAAGAGACCTGCCGGACAGGGAAGCGGCCCTCCTGGAATGGGTATCCAGTTCGTTGAAATGGACGATGAAGACGCCCGCCTCATTGACGGGTTCGTCCAGAGCAGGAAAGATCCAGGCAATTAAGGATCAGAAAAAGACTTCTCCCAGCGTCAGGGCGGCCACCATGATGAAGAGGATTCCCAGTGTTCGCTCCATTATTTTTTGCGGGACGCGGGTGGCCACGAAAGAGCCCAGCTGACCACCGATCACTACTCCAGGCACCGTGAACATCGCCAGGGAGAAAACGGTCTCCAGAGCCGAGCCACCTGAAATTGCAAATCTGTAGAAATGGCCCAGGGAGGCTGACAGCGCCGTGACGGCGACTACGAAAACACCGGTTGCCACAGAGACCTTGCTGGGGACCTTGCACCTCTGGAGAAGAAAATAACCGTCCAGTTCACCCAGGCCGGTTGAGATCATTCCTACAAAGAGACCTCCGATACCAGCTATTGTCATTCCTTCATACCGGTTGCAGACCTTGTAGCGTATCATTTCGCCATCG
Organism: uncultured Pseudomonadota bacterium; assembly: GCA_964454175.1. Lineage (GTDB taxonomy): Bacteria > BMS3Abin14 > BMS3Abin14 > BMS3Abin14 > BMS3Abin14 > CAYVSA01. The sequence goes on from CAYVSA010000061.1 coordinate 2,886, forward strand.
GCCGCTTCCAGGATGGTTTCGGCGCTATCGCCGCCGTAGGTGCCCTTGATGTCGCCGTCCATCTTTTCTATATCCTGGTGCTCCGGAGTGCGCAGAAAGCTGATGGCGATGATGAAAAGCCCTACGCCCAGGATGGTTTTCAGGATCTCTGAAGGAATTACGGCGGCCAGCATGGACCCTGCCAGGGCCATGGGGACCGTGGCGATGAGAAGTGTTCTGCCCAGTTTGTAATCTATGAGTTTTTTCGATGCGTAGGCATAGACCCCGCTGGCAAAACCGAAGACTTCAGTTATGAGTGCGGTGCCTATGGCCACTTCGGGCTCCAGATGCAGGGCCAGGATGAAGATCGGCGAGAAGAATGTTGCTCCGCCAACACCGGAGGCCATTGCAGTTGTCGCCACCACTATGGACACCGGCAGCATATACCAGTACTCCATGCTCATTAGATCATCTCCTTGAGCAGTTTGAGTCCACCCGATAATTCACTGCCGAGTTCCAGGCGGATCACCCTGCGTCCGGCATCGAGGAGCGCCTGGCGGTCGCCCATGGCCTGGGCTGCTTTCAGGACCCCGAAGGTTGTGGAGGATCCGGGCGCTGTCGGTGTATCGGGTATGGGAAGGTCCTCGGAAGATGTGGATGTTATCTGCAGGAAAAGCCCTCTCCCTGCATCTCCCTTGTGGAGCTGGCCGGTGGAATGGAGGAATCGGGGGCCGTAACCGAGAGTCGTTGCAATATTAAATTTCTCCCGGATGCTGGAACGAAGATCCTGCAGGAGCTCCCATGTTTCCACGGATGGCTTCAGGTAAGCCTGGAGGGCGGCGTAATCACCGGGTTCTGCCTGAGCCATGAACTTCAAAAGGGTTCCTTTGATCGTGTCTGCAGAGAGACTCGTGTAAACGGAGATGTCACCCTCCACAACAGACGGTTTCTGCTCGGGGAGTCTGCCGTCCCGGGCGTAGGCATCAAGCATGGTGCGCGCCTGCACTTTTGCGGACTCAACGTTGGGTTGGTCAAAAGGGTTGATGTCCATAACATGTCCTGCAACAGCTGTTGCCATCTCCCACCTGAAAAACTCGCCGCCCAGATCATAGGTATCCTCAACATCTATCCTGATGACGGGATGACCCGTACCGATCAGGCTTTGGACGAATTCATCATGGGTGTCGTCCCCAGTCAGCCTCAGGTGGACAAAGAGTCTGTCGCCACCGTAATTTCCGGGCTTTCCGGGTGTTTCACCATCAACAGGCAGTATCCCTTTTCCATCTTTGCCAGTGCTTTCGGCAATGAGCTGCTCGGCCCACGCACCGAATGCTTCGATACCGGAAGACGTTATGAAGGTGAGCTTATCCCTGCCTGAAAGGGCAAAGGAGCCAATGGCCGCACCCAGTTGTGCAGCGGGGTTACCGCTTTCCTCCCGGTTGTCGGCCGAAATGCATTTCTCAGCCATGGCGGAGGCTCTGCCAAGGAGCCTTTCGAGGTCAACACCCATCAGAGCTGCCGGAACCAGGCCGAAGAAAGACAACGCTGAATATCTTCCGCCGATGTCGGGGTCGTTGAGAAAGACATCCCTGAACGATCGTTCGTTGGATATATCAACCAGGGGGCTGCCAGGGTCTGTTATGGCGGCAAAGTGGCGGCCGGCAGTATCGACCCCTGCTTCGCCAATGACCATGTTGAAAAAATATCTGAAAAAAGAGAGAGTCTCGGTCGTGGTGCCAGACTTGGTTGAAACAATGAAAAGAGTCGATCGGATGTCTATCCGGCTGGCCATCTCGCGCACCGCCCCGGGATCAGTGCTGTCTAATACTTGCAGCTTTAAATATCCGTCTTCTACTGGAAACACCTTGGAGAAAAGATCCGGCGCCAGGCTGGACCCCCCCATGCCAAGGAGGACAGCGCTGTTAAAACCATCAGCCCTTACAAGCCTCGTAAAACCGGTTATCCTGCGGATAACGCCAGACATCGTTTCCGGGCTGTGCAGCCATCCCAGACGGCTGGTTATTTCGCCGCGGTCTCCCTCCCAGACAGTGTGATCCTGCTCCCATATTCTCTGGATAATATTTTCATTCTGCAGCTTGAGGAGATCGTTTTGAACCTGTCCGTTATCCTCACCGAAAAACTCGGTATACTTTTGGCGGTTCTTCCCGGCATTTTCCGGTTTTTTCATCATTTCTTATCCTTCAATTCCCGCAGTACCTGCGTTCAAGGTCCCTGAGCTTTTCGAGGCGGGTCAGGTGTCTGCCGCGGGCTGTGAACACGGCATTGAGAAAGGCCTCCGTCAGTTCCTTGGCCAGCTCTGAGCCAATTACCCGTGCTCCCATCACCAGGACGTTCATGTCGTCGTGCTCCACCCCCTGGTGGGCGGAGTAAATATCGTGACACAGGCCGGCCCGAATTCCCGGGATCTTGTTGGCGGCGACAGAAACCCCAACGCCGCTTCCACATATCAGGATACCTCTTTGTGCTTCACCTCCCGAAATAGCGAGGCTCACAGCTTCAGCAAAATCAGGGTAATCAACTGGTTCGGTGCTGTCTGTTCCCAGATCAAGTGGCTCGTGGCCCAGTGCCCTGATATGGTCAACTAATTCATTTTTCATTAAATATCCGGCGTGGTCCGAGGCTATTGCGACTTTCATCCGGTTATTCCCCCGTTCCTGAAAAAAGCTGAGCACCCCCCACAGAGTCCCCGAAAGGTTAGAACCCTTTCCTGTTAAAGTATACCCCCGGTTTTTGCCATTACAAACCAGGGAGGTCGGTCAGACTAAATATTTATTCGTGATAAAAATTTTATATACTTGCTATAGACAAACAAACAGCACAGCTTGATTATCGCCGGTCATGGCTTATAATCGAATAGTATCTGATGTGATGTCTTTTCGGAGGAATAAAATATCAATGAACGAATTTGAAAAGCGAATTAACGGAATGTGCATAGACGGGCTTCATGCCAGAACGCTGCATAATTTCCAGGTCAACCTGGGGTTGGTCTGCAACCAGGCTTGCAGGCACTGTCATCTTGACTGTTCTCCTGCCAGGGTCGAGGTTATGAGCTGGACGGTCATGGAGCAGATAATTGCCGCGGCGGAAAAAGTCCGTCCCCGGCTTGTTGATCTGACGGGAGGCGCTCCGGAGCTCAACCCGGATTTTCGCAGGCTCATTGACGCTATGGTCAGAATGGGCCTTGCGGTACAGGTCAGGACCAACCTCACCGTGCTGACCGAGCCTGGAATGGAAAGCCTTGGTGAGTATTTTCGCGACAACAGGGTCGGACTGGTAGGATCGATGCCGTGCTATCTCGAGGAAAACGTCAGGTCACAGAGGGGTCCTCAGGTGTACGAAAAGAGTGTGGAGGCAGTAAGGGCATTGAACAGCCTCGGCTATGGTATCGAACCTGATCTTGTCCTGAACCTTGTTTACAACCCGGGAGGCCCTTTCCTGCCGGGTGACCAGGCTGGCCTCGAAAATTCCTATCGCAGGGAGCTTTCCGAGCGCTTCGGGCTGAGCTTTACGCACCTGTTCACCATCACGAATATGCCCATCGGGCGGTTCCGTGAAGAGCTTGCTGCCCGGGATAAGGTGGATGACTACATGGAACTGCTGCGTGGGTCGTTTAACGATCGTACAGTGGACGATCTCATGTGCCGCTATCAGATAAACTTCGGGTGGGACGGCGCCATGTACGACTGTGATTTCAACATGGCCCTTGGGTGCACCATCGACCATGGAGCCCCCGACCATGTGAGCAGTTTCGATCCGGCTGTTCTTACTGACCGGCGCATTGTCACCGGGAGCCACTGCTTCGGCTGTACTGCGGGGGCGGGCTCCTCCTGCAGCGGGGCTCTCGCGGAGACCGCACCCTGACGGTAAGGCTGCCGTGGAAGGGCCGCCAAGACGAGAGGTACCTATTTGAGAGCAGACGACGACGGCAGAGGCAGTAAAAAGGGGCTCTGGAAACCTGTTGTCCTCCTTGCAGCCATCGTCGGGATCATCGTTCTTTCCAGGATCTTCAATGTTGGGGAGAGGCTGGGTGAGCTCAGGGGCTGGATCGACTCTCTCGGCCCTATGGGTCCTGTCGCTTTCGTTTTTATCTACGCCGCTGCGACCGTAGCCGCACTCCCAGGTTCGGTGTTTTCAGTGATCGCCGCCGCCCTGTTCGGGCCTGTTCTGGGTGTTATTGTCGTGATAGTTGGTGCGACCATTGGAGCCTCCCTGGCTTTTCTGGTCTCCCGTTACTTTGCCAGGAAGGCTATAGAGGGCTGGCTTTCCGGGAACGAAAAGTTCCGCAAACTTGACGACATGACAGAGCGGCACGGGGATATAATGGTGGCCATAACGAGACTGCTTCCCATCTTCCCCTTCAACCTCCTCAACTACGGCTTCGGTCTGACAAAGGTCGCATTCCGCACCTACGTGATGTGGTCGGCGGTGTGCATGCTGCCTGGTACGATCCTGTACGTCGTTGGGTCTGCCGCTCTGCTCGAGGCTGCTGCTGAAGGGAAAGTGCCGTGGATCCTGGTAATTGTTGTGGCCATGATATTGGGAATAATTACCATCCTTGCCAGGCAGGCCAGGAAAAAACTAAAAGGAGAGGACGGCGGCGCTAAAGGTACCGCCTGAAAGGACATCCATGACTGATGCCGTAAAAATTATTCCGGACGATGAATACAACAGGGAGCTGGCGTCAAACGTCCATCCGGGTGACTGGACTAACCCGGAGCCTGCAGGCCGTTATAACCTGGTTGTAGTTGGCGCTGGAACTGCCGGGCTTGTGGCTGCAGCCGGAGCGGCTGGACTCGGCGGGAAGGTCGCTCTGGTGGAACGTCACCTCATGGGTGGAGATTGTCTGAACGTCGGGTGCGTGCCATCCAAATGCCTCATACGCTCGTCCAGGGCAGCAGCCGACGTGAGGGATGCAGGGGACTTCGGTGTCACGATTCAGGGAAGCGCCGAGGTGGATTTTTCTGCCGTTATGGAACGGCTTCGGCGCCTGAGAGCGGAGATCAGCGCCAATGATTCAGCCAGGCGGTACCGGGATGAACTGGGCGTGGACGTGTTCATCGGGGAGGGACGTTTCACCGGCCGCGACCGGGTGGAGGTGGACGGCAGTGTGCTTAACTTCAAAAAGGCGGTGGTCGCAACTGGTGCCAGGGCTTTCGAGCTGCCGGTCCCGGGTCTTGCGGAGGCGGGTTTCCTGACCAACGAGACGGTCTTTTCCCTTACGGAAAGGCCCGGGCGCCTTGCAGTCATCGGAGCCGGGCCCCTGGGGTGCGAACTCGCCCAGACCTTCAGGAGGCTGGGAAGTGAAGTTTACATCCTTGAGATCGGCCCCCAGATCCTGCCGAGGGAAGACAGGGACGCAGCCAATGTCATTGAAAAGGCCTTCGAAAAAGACGGAGTGCGCCTCGTTCTGGGATGTAATATCGAGAGGGTGGAAAAGACGGGCGCCGAAAAGCTCATACACCTCAAGTGTGATGAGGAGGAAAAAACACTGCCTGTTGACGAGATACTCATCGGCGTGGGCAGGGTTCCCAATGTGGACAACCTGGGACTGGAAGAGGCGGGTGTTCAGTACGACACCAGGGCGGGAGTACACGTGGACGACAGGCTCAGGACCTCCAATCCACGCATATATGCGGCAGGGGACATCTGTCTGAAGTACAAGTTCACCCACACGGCTGATGCGACGGCGAGGATCGTTATCCAGAATGCCCTGTTCTGGGGCCGGAAGAAGGCAAGCGCCCTGAACATCCCCTGGTGCACGTACACCGATCCGGAGATCGCTCACGTCGGGATGTACGAAAAAGACGCCGTAGAAATGGGGATCGAAGTGGATACCATAACCATCCCCATGGCAGATGTTGACCGGGCCATTGCGGAAGGTGAAAAGGAGGGGATGGTCAGGATCCACCTCAAAAAGGGCACCGACAAGATACTGGGGGCAACGATCGTAGCGCGGCACGCCGGGGAGATGATCAGCGAAATATCTGTTGCCATGCAGGCGAAGATGGGGCTGGGAGCGATCTCCAGCGTCATCCACCCCTATCCCACGCAGGCCGAAGCCATCAGGAGGGCTGCCGATGCCTACAACAGGACACGCCTGACACCCGCGATCAAGAGTATCTTTAACCGCATCCTGAGATTCCAGAGGGGCGGCGGCGCCTGAGGTGAAATCAGGACTCATAATCTTTACCCGTTTTCCCGAAGCCGGCAGAACCAAGACACGCCTTATTCCGTCTCAGGGGCCGGAGGCTGCTGCTGACATACAGCGCGGTATGACGGAGCATATGCTGCGGTCCGCAAGCTTTGTCAATCTCCCCGATTTTCATGTCCAGGTTCGTTTCGAGGGAGGCAGTGCTGACTCCATGAAGGCCTGGCTGGGAGACACGTGTGAGTACGTCCCCCAGGGTGAGGGTGATCTCGGTGATCGTATGGCCAGGGCCTTTGCCGATGTGTTTGAAAACGGTGTTCAGAGGGCTGTTATCATCGGCACGGATAGCCCGTCCATTACACCCCTGCTTATCAGGCTGGCCCTGTTCCGACTTGAACGATACGACCTGGTCCTGGGGCCAGCAAAGGACGGGGGCTACTACCTCATCGGGTTGAAAGGGAAAGCTGCCGGAAAGGCTCTTCCCGGGATAATGGAAGACATTTCCTGGGGAAGCGGTGAGGTGTTCTCACAGACGATGGAAAAGGCCCGCAGGCTGGAGTTGGTAACGGCCCTGCTGCCCGCTCTTGGCGACGTAGATCGTCCGGAGGATCTGCATCTCTGGGAGGAGGCGGCGAGGGTATCAGGGGAGCCGCTGATATCGATAGTTGTGCCGACGTTAAACGAAGCAGGTAATCTACCGGACCTTGTGAAAAATATAGCTGTCGAACAGGGTGTTGAGCTGGTAGTTGTCGATGGCGGGAGCACCGACGATACGCTTGAGGCAGCCCGGATGCTGGCGTCTGAAGCTGTATCCGTCGACAGAGGTCGCTGGTCACAGATGAACACCGGGGCGGAGGCGGCCAGTGGGGATATACTCCTCTTCCTTCACGCTGACACACGGCTCCCCCCGGGCTTTGTCCGTTCGATCAGGGCGGCCATGGAGGACCCGGAGGTGGCAGCAGGAGCATTCAAGTTTTCGACCGACCTGAAGACATCTTTAATGGGACTCGTTGAGTGGGCGGCCAATCGCAGGGCCCGTCATTTTGGTATAATTTTCAGTGACCAGGCCATTTTCGTAAGGGCGGAGCTGTTTCACGAGTTGGGCGGTTTCCCGGCCCAACCGATCATGGAGGATTACGAGCTGGTGAGGAGACTGAGGGGAGCCGGGAAGTTCGTCCTCCTCGACGAAAGAGCGGTGACGTCGGCCAGGAAGTGGGAAAGACAGGGGACCTGGAGATTGACGCTGACCCATCAGCTGATAACATGGGCGTACCTCCTGGGCGTGTCCCCCGAGAGGCTGGCGAGGTGGTATGGGGGGGGTCGGTGTCGAGGTATTGAAGTATCGAGGTTTCGAGGTAGTTGAAATTGGACCTTGGACATTGGTCCTAAACACCTGGGTCTTGGGACCAGTCCTCATCTGTTTAGTCAATCAACCAGATAATCCCCCACCTGGTCCTTTATGTACTGTGACAGTACCTGTTCATCTTCATAGATCTTCCAGACATCCTCGAGGTTTTTAAAGCCCCTCTCGGACCCGTTCTCGGTGTTCACGACGATTATGGTGTTGAAGAAAAAGTTGTAATCCTTCGTGTAGTGCTCGTTTCCCGGCTCATCAAGGTTGATGACCTCCATTACAAGGCGCCCCTCTTTCAGGGCCTTTGGAAAGTGGGCCTGAAGGGCTTTTCTGGTCCCGGCTTCGATCCGCTCGCACTCGGGACAGCGGAAGCGGCGGTGAAAGTAAAGGAGCTTGACCTGTTTTGCTATGGCGGTGCCGTCAGCAGGCAGGTGTGATGTCGCCATGGCGGCCGGGGCAAACAGGGCAAGCGATGAGAAAAGAAGCAGTGACATGACGATGGCAGCTGCTGATATGTGTACTCTCTTCATGGCAGTTGTTGTCTCCATCCAGGTCGGGTTCAGCCCGTCTTCTAGCATGAATACGATGCCCAGGCAAATAAGGTGCAGGGTTCAGGAAGACTGCGAGGTTACGCTGACGCTGTTGAAGTTGTTCTGGAGTTTTCCGCTGCCGAGACCGGCCACGCCGGACGTGTATCTGGAGTC
>CAYVSA010000062.1:0-10958 GCA_964454175.1 uncultured Pseudomonadota bacterium
AGCGGAAACTCCAACTCCATAGCCAGGGAGCTTTTCTTCGACCAGAAGGCGGTCTATCGCATCATAGAGCGCTGGAAGGCCGCCGGCATCGTTGAGACCGTACCGGAGGAACGCCCTGGAAATGTCTACCTCAAGAGAAAGGAGCCCTGGGCAGCGCTTCTGGGCAACGGCCGGCCTGCAGGCTATTACAACTGGGTCCGTCTCTTCGGCCTGTGCGCGGTTGTCAACACCACCCTGTCCAACGGCCAGGACTCCGGCGGGAACGGTATAGCGGACCTCCTGTTCAGGAGCCTTTACGAAAACGCGAGGGCTGCAGCAAGGCCCCTCGATGTCGAAGTTCCCGACCCGAAATTTATCCAGGAAGGCGGCTACGTGACGTCTTTCGTATCGACGATAACAGGCATCCTGGAGGTGCTGAATAAATAACGAGGGGGAAGAAAGTCAGGTTCCGGTCCAACAGGGCACCGGGACAGGGAACTGCAGGTCTTTATAGGAGGGTGTTATGAAAGGTGAAGTGACCACGTTAAAGGGGATTTTCGTATTTGCGGCGACAATAATCGGTGCCGGGATCCTGGCGCTGCCCATTGCCGCGGCCAGCGCCGGGCTGTTCCCGACGATACTCATCCTGGTTATCATCGGTACTGTGTCAGTGTTTTCGGCTCTGTATATAGCAGAGGCGGTTCTCGTTACCGATGGGGACCATCACCTGCCGACCCTCGCTGAGAAATATCTGGGCAAGGCAGGGCTTTTTGCCATGTTTGCAGGGGTCATCATCTATATCTACGGGGCCCTGACAGGGTACCTGAGCGCGGGCGGCCAGCTTTTTAACACGCTGTCAAACGGGGCCATACCCATCTGGATGGGTGTATGGATCTACTTTTTCATCGCAAGCTTCATTGTCCACTTCGGCCTCAAGCTGGTGTCACAAGTGGAGACGTATCTGTTCATCGGGATGCTGGTCCTTTTAGGCCTGGTGATGACCATCGCGCTCATAAAAGTTCGTGTGCCGCTTCTCATGGAGGCCAACTGGAACGCGACCCTCGGTATCTTCGGTGTAGTTCTCTTCGCCTACGTCGGCCACTCGGTGATCCCCTCTATCGCAGCAGGCCTTGGGAAGAAGAAGGACATTAACAAGGTGGCGGTGTGGGGTGTGGTCATTCCCCTCTTCCTCTACATCCTGTGGAGCGTTGTCGTGATTGGCGTGGTCCCCAAGGCGAGCCTCCTGGTTGCCAAGACAGCCGGCCAGCCTGCGACGATCCCCCTCGGCATTATTGCGGGAACCAGCATCGCCCTGCTAGGAAGCGTCTTTGCCGTGCTTTCCACAATGACGTCCTATATCGGGTTCGGCTTCTCCCTCAAGGAGGTCTACCACGACACGGCCGGGACCTTTAAAAAGAGGCTGGCGCCCCACCTGGCAACTGCCCTGGTGGTGGTCCCTCCCCTCCTCATAACCCTTATGAAGCCGGGAGCATTCATCAAGGCCCTGGACATCGCCGGCACCTATGGCGGAGGCATCTTCGTGGGTATACTGCCGGTGCTCATCGTCCTGAAATCGCGGAAGGTAAACGGCAATAGCCAGCACATGACCTGGGGCGGCAGGTGGACACCCTATATGGTCCTGGGAGTCTACCTCATCGGGATGGCGTATGCGACGTACAAGATATTCTTCGAGGCTTTTGGCTTGAGCGTCTAAAAAACTACGGGGATCAGGAAGTTATCCGAACTCGTCGAACATTATGTCTTCCTCTTCGACCCCGTTGTCGATGAGCATGCCTGTCAACGCCGAGAGCATGGGAGGTGGTCCGCAGAGGTAGTATTCACAATCCTCCGGTGCCGGGTGGTCCTTGATGTAGTTTTCGTACAGCACCTGATGGATGAAGCCTGTGGGCCCGGTCCAGTTGTCCTCGGGGGATGGTTCGGAAAGGGCTATGTGCCACTGGAAGTTTTCGTATTCGGCCGCAAGTCCATCGAAATCCGCTCTGTAAAAAAGCTCTTTCAGGGACCTTGCTCCATACCAGAAGGAGATTTTTCTTTTCGTTTTTAACCGCTTTAGCTGATCAATGATGTGTGAGCGCATGGGCGCCATTCCCGAGCCGCCGCCCACGAAGATCATCTCCTTATCCGTTTCCCTCGCAAAGAACTCTCCGTAGGGCCCCCTGACAGTGACATTGTCGCCGGGTTTCAGATTAAATATATATGAAGACAGTTTGCCCGGCGGAACACCGCTGCTTCTCGGCGGCGGCGATGCAATTCGGATATTCAGTATGATTACCCCTCGTTCTTCCGGGGCGTTGGCCATGGAATAGGCCCTGGTTATGGACTCTTTCACAACAGAGTGGTGGCCCCACATCTTGAATTTGTCCCAATCACGCCTGAACTTGTCCCCCACATTGAAATCCTTGTAATCCACGATGTGGGGCGGACACTCTATCTGAACATAACCGCCTGCCCTGAACTGGATGTCTTCGTTGGCGGGCAGTTCCAGGACCAGCTCCTTTATAAATGTCGCAACGTTATCATTGGAGCGCACGGTACACTCCCACTTCTTCGCCTTGAAGTACTCGTCCGGGATGACGACTTTCAGGTCACGCTTTACGGGAACCTGGCAGGAAAGACGCAAGCCCTCTGCTGCCTCCTTTTTTGAGATGTGGGAGAACTCGGGCGGAAGGGGCTCGCCTCCACCCTCCAGGACCTTTAACCGACACAATCCGCAGGTTCCCACACCAGCACACGCAGTTGGCAGAAAGACTCCCTGGCCGGAAAGTGTGTGGAGGAGTTTACCGCCCACGGGAACGGTGAGCTCGTTTTCAGAGTCTTCATTGATGTTGATCGTTACCTGCCCCGAGCCCACGAGAAAATGCCTGGCGAGCATTATCATGGCAACCAGGGCCATGATGACTGCCGTGAACACGAATATGCCCAGAGCGATCTCAGTCATTCAGCATCCCTTAAGAAATTCAGATTGGACTGCCTCAAATCTTAATCCCTGAAAACAGCAAAAATCCAAGTGCAAGCAGCCCCGCGGTCATAAAGGTTATACCCAACCCTTCAAGACCCTCCGGTACGTCGCTGTATTTGAGCTTCTCCCTGATCCCGGCAAGGGCGGCAATTGCCAGGGCCCACCCGAGTCCGGACCCCACCCCGAAAACGACGCTTTCGCCGAAAGCATATGCTCTCTGACGCATGAAGAGCGAACCGCCCAGGATGGCGCAGTTAACCGTGATCAGCGGCAGATATATCCCCAGCGCGTTGTAGAGACCGGGAAAATACCTGTCCAGGACCATCTCCAGTATCTGCACAATGGCGGCAATGACAGCTATGTAGCTGACCAGGGTCAGGAAGGAAAGATCAACATCCGGCAGGCCCGCCCAGGCAAGGGCCCCGTCCCTTAAAAGATACCGGGATATGAGGTTGTTGGCCGGAACGGTAATTGCCTGCACCACGGTTACTGCCATTCCAAGCCTGACTGCAGTGTCTATGCGCTTGGAAATGGCGAGGAAGGTGCACATGCCCAGGAAAAAACTCAGGGCGAGGTTCTCAATAAATACTGCCTTGATGAAGAGGCTCAAATAGTGCTCAATCATTACTGTCCCTTATTATATTTCTGGATTTCAGTATCTGCAGACCCCAGATGAAAAACCCTATGAGAAAAAAGGCGCTGGGCGACAGGAGCATCAAACCGTTGGGCTGATACCATCCGCCATCCCTTGCAAGGGGAAGTATCTGCATTCCGAAGAGGGAGCCGGCACCCAGAAGCTCCCTGAAGACTCCGATGAAGAACAGCACCAGGCTGTAGCCGATCCCGTTGCCAACCCCATCCAGAAAACTTTCGAACACGCCGTGCTTCATTGCAAAGCTCTCGGCCCTGCCCATTATAATGCAGTTGGTAATGATCAGGCCCACGTAGACCGACAGCTGCTTGCTCATGTCGTAGCTGTAGGCGGTTATCAGCTGGTCGGCGACTATAACGAGAGAGGCGATGATGGTCATCTGCGCGATGAGCCTGATGGACGGGGAGATGTGGTTCCTGATGAGGCTCACGGAGACGTTGGAAAGTGCTGTGACCATGGTCACTGTCAGGGCCATGACCGCCACCGTCTCCAGCTTGCCGGTTACCGCGAGGGCGGAACAGATACCCAGTACCTGTACGGCAATGGGATTTCTTGAACATATCGGCTCGAAGAGTATTTTTTTGCCGCTGCTCACCGTTTATCTCCCTGGTCCCTTGCGTTACTTCTCAGTCTGGCCAGGAAAGGGCCGAAGCCGTCGTCTCCGAGCCAGTAATTTAAAAGGTTCTCCACACCCCTGCTGGTCATGGTGGCTCCAGAAAGGGCGTCGACCTGGTGGGCCGCCTCAGGGCTCGAGGAGTTCACACCCCCCTTTACCAGAGCGATGTCCGGCTGCCAGTCCGTATCGAAGACCAGCTTTCCCGGCCACTGAGCAACCCACTTCGGGTTGTCCACCTCACCGCCCAGGCCGGGTGTCTCCCCGTGCTGGTAAAAGACCAGCCCCTTGACGGTCAGGGTGTCTTTTTCCAGGGCCAGGAACCCGTAGAGAGTGGACCACAGCCCCTTGCCGTAAACCGGGAGAATGACCTGGGTGAAGTGCCCGGGTACCCGGCTCGAGAGGGTCTCATCCTTTTCTGTTACGAAGTAGACCCTGGCGTACCTGGCCCTCACCTTGATACCGGCCCTGTCCCTGCCGGCGGGTATGTCATGCCGTGTGGAAGGATCCCTGAGGGCTTTAGCCATGTCGTAGCTCCCGGGATCTATTCCCCTTATGACGTCGCCGCTTTCAAGATCCACGAGGACCACGTGAACCTTGCTGAACGCTTCCTGGATGAACTCCTTTTCAGAACGTGCGTTCTCCAGCAGGCCGCCGGATATGAGAAGGTTCTTTTTCAGATCCAGTTCCCGGTTCATTGTCTGCAGGGGTTTGAGCAGTACAGCGGCGCTGGCGACCAGGAATGAGCAGACAACACACAGGGTGAAGGCAACAGCATATGATTTTGCAAGGCTGTCCCTAACCATTGTGGACGAGCCTCCGTTTTATGTTCCTGTTTATCACCATGTAGTCGATCAGCGGCGCAAAACAGTTACCGAAAAGGATCGCGAGCATCATCCCTTCGGGAAAGGCGGGGTTCACAACCCGTATCAGGACCACGAGGGCTCCGATGAGAAAACCGTACATCCACCTGCCCGGGTTGGTGGCCGCCGAGGTGACGGGGTCGGTGGCCATGAAAACTGTACCGAAGGCGAAGCCGCCCAGTACGAGGTGCCATGCCGGGGTCAGGGCAAACATGGGGTTGGTTGCGCTGCCAACCGTGTTAAAAAAGAGTGTGACCGAAACCATTCCCAGGGTGACACCGGCCATGATACGCCACGAGGCAACCCTCGTGATGATGAGCAGGGCCGCTCCCAGCAGGATGGCCAGGGTGGAGGTCTCACCCATGTCTCCCGGTATCAGCCCGAGGAAGGCATTCTGCCAGGACACCGGGATCGAGCCCATTCCCCCTACTGTCGCTGCGGCGAGGGGTGTAGCCCCAGTCAGGCTGTCAATGCCCGGCCAACCCACGTCCCCGGTTATCTGTGCCGGGTAGGAAAAGAACAAAAAGGCCCTGGCGGTCAGGGCGGGATTAAGGAAATTCATGCCGGTACCGCCGTAGATGAGCTTTCCGAACACGACTCCGAAGCTGATTCCCAGGGCGGCCTGCCAAAGCGGGATGGTGGGCGGAAGTATGAGGGGGAAAAGCAGTCCGGTGACCAGGAAACCCTCGGTGATCTCCTGCTGCTTCACGACAGCGAAGATAACCTCCCAGAGCCCTCCCACAAGATAGGAGACTGTCAGGACGGGCAGGAAGAACAAAGACCCGTGAAGGAAGTTGGAGACGGCACTTGCTGAATTAACACCGACGCCCAGGACTCCCAGCAGTTCAATTCTCCAGCCCACCGGGTAGCTGATGCCGAACTTTGCCAGAGCCAGGTTTGCCTGAAACCCGGTGTTGTAAAGGGCCATCACAACAGCAGGGATAAGGGCCACAATGACCGTTGCCATGATCCTCTGAAAACCCTGGCTGTCTCTTACGTGGGGGGAGCTTTTCGTGACATCGCCCCTGGAGTACAGGAAGTCGTCCACCATCTCGAAGATTGGGGCAAGCTTTTTCCCCCGGCCCTGCTTTTCAAACAGAGACTTTTTCCTGTCCAGGAACTCCCTGAACACCGCTACCCTTCCCTCTCGATGAGCGTTAGTGTCTCCCTGAGGATGGAACCGAAGTCGTGCCTGGACGGGGAAACGAAGGAGAGAAGCGCAAGATCCTCCTCGTCCAGTTCCAGGCAGCCGAGAGACCGGGCCTGGTCGGTGTCTTTTGTCAGCAGTGCACGGAGAAGGAAGAAAGGCTGGATATCAAGGGGCATTACCCTGTCAAAAATTTCCACCGGCAGGATCGGCCGCAGGCTTCCGAAACTGGAAGTTGTGAAGTCGTACTGGCCGCGTCTCAAGAGCCTCGAAATAAAGGTCGACGTGGCGGAGAAACTCTCCGTTCCGGGAAATGCCCAGCCCAGAAACTTTCGTTTTTCACCAGTGGGAAGGACGGTGATCTGGTAGTGGAACCGGCCCAGGTGGTCGAAGGGGCCAGCGGCGGCCCGGCCGTTCAGGACGCTTCCGGAAATGATCCTGTTCTCGCCGTCCTTTAATTCGCCCCTCACGATATCGGATATGCAGGACCCGATCTCCGTTCGGAGAAGGCGGGGTCGCTTCACCGGCAAGCCGGCAAGGGAAATTATCCTTTCAGTGAGGACCTCTCCCGTCCTGAAAAGATGACCGATGGCGGCCACTTCCTGGTAGCCTATGGACCAAACGGTTTTTTTGTCGCTCACAGGATCGAGGAAGTGTATGTGCGTTCCCGCGAGGCCTGCGGGGTGAGGACCGGAAAACTCCTCTGTCCGTATCCCCTCCAGATCTGTCCCTGGAACTGTGCTTCCTGGCGCCTTGCACAAATAGATCTTACCGGTGAGTTTTTTCAGGACCTTGAGACCACTCACGAACCAGGACTGGAAGTTACCCAGGACGACCTCCACCTCCGGGGCCAGGGGGTGAGTGTCCATAGCCGTGACGAAGATAGCACTGGGCTGTGAACCCGGTGCAGGGGATTTCGAAAAGGGCCTGGTGCGAAAGCCGGTCCAGGCCCCGGATTCGATGAGGAGCGCTCGAACTTCCCCTTCATCCAGGGATTTTACGTCCTTTCCCCTGTATGAGGAAAAGCTGACCCTGTCGTGACCCCTGTTGGAGATGACAAGGGATTCAAAGGCCCTCCTCTTTCCGCGATTAATCGCCTCAACCGTTCCATCTGCGGGGGAGGTGAACACAACACCCGGGTTCTTTTTATCTTCAAAAAGCTCCTGGCCTATCCTGACCCTGTCGCCTACGCTCACCTTTATGGAAGGCCGCATGCCGGGAAAGTCAGGGCCGATCACGGCAGCTGAACCGGATGAAAATGCATCCTCCACAACCTGCTGTGGAGCTCCGGCAACAGGCAGATCGAGCCCTTTTTTAATTGTTATCATCGCCCGTGACCCTGTTTGAGTGTTGTTTGTGGATAAAGTATAGCATGCAGGAGAAGGTCAAAAGGCTTTCTGCTTGAGAGTCTTTCAAGGCGCATTGGAGTCAGGACATTACTTGCTTCACTGAACCAGCCTTTTTGCTCTTTCCCTTATTAAGAAGTGGTAGATCAGGTCGCAGTACCTGTCCAGTTCTTCTTTTGCCTTGCCTGATACGGCGTGGCGCCAGAAACCGTAAAGTTTTGTCAGGTTCACAAGGCTTTCACTGTACCTGTTCCAGTTGTAGGCTTCGTGAACCCTTTTTATGCCACCTTCGGATATCTCCTTCCAGTGCCCTGTATTTTCCCTGCAGTGGTTGAAGAAATTCTCCAGGGATCTTGCTATCAGTTCCGGTGTACTGGTATTGAGCAAGTACCCGTTAACACCGAACTGAATGATCTCCAGCGGGCCGCCGAACCTGGGTGCGAAGGTGGGCAGCCCCGAGGCCATAGCTTCAAGGACAGTGAGCCCAAAGGCCTCGAAGAGGGCCGGCTGAACAAATATCCCGCCCATATCTGCTACGATCCGGTAGACCTCTCCCGTGTCCAGCTTGGGGATGCTGGGGAGCCAGCGCACTTTGCCCTCAAGTTTGTAGGACTCGATCAGGCTCCAGGCTCTTTCAATCTCGCTTTTCTCCTCGTAATCCGTCGTGTCTTCCGGGTGCAGGAGGCCAGCAGCGAAAATGAGGTTGCACTCCTCCCTGAGTTCTTCGCTCATCCCGAATGCTTCAATGAGTCCGGTAATGTTCTTTATCTTGTCGAACCTGGCCATCGTGAAGACCGGTTTTTTCTCCGGGTCTGTGAGCTCTCCATATATCCTGTTAGACTTTTCATCCAGGAGGTGGTGTCTCAGCCTGCCCGTAGCGGCCTGGATCCTTCGGTCTTTTTCCCGGAACGGATAGTAGATCTCCTCGTCGACTCCGGGCGGGACCACGTTGAACTTCGGCTCGAACAGATTTACCCCACAGTCGGCCTGGTACAGGCCGGGCATGGCAAAGAACTGATAGGACTCATACTGCCCCATGGTATCGTCTGTGCCGACGATCTCCTGGAGTGTGCTGGTGATAATAAAATCGGCCTTGTTCATGGAGTAGATATCAGCGGTGAACTGTATGGAGAAATTGTACTCCGGCTCCCTCTCCTGCCAATAGACGTCAGAGAGGTGGTACTTGGGCTTTTCCAGAGCGTGGGCGATCATGCATTGGGTCGTGTCGAAATGGTCTGCGAGGAGGGAGGCCACCAGGTTTCCGTCGGAGTAGTTTCCTATCACCAGGTCCGGTCGGCCGTGCAGCGCTCCAGTCAGTTCGTGAATCGAGTCATCAGCGAAACGCTCCAGGTAGGGCCAGATCTGGAACCGGGATATCCAGTGTTTGATGATGTTGTACTTGCCATCCCTGAAAGGCACCCGGAGGATCCAGGCGTTGTCGGTGTTGAAGATCTTCTCCATCCTCTGATCGCAGGTGGTGTCGCCGGCATCGGGTATAAGCCGTGTCAGAACTATGATGTGCGGTTCAATGTCCAGGCCCGAGGACCTGAAAAGTTCCTTCAGGCAGCTTTCCAGAACCCTGACCTGGTCCAGTATGTAGATGACCTGGCCGCCCGTGTCCGGTTTTCCCAGCGTGTTGGTCTGGCCGAACCACCCGTGGGGGGAGATAATGGCTATTCTGGAGATCAGGGGCACAGGCACCCGGGACATGAACTCTTCCAGCAGCTCTTCAGAGGGCTTGTTGATCAGGTCAAGCAGGATCTTCATCGTATCTCTGACCCGGCCGGCCGTGTCCCCCCACCCTGCTTCAAAGCCGTTCTCCGCGAGGGTTGATTCGATCTCTTTTAGCGGCGATCCCGGGTCCACCCGGCCCAGTTTTTTTACCGCTTCTGCCAGCCTTTTTTCCATAGCGTTTTCATCTTCGATGATGGAACCGTTTATCATCAGTTCTTTACCGTTAACTTTCTGGACCTTCATGAACTCGAAGAACTCTTTTTTCGAAACTTCAGGGCTTTCGAAAAGCTGTTCGCTCAGGAACTGGCTGAGGAATTTCATACCGCTGCCAATTGTTCTGCTGTCACGCATCTCGGGGGTGAAATGATAGAACGGCCTGAAGTCAATGGGAGGATACTTTTCCTTTTCGTTATCCCGGTAGATGAACTCCTGCTGCATTTCAAAATAGCGGCCCTGGGTCGTTTCCTCCACATACTCCCCGTCCTTACGGATCAGGTAAAAGAGGTACTGCCCCATCTCCAGCCTTCGCATGACGACGAGGTGATCGCCGCACGGAAAGAGCACCTGGACTTTTCTTAAGAATTCGAAAAGGGATGAATTGCTGCGAAACTCCTCGGATTTACCTGCCGCATCACAGTAGCTGCGGAAAGTCTGGATCACTTCATTGCGGAGGATAAGGGCCTGGTCCTGGTCGAATACCTGTGCCAGCCACTCCCTGAAATCACCAAGTTCTGATCCTGCAATGATCTTGTCAATGAGGTTTGTTTCCATGGTTGAATTATTCGTCCTCCTTCAGAAAGTTATAGTGCTCGATGGCCTCGAGGATGCCGGCCGCGTTGGTGCCGCTGGCAAAGTAAACATTTCTCCTACCCCTCATCTTTTCCAGTTCGGGGCTGTAGTTGCCGACTACAACGGCCTTGGGTTCTCCCTGGAGCATCTCCTCGTCGTTGCCGGAGTCACCGCAGACCAGGAAATTGCCCAGGGGGAACTCCCACTTGTAGCTGAGATACCTGATGGCCTTGCCCTTTGACGCACGGTAGGGAAGTATGTCCAGGTACCTGTCGTGAGAGTAGATCAAATTGTAGCGGCACTTGTTGTTCACAAGCAGATCATGGATCTTCACAAGGCGATCCGGGTCAGGATCCATGTAGTAGCTGATCTTGAAGGACCTCTGGGTTTCCTCCTCCTGGTAGTCCAGGAAGGGCAGTTCGTCCAGAAGGGCCTTGATCTTGTCCCTCTTCCACCTGTCGGCAATGTGGGTTCTCCACCCAACCCCGGGCTTGTGCTTCCTGCCGTAGTAGATCTCTGAACCCACCGAGGCGATTATCACATCCACCCTGTCTATACCGTGCTTTTCAAGGTACTGGACCGCCGAATCCAGTGTCCTTCCAGTAGCGACTCCGAACCCCATCTTCTCCCTGCTGTTATTGATAACTTCCAGAAGTTCAGGGAGCTTTTTGTTGTCATCACCTATCAGCGTGTGGTCGATGTCGGTGATCAGGAAGTGATCCAGCCTGGCAAGGCGCCTTCCTATGGGGTCTTCCGGGATCGCGCTCAGCTTGACCGACGATTCAACCCCGGAAATAAGCCTGTCTATCTCCTTGAGGTAGTTTTCGGTGAAGCTCTCCCATGTGTAGATCTTCC
>CAYVSA010000063.1:0-9592 GCA_964454175.1 uncultured Pseudomonadota bacterium
ATTTCCATCACCTCGAAAATGCCCGGGCTGGCCTTTCGTTTGGTAAGAGCGATTCGCAGGGGCTGGCCTAAAGCCTTCAGCTTCAGACCTTCTCCGTCCAGGAAAGCCTTGATGCTCTCATGGAGGGCTTCGTGAGTAAAATCCTCAGCTTCGGCAAGCAGGCCAGCTACCTTTTCCAGCAGCGGCGCTGCTCCCGGGGTCAGGAACTTTTCCGCAACGCCTTCCTCGTAGTCTCCTTCGTCCGTGAAGTAGAAAGCTGCCATCTCAGCCATTTCCCGCAGCGTCCTGCTCCGTTCCTGAAGGGTGATGATCGCTTTTTCCAGCCACGCTTTCCATCTGGGATCATCAATGGGAAGGGCCTGTTCCGGCCCCAGACGCTCCCTCAGGTGCGGCACCAGAAGTTCAGCGATCTCACCTGCAGGTAATGATTTCAGGTGGTGGGCGTTCAGCCAGAGCAGTTTTTCGGTGTCGAAAATCGCAGCGGATTTATTGACCTTTTCGAGGCTGAATTTTTCAACCATCTCCTCGCGGGTAAATATCTCCTGGTCACCGTGTGACCATCCGAGTCTGGCCAGGTAGTTGATCATCGCCCGGGGCAAAAAACCCTCATCCCTGTAGGCTGTCACCGACACTGCTCCGTGTCTTTTGCTCAACCTGGATCTGTCCGGACCGAGTATCATCGGAAGATGTCCAAATGCCGGCGGCTCAAATCCCAGCGCCTCGTATATCTGGATCTGACGTGGTGTGTTGGAAAGGTGATCCTCGCCCCTGATAACGTGAGTAACTTCCATGAGGGCGTCGTCCACAACAACGGTTAGATTGTAGGTGGGTGTCCCGTCTGAACGCTTGATGATCAGATCGTCCATCTGGCTTTCTTCGAAGGTGACGGTACCCCGGATGAGGTCGTCCACAATGATGTCGCCCGCCCTGGGTGTCTTGAAGCGGATGGTGTGATCGCCCGTTCTCTCCCCTGAGGAAAGTTTGCGGCACCTGCCGTCATATTTGGCGTCGAGGCCTTTTGCCATAGCCTCATTACGGCGCTGTTCCAGTTCATCCGGTGTACAGTAACAAGGGTAGGCTTTTCCGTCCGACAGAAGTTTTTCGATGTGCTCCTGGTAGATGTCAAAACGTTCCGTCTGTCTGAATGGCCCTTCATCCCAGTCAAGGCCCAGCCATGTCATGCCGTCCAGTATCCACCCGATGGCTTCATCAGTTGACCGTTCCAGGTCGGTGTCCTCCAGCCTGAGGATGAAAGTCCCGCCGTTGTGGCGCGCAAAGAGCCAGTTGAAAAGGGCGGTCCTGACTCCCCCGATGTGAAGGAAGCCGGTCGGGCTGGGCGCGAATCTGACTCGAACAGTTTTATTCATATATTTCCTTTCAGACGACCTGGGGTCTGGGACCTGGGACCTGCGACACTATTTACGCACCACCACACCCGCATATCCCACTACCTGGTCGTAGTCGCCGCTTACTTCCCCCGAAGTAGTATATCTCACAAGTTCCGCACTGGACGCTCCGAGAGCGATAGCTGCGTTCAGCATAACGGCCGTGGGTATTATACCGCACATGGTTATCCTCATGGATGATACAGTCTCGATGAGACCGTCCGGGTCAAGTTCAACGATCTTTTCGATGGCAGCTGAATCCTTGGCGCTTGCCGCTGTGTGGCTTTCGTAGTGGGTCATGTCAGAACTCGCGACCAGCAGGATATCTTCGCCCGATCTCCTTACAGCTTCTGCCAGGGCCCTGCCGACCGAACGGCATGTTTCAGCGTCGAGGTGGGAGAGGACAACGGGAACAAAGGAAAACTCTTCGCCTCGGGCATAGTACAGAAAGGGCAGTTGAACCTCTATGGAGTGTTCCCTCGCGTGGGCAAGATCATCCGATGCGGCCCCGCTGACGGACTCCAGGATCGAGCCTGCAAGAGTCCTGTCGACCAGGACTTCTCCGAAAGGCATCTGCCATGATCTGCCTGAGTAGACTGAAATAGCCGGTCCGAGTCCGGTGTGGTTGGGACCCAGGATGATAACCCGCTCGGGGACATTTATTAATGAAACTGTTTCGCCTGCCACGGCGCCCGAGTAAACGTATCCAGCGTGGGGGAGGACAGCGCCGACAGCCGCTTGAGGATCCTTGCCTGGTGGAGTGAGAAAGGATGAAACCTGGCGGCTCAAGCTGCCTGGACCTGCGGGGTAGAACTGACCTGCCACGGCCGGCTGCCTCACATTTTTTGCTTCCTGCCCGGTAACCATGCCGGAAGTGCTAACCGAGGACCTTTTTCAGTTTTACGGCCGCTGTCAGTGCGCTTATCATCTCCCCTTCGATCCCCAGTTCCCACGGTGTCGGCGAGATTATGACAGCCTTTCCCCTGTTGAGGAACTGTATGGTTGATTTGCCAACCATGCCGAGGCTCCATGCCATGGTGCCCCCTCCCAGCGGCCGGGGTACGGAACCAGCATCAGGATCACTGTTATCCGAACCTACCAGTGTGAGGCCCTTGTCGACGAATGGGATCACCGGTTCAAGAGTTTTCTCCAGTGCCTCCTGCAGCTCGCTTTCGGTCCTGCCGGCAAGCTCGGAATGCTTGTCTGGTTCGGTGAGGATGGTGATAGTCATCGCCCGCATGCCCTCCGGCGCCATTTCTGAACCCTTCGGACTCATGGAAATGTAAAGACCCCGAGCAGGAAGATATTCATTTTCGTTGAGAAACAGGAGGTTGTTTTCCATACCGACGGGAACGATAGGATCTTTTATGCCGAGGTAGAACCGGAAAGGCACAAGCGGATTGACGGGCGTTTCCTTTTTCCTGTCAAAAAGCTCCTGGCCTTTGCCGATGTCTTTTATGATGCCCGTAGTCGTCGCGACGCACCTTCCGGAAAAACTATCCCCGTTTACAAGGCTGACATCCACCCCGTTTTTTGTTTTGAGATCGATCCCTTTTACGGCCGTTCCGGTATTGATCACCCCCCCGAACTCCGTGAATCGGGTTGCGAGAAGCTGTGTCAGAGATGAACTCCCGGCCGGTTCCTCAAAGGTTCCTCTCCTGCCGATACTGTGGATCAGGGAAGAGGCCAGTGCTCCAGGCCTGACGTTCATGGGATAAGACCCCAGGAAATGGTGCTGAAGGGCGAGGAACCTTCCGGCAGGTCCCCGTCCCAGGAGGGAATTGGTAATGGACTCGATCCGTCCGGCAGCCTTCCTGTTGGTCCGCCGGGCTGAAAGTGCCGTGAGGAAATGCCGTTTATCAATGAATGCATCAAGGTCAGGGTAGCTCTCGTACCACTGTCCGGACAATGAGTCACATTCGCTGTACAGGGTGCGAAACGAGTCGATGCTGTCGGGAAAATCTCGGTCAAGTTCGTCAAGGAGGTTGTCCCGGTTGGAAATAATATTGATCCTTGACCTTGGCAGGACAACCTGGTAGCTGACCCGGTTTTTTGGGTAGGAAGTGGAGACAAGTACCCTTCCGATCCCTATCTCATCAAGAAAATGTCTCAGAAGACCGGAAGAGTCCAGGCCATATAGGGGAGCCGGTCTCCTGCTGAACACGTAGCCGTGTCCCTGAGCTCCACCGGGTTGGTGATCTTCCTTGATATGATCAAGGATCAGTACGCGAAGTCCCCAGCGGGAAAGGAGTGTTCCGAGAGCCAGTTGGGGGAACCTGGCGCCGATTATTACGAGATCGAAGTAGTTGATCATTCCAGTGGTTTCCCCGTTAACCTTTAATTGCCCGGAGTTTTTTCCAGGATGAGGACTTTTCTTCCCTCGATCCTGAGCCTGTCTTCGGCCCAGAGCTTGATAGTCTCCGGGAATATCCTGTGTTCCTCGACGAGTATCCTGGCCGAGAGGTCGTCGGCAGTGTCGCCCTTAAGTACCGGTACAATGGCCTGGAGGATTATGGGACCCGTGTCGGTGCCCTCATCAACAAAGTGGGTGGTGCAGCCAGAGAACCTCACGCCGTAGTTAAAGGCCTGCTCCTGTCCGTGGGTGCCCGGGAAGGAAGGGAGTATTGCAGGGTGGATGTTCACGATCCTGTGGTGGTAGTAATTGACGAAATGTGGCGTTAGCACCCGCATGAATCCTGCAAGAACAACCAGGTCGACCTCGTGCTCATCCAGGACCCTTATCAGCTCGTTTTCAAAATCGTCCCGGGTAGAAAAATCACCATGACGGACAGCAACAGCCGGTATTTTGTGGTTTCCTGCCCTGGTGAGACCGAAAGCATCTTCCTTGTTGCTGATAACCACAGCGATCTCGACGCGCTGGATCAGGCCTGCCTCGATGGAATCGATTATAGACTGAAGGTTGCTGCCCCCTCCCGAGACAAGAACACCCAGTTTTTTCATCAGGTCCCTCCCTCTTCAGCTAAGGATCACCGGCAGGTCGTCTCTGGCCATGGTCCTGACAGCCCCGATCTCATAGACAGATTCGCCTGCTCCCTCGATGGCTTTAATCATTTCGGCAGTGTCGCCTTTTGAAACGATGACAAGCATGCCAAGGCCCATATTGAAGGTCCTGTACATCTCCGTTTCCGGGACGTTCCCGGTCCCCGAGATCAGTCCGAAAACGGGCGGAACCGGCCATGAACTCTTCTGAATGTGAGCCGCCAGGCCTGAGGGGACGACCCTGGGGATGTTCCCTTCGAAACCGCCGCCCGTTATGTGGACCATTCCCTTGATAAGGCCCTTTTCGGCCATTGGGAGCAGGGCCCCGGCATAACACCTGTGCGGCAGCAGGAGCTCTTCTCCCAGAGTTCGTTCAAAACCTGCGGGTGCTTCGGCAAGGGACATCCCCCCATCTTCGAGGAGGACTTTGCGTGCAAGAGAATAGCCGTTCGTGTGAAGGCCGGTGGATGCTAACCCCAGGATAGTGTCACCGTCGCTGATGTTTTTCCCGGTTATCAACCCTGCCCTGGAAACAACGCCGACGATCGTGCCGGCAAGATCGTACTCGTCTTCGGTATAAAAACCGGGCATTTCGGCCGTTTCGCCGCCCAGAAGGGCACAGTCTAACTCCCGGCAGGCCCTGGCAATACCGGAAACGACCTGTTCTACAACTCCCGGCCTCAGTTTACCCGTGGCGAGGTAATCAAGAAAGAACAGGGGACGGGCACCCTGGACCAGGATATCGTCAACGCAGTGGTTGACCAGGTCTTCACCAATGGTGTCGTGGCGGTTGAGCATGAAAGCCAGTTTCAGCTTGGTGCCGACCCCGTCAACGCTGGAGACCAGCACTGGATCGGGAGGCATGCCCTCAAGGGAGAACAGGCCGCCGAAACCGCCGATCCCACCCAGCACGGAGGTGCCGTGTGTGGATCTGACGAGGCCGCTGATGAGTTCCTTGGCTTCTCTTGCGGCCGCAATATCAACGCCTGCGTCAACGTATCGAGTTTTTTTCATACGAGGATTGTATCGTGCTCATCGCTAATGTATCGGTGGATTAATCGAAGGCAAAATCAAATTAGCCCAAATCGTCGTGGCTGTCAAAGCAATTAAAATTTTTTTGATATGGTGGTAAGGTATCAGTGTCAATGTAACTTTAAAGCATTGGTTTATTCCCCTCCCTTGAACAGCCTTCGCATTAAGCTGCGGCGTGCCACATGGGAGGGACCATGATTACTCCTCTCCCCTGGTGGGAGAGGATTGAGGAGAGGGGGATATTGGATCCTGGACACGAATAACACCCTGAAAACAGTCGGTTTGGCGGTTATAGGCGACGAGGTACTCCTCGGAGAGATCACCGACAAGAACACACCGTGGATAACAGAGCAGCTCGCAAGACTGGGTGCAGATCTTCGCTACAGCTGCGTTCTGCCGGATGACTTCGACTTCATCGTCGGGCACCTGAACTGGATGAGGGATAAATTCAACTGGATAGTAACTACGGGCGGAATCGGAGCTACCCACGACGATCTCACCAGGCGGGCCGTTGCCAGGGTACTTGGAGTCGAACTCCTCGAGGATAAAACGATCATTAGCATGCTGGAGGAGAGGGTAGGGGGAAGGCTTTCTCCCGCTTTGAGGGACCTGGCGATGCTCCCGGCCGGGTCGGAGCTGGTGGAGAGCCCCCTGACGGCAGCGCCGGGCTTCATTGCGGGCAACATCGTATCCCTGCCGGGCATTCCAAAACTTATCAAGTCCATGTTCCCGGCCCTGGAGAAAAGGTTCGAGGGCGAGCCCCTCCTGAAAGAACAGCTGTTTACTGATAGATACGAATCTGAAATTGCTGGTATACTTGCGGCCGCTCAGGATAAATTCCCGGAAGTCAAAATAGGTTCCTACCCAATAATGGACAGGAGCAATAACTTCAGGGTCAGACTCGTACTGAGAAGCCGATCCGGACAGGTTCTTGATGAGGCCAGAAAATATTTGGAGGCAAGGGTGCGCTGATGAGAAATTCCACAGGTCGCTCCATCACGGTTTTTCCTGAAAATTGCTCTTTTTATCTAGCGGTTATATTCCTGGCTGCTGTTTTGCTGGCCAGCGGCTGCACGGTTCTCCAGAACTTCAGGAAAATGCCGGCTGACGATGAGGTCGCCAGAACGGTTGTGGAAAGAAGGACTTTCATTGATAAAGCCAGGGATGATGCTCTCAGGGTAGCCCCCAGCGAGTACGGGCAGGCATTGGCCCTGGTAGGTGAAATGGAGTACCACCTTAAGAGGAACGACACTACCGAGACATGGAGGTTGGAAAACAAGATATCCCCCCTGATAAACAGGGTCCAGATCAATATAAAGAAATACCCTGCGGCCTCCTGGGAGGGTGATCCTTCCCAGGTCAGGGCCAGAATGGCCATGTTTATCGCCGAAACAGAGGGTTTAAAGCTTCAGAACGGTCTTCTGGAAAAAAAGGTTCAGTCTGTGGAAACGGCAAGGGACAATGCCATCAAGGAGGTCGTCCGGATCCGGTCGAGGATCCAGGGCCTGGCCTCGCCAACGGAGGCCGCGGCGATGTTTGCCGAAGCCAGGGTCATAGTGGACAGGATCGCCGGCGACGCGTACAACGATGCAGCCATAGAGTATCTGGATCTTGCCGGAAAGTTCCTCAAGGACGGGACTGCCGAACTAGAGAACAACAACCCGGGCGGAGCCGCGTACCTGTTCGATCTGGTTTCGGCCACCTACGACGATTTTAAACGCATCGACCCCCACACCCTGACTGTTTCCGTCAGGTCCGCTCTTTTGAGGTCCGGGCCTTCGAAGTCTTCTTCGCGGAAGGGCTCGCTTTCTTACGGGACGGTTGTCGAGGGCTTCGAGCAGAGGGGCCGCTGGTTTTTTGTGAAGACTCCCCGCGGGATCGAGGGCTGGATTCACGACTCAGTTGTTCACTAAAGGCGAAGACTTTGTTCCTCCCTGCATCTTTTGCCGCGTACATGGCGATATCAGCAGCTTCTACCAGGTCAACGAACTTGAGCCCGTCCTCCGGGGCCGTGGCAACACCGAGGCTGACAGTGATCCGGGTTTCCTCGCCCTTTGGTTTGAATACCGTCGCTTCGACGGCTGTTCTCAGTTTTTCCGCCGCCCGCACGGCGCCTTCCTTGTCTGTGTGAGGAAGCATGATCAAGAATTCTTCTCCGCCGTACCTGGCAACCACATCGGATTCCCTGGTTTTTTCCTCGAGCAGATCACCCATGTTCCTGAGGGCCTCGTCACCTGAGATGTGACCATATCTGTCGTTGTAGCCCTTGAACTTGTCCAGGTCCAGCATGACCACCGACATGGGGCGGTTGGATCTTTTTACCAGCTTGAGTTCACTGTCGATCCTGTCAACGATGTACCGCCTGTTGTGGCGGCCCGTCAGGGGATCGGTGATGGTTAGAACCATGAGCTGGCTGTTTGCGGCAGATAGTTCTTCCATACTCTGTCTCAGGCTCCTGGACATGGAATTGAAGGAGTCAACCAGCTCCCCGAGCTCCCCGCTGGTGTGAAAAGACACTTCAAGGCCCGGTTCTCCCCCACGTATTTTCCGGGAGGTTTTTGAGAGCTCCTCCAGAGGGAGGACGATGTTTCTCGCGAGGAACAGTGCCGGAATGAGCAGGATCACAGAGATAAGAAGCGCAAGCATGATCACCTGCCTTCGGAACCTGTTGAGGGGAACGAAAGCTCTGTCCCTTGATGTTTCCAGAACGACAAACCAAGGCAGGTGGGAGATGAGGTGGCCCGTACCTATCACCTGCTTGCCGGCCATACCCTTGTACTCCCTGGGCTGGCCAGGGTTGAGAAAAAGGGCCTTGAGCGATTGCGGAGCGACGGTCCCTGCTGTTGGCGGCTCAGGCGTGCCTTTTATGTTACCGTCCACATCGACCAGGTAGGCCCACGAATATGCCGGCGGGTCAACACCGACAAACTTGAGAAGGTTTCTTGCGTCCAGGGTGGCTATGAATACAGCTGATTTACCAGGTGTGCCATCGCCCACTGTCTGGGCTATCAGTACACTCCCTGAATCCTTGTCCTTGATCTCCAGCATGATCGGTTCGGTGCCGGAAAAGTCCTTGAAGTTGATCTCTTTTGAGTTGAGGCTGGCTTTGGCCGGTCGACTGGCGATGATCCGACCGTCTGTAGATATAACCAGGAAGCTCTTAAATATGGGGTTGTCTTCCAGCAGGTAGGCCAGGTACTTGTCAACAGTATCGCGCGATCTCCTTATCTGCCTGCTGTTGCCCTTCTGGAGAAGTGTCCCAATTTCCTCCTTGAGGAGGTAGGAGGAGGTAAAGGCTCTAATATCGAGGGATCTTTTGGTGAGCCAGTCGGAGATGAGGGTTCCAGTCCTCTCGGTGTGAAGGGACACATCCCTTAACACCTGGACTTTTATGGTTTCATCAAGGTACTTGAGTGCCAGCCATCCGCTGGCAAGGGATGGTATGAACACACTCAGAGCCACGAGCCCGAGGACCCTGACCCTGATCTTTTTTGTATAATCGAGCAGCTTTTCTATGATCACACCAAATCCTCAATTCAACAGTGCAGGAAATCCCAACCAATCTAGCTGAAAGTTTGCTCTTACGCAACAGTAGCATTTCCTTATCTATGGATTTCCTCGTCAAAGCCTCAAAAGATTCTCATTTTGTCAGCCAGAAATGGCTTATTATTTAACTTGGCGCCGGATTTGTGATAGGATTTACAAATCGAGGGGGTTTTCCATCTATCAATGTTATAGTTTGAAAAATCCGCGGAAGTGTGTTTTACGCCTGTGCTTTGGGAGAATCGGCGAATGGAATCTGCCAGAAAAACCGTCCTAGTAGTTGAAGACAAAGCGTCTCTGACCCAGATGCTTCAATTCCTGTTCCTTTCCAAGGGACTTGATGTGCAGATAGCATTTGACGGCGTCGAGGCCATGGTAAAGATATCTGAACTGAAGCCCGACCTCGTCCTCCTGGACATAATGATGCCCAGGATGGACGGTTTTGAAGTTCTCGAAAAACTAAAAAGCTCCCCGGATACTGAAAATATTCCGGTCATCATGCTTACTGCCAGAAAGAGCAGGGAGGATATGGACAGGGCAACGGCCCTCGGAGCGGTAGAGTACATAACAAAACCGTTCAAGGCAGTGGAGGTGGTGGACAAGGTCCTGCGTCACCTCGGCTGAAAGACCTC
>CAYVSA010000063.1:9692-10867 GCA_964454175.1 uncultured Pseudomonadota bacterium
CTGTCCGCGGTCTTCCTCATCGGGCTTTCCATAGTGTCATGGGCAAGACACTTCGTTGTTGACGATGCCAAGCGCCTCGCCGCCTCCACCAGCAGATTCGTGGTAAGCGATCTTTCAGGGCTTCTGGAAGGGGAAGAGGACCGCGAAAAAATTCTCGATGTCATGGGCAGGGTCTGCTCTGACCCCGATGTCCTCTACACCATCCTCTTGGGCAGTGATGGCAGGATCCTTGCCAGCAGCTGCACGACTGTCCGGCCCGATGAGAGTAACTCTCTTCCCCTGAGCGAGCTTTACGGGCTTGATGATAATGTTCCCAGGTTTCACACGTACAAGGACGTTCTTGAAGTCTACCGCCCCGTACCCGGTTCCCTGAAAAAATCCCCCCTGTTCTTCCTCATGGGCTTTGACATCTCCGAAGTCCACACCATCATCGCCAGGGTGACGCGTCTCATTGCCCTCAATGGTTTCGTAGTCTACCTGGTGGGGCTCATGGTGCTGCTCACCGCCGTCAACCGTCTTGCAGGGCCACTGGACAAGCTGACTAAGGGGATCAAGGGAGTCGGATCAGGAGCCTTCCCGGAGCCCCTGGAGGTCGAGGGATATGATGAAATAGCCGCGCTGTCAGAGGCTTTTAACAGCATGATCATGGACCTGGAGAACTCCCGGAAGGAAATTGACGACTACCATCAGCACCTGGAGGAGATGGTTAAGGACAGGACCACCGCCTTGGACCGGGCCAACGACGAGCTGGTGAGGATAAACAGCTCGCTGCAGGCCGCAAACGAAAAGCTCATGGAACTTGACAAGCTCAAATCAAATTTCCTGGGAATAGCCACCCACGAGCTTAAAACTCCCCTGACAGTGGTGGAGGGCTACCTGGAGGGTCTCCGGGATGGTTTTGCCGGTGAGATGACCGGGCAGCAGGGCGACGTGGTCAAAGAGACGCTGGATTCCTGCTACAGGATGGGCAAACTGATCAGCGACATGCTTGACCTGACGAGGATAGAAACGGGCAGGATGCCCATGGATATGGCCGACACTCAATTGGTTGAAATAGTCCGGAAGGTTACCACCCGGATGGCTCCTCTCGCAAAAAAGAGGGGGACAACCCTGACCCCCGACATCGCTTCCCTCGACGAAACAGTCCACTGCGACGGCGAGAGGATATCCCAGGT
>CAYVSA010000064.1:0-10858 GCA_964454175.1 uncultured Pseudomonadota bacterium
AGAGGGACAGAATGACGGCCGGAAACGATACATAAGCGCGAGGAGCGTGACTCCGCCACGCGGCAGCCACTGAACCAGCGTCTTTTCTTTAGCCTTGAAGATCGTCATGGCTACGTTGTAGACGAACAGGAGAGCGGCGATGACCACCAGTATGTCCAGTGCGGGCGGGATCTCCAGAAGTGGCGTACCCTGTGTCCACCCGAAAAGGAACCCGATAACAGCCGTTACCGCCGTCCCGGCGAAGACTACCAGCTGCACGTACCCGATTTTGGTACTGAAAAGCTCCCCTTTTGTTTCAACCGGCAGGATGAAGTAAGCACCTCCCATGAAACCGAGAAGCATCCAGGCAACCAGGAGGTTTGTGTGAATGGCCCTTGACGTGGCGAAAGAGAAAACATCCACCAGCGACTGCGGCAGGGCAAATGCGTAGTTGATAGCCAGCCATATGCCCATAATTACCTGGAGAACGAACAGGACCAGAGACAGCGCCATGTATGGAAAGGCAACTTTTTGGCTTTCGTACTGGATCATTTTCACCACCTCCTTTACTTAAGGCTCAGTATGAAATCGGCGATGACCCCTGCAGTTTCTCTGGAGACGTCCTGCGCCGGCATTCCGACATTCGGGTTAACGGATTCGGGATCCAGAATAAACCTGACCAGGGTCTCCCTGTCGTAGTCTATATCCTGGGCAATATCGTTGAAATCACCTGCGACATCTCTTCCCTGGTTCTCAAAGGAGTGGCAGCCGCCGCAGACGCCAAGGACGACGTCAGTCTTTGATGGCAGCTTCTTGCCCGATTCCCTGGCACGGTAGGCCGTCACGTACTTTTCGTCCTGGGGCGGCCAATGCCTGTTCTCGATGTTGCCCACCCACTTGAAGAAATCGACGAGCCTTTCAGCCTCCTCGTGTGTGACTCCCAGGTTTGGCATCTTCCTGAAGGAATCCTTGTAGACCTTCTCAGGCGCGGTGACTATGGAAATGATATTGCTGCGGCCAAGACGGAAGTACGCCTTGGTCATATCTGGTGCGTAGTACCCTCCAAACCCCAGAATCGTGTGGCAGTCGTTGCAGTTGTACTTCTTCCACACGTTCTTCCCTGCAATGACATCCTCGGTGAGATCGCTCACGTGAGTGAACTTCTCCTGTTTTCGGTGAAAATCCACGGTGAGGATGAGGAATATCAGGGCTGACACCAGTGTCCCGAAGAAAAAGATAACGAAAGCGGATCTTCGTG
This sequence comes from uncultured Pseudomonadota bacterium, assembly GCA_964454175.1. GTDB lineage: Bacteria > BMS3Abin14 > BMS3Abin14 > BMS3Abin14 > BMS3Abin14 > CAYVSA01. The sequence goes on from CAYVSA010000064.1 coordinate 1,238, forward strand.
ACATGTTCCCCTCCTTTCAGCTTGCTGTGAATGAGAATTGGATAGAACTCTTCCTTGATATAGTCTTTATCTAGCAAACCTTCTAAAGAGGGGCTTTGACGTGGGTCAAAAGTTCAGTTTCCTGCCTGACACTTAAAAGTAAAAAATCGCATATTTACCTGAAAAAATGATCATCTGATATTTTATTAAAAGACACTGCACAGCATTTGTGCCATCTATGACATAATTTTAGGCATTTTATTATAAGTTCTGGAAGTTAAAGGGGTTTTTTTGTACCTGAACTGGCACACAGGTGCTGAACCCTGCTATTTCCGGGAAATACCGTGTAAAGTATACAGTCGACCTGACTGCACTTCGTGAAATCCCATTAGTCCCTTTATCCTAACGCTCTGTAATATAAAGAAAATATCTTTTAAAACACATTTTTAAATTTTCATGCATGACTGCGGGTAATTTCGACAGACCGATCCAGAACATGGCACGGACCTTGCCATATAGCCAGGTAAGAGCACGATCCTGAACAGGCACCACCCTCAGGATCAACATTTAACAGCAGCAGAAACACTAGCAAGGAGGAACATCATGAAAGGGATCGTACACGCAGACGGAACGTTGGCTGGAATCAGAAGAGTTGGCGGAACATCAGGAAAACCCTTCGCCACTACCGTCAAAACCGTGGCGACCGACCTCCTGAACCTTTCCATATTCGTCAGATATCAGCGGGCCGAAGCAGAGAATAACTACTACCATCGCGACTACTATCTGAGAAAGTTTCAGACTGAGGCAGCCACCAGGTAAGTAATAACCATGGCAACCCTCCATGGCAGTTGGGGGCAAGCTGTCAGGGAAGGCGCAGGACCTTCCCTGCAGCTCCTCCATTTTCAGACTGACTAGAACCCTTACGATCTATTACGCCCCCACACGTAACCGCCTCAGCAAGATGCAAAGGCAACGGCAATCTGAAGGGCTGATGCAGCTTCCTGTGCTCCCCGAAGTCATCAAATACTCTCTGATTTTCCCTTGCTTTCAGAAGCCTGCCAATATAACATTCAGCGTCCCCGGAAATAGAGCCAGCCATCCTCAGGATGGATTCGAAAGAGGCCCTGTCCGGGCCTTGGGCAACCATCATTATCGAAGTGCAGCGAAGAGCGTCGCGAAGGGCAAAGCGCGCGGTGTCGCAATTAATTCAACCCGGAGTCACTTCGATTCAGGACGGGGTTGGTAGTTAGTAGTTAAAGGAGATACAAGGTGAGCGAGATCAAGAAAATCGAGAGGCTATTGGTCGCCAACAGGGGGGTTTCTGCTGTCAGGGTTATGCATACGTGCCGTGACCGGAAGATCCCTACTACTGCCGTCTACAGTACTCCCGACCGCCTGGGCCACCACGTTTTCATGGCGGAAAAAGCTGTCCACATCGGTGAGGCGCCTCCTGCTGATTCCTACCTTAACATGGAGAACATTCTGCGGGCAGCATTTGAGTCCGGCGCCAACGCCATTCACCCCGGATGGGGGTTCCTTGCCGAGAACGCCGAGTTCGCCCAGATGGTCCTTGATGCAGGGTTGATATGGGTGGGACCTCAGCCTGAGGTTATCCGGAATATGGGGGATAAGGCCCTGGCCCGGAAAGCGGCCCAGAAAGCCGGCGTTCCCACGATACCAGGAAGGGAGGAAGTCACTTCGGCTGCCGATGTCCTGTCCTGGATGACCGAATCGGGAGTGGACTACCCTGTTATGATCAAAGCTGCATCCGGCGGAGGAGGACGTGGTCTCGTGCGAGTGGATCGGGCCGAGGGCCTTGAACAGGCTCTGTCCCAGGCTAGTTCCGAAGCGGAAAAAGCCTTCGGCAGCGGAAGCCTCATCCTGGAAAAATTCATCCAGAACGCCAGACATATTGAAGTCCAGATCCTGGCTGACAAACTGGGTAACCTCGTCCATCTGTACGAACGCGAGTGCACCATCCAGAGGCGCAACCAGAAAGTCCTTGAAGAAGCACCATCTCCCTGCCTGGACAACGATCTGCGCATGGAGATCTGCGGCCAGGCCGTAAAGCTGATGAGTTCAATTGGCTACCAGTCTGCGGGGACCGTGGAATTTATCTTCGACACCGATACACGAAAATACTATTTCCTGGAAGTCAACACCAGGCTGCAGGTGGAGCACGGCATAACAGAACTTACGACCGGTCACGATCTCGTCAACTTGATGCTCGACGTTGCTGAAGGCAGGCCGCTGCACATCAACCAGGACAACGTCAAGCCAAACCGCTGGGCCATAGAGGTCAGACTCAATGCCGAGGACCCCGAGACCTTCGGCCCTTCCTTCGGAACCATAACGAGACTTCGCACACCCGATGGCCCTAACCTTCGTGTGGCTACAGGTGTCTACCACGGTGCTTCAGTACCCCCCTACTACGATTCGCTTTTGATGCTGATAATGAGTGCCGGACACGACAGGGAGGACGCCCTTAACGTTATGGACCGGGCTCTGGGACGAAGCCTCAGGGTTGAAGGCGTAAAAACCTTAAAACCCCTTCTGATGTCCATCATCCGCGACCCTGCCTTCCGGTCCGGCGAATTCACTACCAGATTTATTGAGGAGAACCACCAGGATCTCGTACAGACCTTCAGGGAACCGGGAACAGAGGATGAGCTCCTGAAGATAGCAAAATATCTTGCTGAGGTTTCTGCTCTGGGACCGCGGTCCTGGGTGTGAGGAATTATTATGAGTGAAATGATCAGGTTCAAGACAGGCATGACACCGGCCCAGATCGTCAACAACGCACGTGCCCTGCCCGGAGTGGCCTTTACCTCAACCGGCATGAGGGACGCCGGCCAGTCGGATTTTAAAAACAGGCTGCGTATCCACGACCTTGCTACCATGGCTCACAGCTACGAGGACATGGGGCTTTTCAGCGCCGAAGTCCACGGGGGGGCACGATGGCACGTGGGTATACTCAACAGGAGGGAGAGTCCATTCGAGGAAACAGCCATACTCCGGGAAAAGATGCCGAATGTCCTTCTCCAGACACTGGTCAGGGAGACAAATCTATGGGGTTATCGGCCATACCCTAAAAACGTTATCGAGTACGTTGTGGAGCGTGTTGACGTAGACATCTGGCGCTGTTTTTCCTTCCTGAACGACGTACGTAATATGCGAACGATCTGCGAAGTCGTCATGAAGCGCGGCCTGCTGTTCCAGCCATCCGTATCATTTACCCAATCTGACTGGGCGTCAAATGAATACTACCTTGATGTCGCAGAGGATATCGTGAACCTTTGCGGCGGTGTTGACGAGATGATCTTCTGCATCAAGGACATGGCGGGAGTAGGGAGCCCCGAACGGATCAGGGAACTTGTGGACGCTCTCTTGCAGAAGTACCCCGAGATGGTAATTCAGTATCACCGCCACGCAACGGACGGTCTCGCACTACCAGCCCTGCTGGCATCGGCTCAGGCCGGCGCAAAGCTCCTTGACGCCCAGGAGGACTCGCTGACCAGGTTCTACGGGCAGGCCCCCATCCTCTCCCTCCAGGCATACCTGGAAGAGGCAGGGATCGATGTTCAGCTCAACAGGCCCGAAGCAGAGGCGGCGGTACAAAAGGCAAGGGAGTGGGTGCGCCAGTACGGTTGGGCTGAGTCACCCTTCAAGGGTTTTGATCACTCAGTCGTACAGCACAGGATGCCGGGCGGGGCATTTCCCAGTTCTTTCGAACAAGCCGAAAAAGGCGGTTTCCTTCACCTCATGCCGCAGGTCCTGAAGGTCATGTCCCTTTACAACAATATCATCAAGTACTTTGACGTCACTCCCGGTTCGCAGATCACATGGGTTACCTGCAGTGGAACCGTCAACAGGTACGCAGCAGAGTTCGGTCTGGCCGGAGTCAACAGGCTCATTGCTCTCCTCACTCGTTTCGTGGAGGAAGTGGACCAGGACCTTGAGAGGCTCAGCCCCGAGGAAAAAGCAGAGCTTATGGAGTTTTTCCACACCGCACCGGGTGATTTTCACAACCTGCTCATGGGACGGTACGGAAAGCTGCCCGCAGGATGGCCCGACGACTGGGTCTACGAGAGCGCATTCCAGGATCAGTGGCGCGAACGGATCGTCGAGAGGGTTGCCGACTCTCCCCTTGACTCCGTCAAGGACGAGGACCTGGATGCCACCAGGGCAGACCTTACCGCCAAATTGGGTTGGGAGCCTTCTGAAGAGGAGTTCATACTCTACCTGATGCACCCCAAAGACACCTCGGAAATGTTTCAGTTCAGGGAGGATTATGGTGAAGCACCCCTGGTCCTGCCGACAAAGGTCTGGCACTCGGGCCTGTCCAGTCCGGGTGAGAGTGTTGAGTTTTACCTGCGGGACAAACCTCATACAGTTGAACTTATATCCGTAGGTGAAGAGTTCGAGGGATATATTCCAGTAGTCCTCAAGATCAACAACCAGACAAAGGTATTCACGGTGGAAACACCCCGCGTGATCAAAGTCGAGGTCCGTATGGCAAGGACGGAGGTCGAAGTGGGATCACCCATCACCGGGTCCGTCTGGCGTCTCGGCAACCCGAAGCGCGGCGATATCGACGTTGGCGACATCATCCACGAGGGTGAAGAAATAGCCAATATCGAGGCCATGAAGATGGAAAACGCAATCACTGCACCTTTCGACGGCCGTATTGCCGAAATATGCACCGGCCTCAATGAACACGTGATCGAAAACCAGCTTCTGTTTATTCTGGAAAGAGAGAACTGATGGACCGGATCAAGGTATGAACCGAATAAAAGAGCCGGTCTGTTCAAGATCGGCTCTTTTTCATTAATGCTGAAGATTAGCGTTTTTCAGGCCGATCTCTTCTTCGAACCAAGCTTGTTTATCCAGCGCCTCAATATGGTGACTTCCTTTCCCCCGACTGCCGATGGAACAGCCGTGACTGGCGGGTGCCAGTGAAACGTCATCTTTGGACAGGCACTAGCACCTGCCCCCATATACAATGGTATGCCTCTCTTGCCGGCATGGCCCGTAACTCTTTCATAAACCGCCTCATACAATCTTTTCGCATGTCTGATCAGTCCCATGGTGACCGCTCCTCATTAAATATGAAAGTTACTTATCGGGACCGTTCCGGTTAACGGCGCCTGGGAAGTTTTTAGCAACAACTGTGCCGTCAATATGTAGAAAGTTAATTTCAACGGGCAACACGAAGGGTAAAATCACCGACAACCTGGATCCCTCTAGCGGGCTGGCCTGATTTGCATAATTAATAACCATAACTCACTGTTTTAACAGTTATTTACAACTTCCAGCCAAGATCGGGATCAACGCAGCAGCCGGCGCCATTAAGTACTTTTTCTTTATTAACTAACCGTATCGCACTCTATCCGGTCATCCAGTAGAGTGCCTGCCAGAGAAATAGTGTGTTATTATTACAACAGTACTTGGCGGTTGGTGTATTTTTGCAACACTCACGCAGTTATTTTTGCCTTTCAAATCCATAATCGTGTCTTTAACTTTAACCTGACATCGATTAATGTGTCCTTATGGAGCAAACCTTCTACATCCTCTTGCTGTACCTCTTCTACGGAGGCTCCTTTTTTGCCATCGGGGTAGCAATAACCTCCCGCAACAGAAGGCTCAGCAGCCTGAGTATCGCAAAATATCTCTGGATATTCGCCCTCTTTGCATATTTTCACGCAGCACACGAATGGCTGGAGATGTTTTTCAGGCTCAAACCCATTCCCCTGCCCGACACATTCTTTCTCACGGCAAGCATTTTCAAACTGACGATGGTCTCGTTATCTTTTTTCTTTCTCCTGTTTTTCGGTGCCAGTATTATCAAACCTGAAACCGCCGGTAAAAGAAAATCGTATGTCCTTTTCTACATTCTGGTTGTCGGTATTCTACTGCCCCTTGCTGTCTCCATGAAAGGTACCCTCAGTATGGAGTATTTCAGCTGGGCTGACTTCAGTGTCAGAAAGCTTGTCGGTCTTCCCGGAGCACTCCTGTCCGGTACTGGATTTGTACTTTTCTCGACCTCAGTGCGGGACGTCAGTATAAAAGGTGCCCGAAATTTCATCGGGGCAGGTTGTACACTCATTATTTACGGGCTACTCACCAGTATAATCCCCTCCGGGACTATTATTCCTATAGTGAACGTACCCATAGAGCTATTTCGCGGACTGAGCGCCTTTTTGATCCTTCACTTCATGATGAACGCTCTTTACATATTCGATGAGGAGAGAAAGGCCGAGATCGAAGAAAGGCTCAGCCGCTTTGCCCAGTCGGAAAAGTTAAGTGCTATAGGCAGGCTGGCCGCCGGAGTAGCCCATGAGGTTAACAACCCGCTCTCAAATGTCTCCCTTAACCTTGAAATGATCAAGAGGGATCTCGTGAAAAAAGGCCTTCTGGGTGGCCAGGAAAAAAGGATCCAGGCTGTTGAAAGAAATCTGGAAAGAGCTTCAAAGATCACGCAGGAGCTTCTTAATTTTTCCAGTGAAAGAGATTTGGAGTTTACCGAGATCGGCTCTGAAGAAACATTAAAAAGTGTGATGTATCTTCTGGGTCCACGAAAGAACGATTACGACTTTTCAGTAAAATTAAACGGCAGTCCTACTGTCCTTGCTGTTCCGTGGAAGATCGAGGAGGCCCTGTTAAACATCCTCATCAACGCGATGGACGCCACCCCCCCCGGGGGGAAGATAGCGATCCATGCGGGAGTTGAGAAGGGGCGCACCGTAATGAGCGTGTCTGACAGCGGATCAGGCATCGAGCCTGGTGATCTGGATCGTGTGCTGGATCCCTTTTTCACGACAAAAGAGGTGGGTGCGGGGACAGGGCTTGGACTTTCCATCTGTTACGGCATCATGCAGATGCACGGCGGAGACCTGGAGATTTCCAGCACTCCCGGTCAGGGCACAACAGTAAAGCTCATCTTTTCTGAAAGGGATCAAACCAATGAACAAGATATTGATAGTTGATGACGACACCGAACTGAGGGAGTCGATCAGCGAGATCCTTGGCCAGGAGGGTTACGACCTGGACGCTGTACATGACGCCGAAACAGCCCTTGAACTGGCATCGGATGCAGATTTCGACCTGGTACTGATCGATCTGATAATGCCCGGAATGGGCGGCATGAGCGCTCTGCGCCTGTTCAAGGAAGAGTCTCCGAATACGCGCATTGTTGTGATGACGGCCTTTTCAACTGTGGACAATGCCGTTGAGTCCATGAAGCAGGGAGCAGATGATTATATATCCAAGCCCTTCAAGATTCAGGAGCTGCTGAGTGTCGTTGGGAGAAACCTGGAGGAAGCCCGATTTCTATCGTGTAAAACCTTCCTGGATATGGACGACACATTCAGCAGCCTCGCCAACTCTATCAGGCGAAAGATAATACTCCTGCTCCGAAGGGAGGTCAAAAGGCGTTTCATGGAGATCACACGGGACCTGGAGATCGAAGATCACACGAAAGTCAACTTCCACCTCAAAGTCCTGAAGGAATCAGGGCTTATCGAACAGGATTCTGACAAATCCTATAGACTGACCGAGGCCGGGAGCAAGGTCGTCGACTGCCTCGAATTCTTCAGCAACCACCTGAACACCTGATAAAATCAGCGTTTATGATCTGTGAATTTTCCTTCACAGAACGCTAATTCCTGTTAATCTAACTAATCTGGAATATCTGGCAATTTCTGTTACATTCTTGCATAATACCCCTCAGGAACTGATCTTCTTGTTGGGGGAAATCTGATTAAATTGAATTTTAACCGCTAGTGGTGGTGTGCGACCTTGCCGTTGAATTGCCCTGTCTTGCAGAGGGGCGTTGCAAAAGGAGGGAAGACCATGAAACGAATTGCTCTATTGGTTGCCCTCGGGGGGATGCTTCTTTTGAGTGTCGCTCCGGTGATGGCGGCCCAGTACGTGGGGTCTGACAAGTGTTTCGAGTGCCACCAGGATGAATATAATTTCTGGCAGTCGAGTGGACACCCATGGAAGCTCAGGAAGATGGAGAAGGCACGATATGCCAAGCTGCCCCTGCCCCAGGGCTGGGCATGGGAGGACGTCTCCTACGTTATCGGCGGAGCCAACTGGAAGGCACGCTTCATTGACAAGAACGGTTATATCATCACGGCAGCCAAGGACGGGTCCGAGGCAAAGACTCAGTATAATCTGGCAGACGGAAGCTGGTCCTTCTATCACAAGGGCGAGAAAAAGCCCTACAAGTGCGGCCCCTGCCACATGACCGCCTACAAGTCTGAAGGCCACCAGGACGGGCTGCCCGGTATGATCGGGACCTGGGCTGAAGACGGCATCGGCTGTGAGGAGTGTCACGGCGCCGGGAGTGCACACATCGCCAACCCAAAGGGCGTAAAAATACCTGCCGACACATCGGCCGAAGCCTGCGGCAAGTGCCACCAGAGGGGCGGTATCGGCCCTTATCCGCCAGCAAAAGGCGGCTTCATCCGCCACCACGAGCAGATCAACGAGCTGCTGGCGGGCGTTCACAAGGACCTTTCCTGTGTCGAGTGCCACGACCCGCATAAACGGGCCGTCCTCGTAGAGGCCAAGTGTGCCGATTGCCACGAGGAGCAGGCTGAGTCATTCGCCAAGACGCTTCACGGCAGAACCCAGGTGGAGTGCATCGAGTGTCACATGCCCAAGGCCAGCAAATCGGCTATCAGTGTGGCAAGCTACACCGGTGACGTGAGGACACACATCTTCAAGATCAACACCGACGCCGATGCGAACATGATCAAAACTGTTGAAAAAGACGGCAAAAAGACGACCTTCGCGCAGGGGTTCGTCAGTCTTGATTACGCATGTCTCGCCTGCCACCAGGGCCGGGACAAGAAGTGGGCTTCCAAGAAGGCACCGAAGGTCCACAAGAAGTAACAGCATTTACCGATACACTTTTTCCAGGAAAAGGGGCCGCTTAAGCGGCCCCTTTTTTGTAATCTCAAATGGCATATAATATATTCCGGATAAAGTTATTGGAGATAATTTAAAGAAGCTTGTACGCTCTGACACCAGGATAGAAAGGAGAAAGTTCAGTTACATGTCACTCCCCTTTCAACTAAACAACGGCCTCAAGGCAAAAAAGGCCGTGAGCTCGTTGATAATTCTGTTTTTCCTTTCTGTCTTGCTTCCGCAAGGTGCTGCTGCCAGAAGCAGGACCGAAAAGAACGGCGACCTGCTCATGGTGGCTATCCCTGCGGCCGGTTTCGGGGCGGCAGTGATTCTCAAAGACAGGGAGGGTGTGGGGCAGTTCTCAAGATCCTTCCTGCTAAATCTTGGTATTACTTACTCTCTTAAAACCCTCATTAACAAGCAGAGGCCCGATAGTTCCGGGGACGATTCCTTCCCCTCCGGACACACATCTGTTTCCTTCGAGGGGGCTTCTTTTATCCAGACAAGATACGGTTGGAAGTACGGCTTACCTGCTTACGCCGCAGCCTCCTATGTGGCCTGGACCCGGGTCGAGGCCGACAGGCACGACGGTGTGGACGTCCTTGCAGGTGCGGCCATCGGGATTATCAGCAGCCGGATATTTACAATGCCCCGAAAAGGCTTCAAAGCGGTACCAAAAGTCCGGAAAAACAGTTTTGGTGTCATCGTTTCGTGGGTCTGGTGAGA
>CAYVSA010000065.1:0-10728 GCA_964454175.1 uncultured Pseudomonadota bacterium
AATTGATTCGGGCGTCCTTTAAAGAACGCGTTGATGACTTTTTACAAAGTCATCAGTATTGATAGTGTCGTAAAAAGTCCATGAGTGGCTTTTTACTCCTCGGAAAGCGAAAAGTGTCATTTTCACTTTCCTCTCGAATCAACAACTTGCGCTGCAAGTAATTGATTCGGGCGTCCTTTAAAGAACGCGTTGATGACTTTTTACAAAGTCATCAACTTTGAAAATTCACATTTTTTTGGTGCATTCTTGTTAGATTTGTTGTATTTATTGTGAAATTGATGTAGTATCAACCGTTCCTCAAATGAGCCGGGAGGCCGATCGGTATGGCGGATAATTAATATGCTCAAGTACCTTGAAGGAGTTGGCGACTCTGTCCTTCACTACCTGGAGATGTGGGGAAGGATGGGCGTGTTCCTCCTTTACTGCACTGTCTGCATCGTTCTGCCGCCCTACAACATAAAGGCAATAGTAAGACAAATGTACTTTATCGGGGCCAAATCGGTCTTCGTCATCCTGTTTACAGGGACATTCACCGGGATGGTCCTCGGGCTCCAGGGATATTACACTCTTCAAAAGTTCGGTTCAGAAGGCCTGTTGGGTTCGGCGGTGGCTGTAAGCCTTTTAAGAGAACTGGGTCCGGTCCTGACGGCACTCATGGTCATTGGCCGTGCCGGGTCGGCCATGTGCGCCGAGATCGGCATTATGAGGAACTCCGAGCAGATAGACGCCCTGGAACTCATGGCTATCGACCCGTACAAATTTCTCATGGTTCCGAAGTTCGTGGCAAGTATCCTTTCCATGCCTCTGTTGACATTCATCTTTAACATGCTCGGGATACTGGGCGGTTTCATAGTCGGGGTGTCCCTGCTCGGTCTGAATAGCGGCACCTACTTCCAGGGAATGTATTCGGCAGCCGTGTGGGCAGACGTCGAGATGGGCATAATTAAATCCCTCGTCTTCGGCCTCCTCGTGGTATGGATCTGTACAGCCAAAGGATTTTTCCGGCACCTGGAAAGAGAGGGCGGCTTCGGCGCCGAAGGTGTCAGCAGAACAACCACAAATGCGGTTGTCATGTCCTCCGTAACCATCCTGGTTTGGGACTATCTGATCAGCGCAATGATGCTTTAGAGCCTTAAATGGCAGTTTGCAGCCTGGGAGCTGGCTCTCTTCAGGTGCGGGACATCCAGTGACAAGGGGAACGATGGCTGAGGAAGAAAGAAAAAAGGTAATTGAACTCATTGACGTTGATAAAGCCTTCGGTGATCAGGTCATTCTCGAAAAGGTCAACCTGCCTATTTTTGAGGGTACAACTACCGTGATCGTTGGCCCCAGCGGTACAGGAAAAAGCGTTACGCTAAAGCTGATGATGGGTCTCGCACGGCCTGACAGCGGAAAGGTGATGGCCTTCGACCAGGATATAGCCAACATCAGCAAGAGGGAGCTTCGAAAGATCAGGATGAACTTCGGCGTTCTGTTTCAGAATGTTGCGTTATTTGATTCCCTGAATATTTACGACAATATTGCCCTGCCGCTGCGCGAGAGGACTGAGGCGGGCGAAGAGGAGATACGTCGTAACGTAGAGGAGAAACTTGAGATGATGGGTATGTCCGGCGCCGGCAGCAAGTACCCTGCCCAGCTTTCAGGAGGAATGCTCAAGAGGGCTGGTTTGGCACGAGCCCTGGTACTGAATCCAAAAGTGGTGTTCTTTGACGAACCGACCACGGGCCTTGATGCCAACAAGTCTTCCGAGATCTATCGTTTGTTTCACAAAACACAGATGAATCTGAATTACTCCGCAGTAATAGTGAGCCATGATGTGCCAAAGATATTCAAACTGTCCGATTACGTTGTACTGCTGGCGGAAAAGCAGCTGCAAGGCTGTGTTTCTCCTGAGGAATTTCAGCTGTCCGAGAATCCTGCCATACGGTTCTACGTTGAGAAAAACATTGGTCCAATTTACTCCAGTGAGAGAGAGGAGGCTGGTTTTTATGAAACGTTTTAATATCGAGACCGGGGTGGGCATATTCATGCTTATCGGTTTTCTCAGCTTTACCTGGATCTCAATAAAACTGGGCAATATCAATATCTTCGGGAATGATAATTATCCCCTCCATGCCAGATTCAACTCCGTTTCGGGGCTGAAAGACGGAGCGAGCATCGAGATCGCCGGAGTCAGTATCGGCACGGTATCTTCCATTACACTCGACTCCGAGGATTTCGAGGCGATTGTGGAGCTTTCGATCAAGAAGGGCATAAAGCTGCAGGAAGACAGTATCGCATCTGTCCGGACGGCCGGGATAATCGGCGACAGGTACATAAACATCTCTCCGGGAGGGCTGGATGATTTTATCGAACCCGGAGGGGAGATCGAGGATACCGAGTCGGCCATCAACCTGGAAGAGCTCGTCAGCAAATACATATTTGAGAGTAAATAACATGAGAAACCATTTTATTTTTGTAACTGGTATCGCCCTGATCGTCCTTATGGGTCTCTCACTGGTTTCTTTACCTGGAACGGGCTTGTGGGCCCATAATCTGGCGATTGCCCAGGCGCAGGATACAGGGCCTGCAGATACAACTGACGATGTTCTCGATGAGTTCAGCGACTTTGGCGACGATGAAGATACCTCCTCGATATCTGACCCGTTTGAACCCATAAACAGGGGTATGTTCTGGTTTAACGATAAACTTTATTTCTATCTCATCAAACCGGTAGCGCGGGTCTACAGGATAGTGCCTCAAAGGGCCAGGACTTCAGTTTCTAATTTCTTCTCAAATATTTTCACCCCCATAAGGTTTGTAAACTCTCTGCTGCAGTTGAAATTCGAGGACGCAGGGACCGAGCTGGGCAGGCTTCTTATCAACTCGACTATTGGTATCGGCGGGCTGTTCGATCCGGCAAAAAACTGGTACGGGCTCAAGAAAAAAGATGAAGATTTTGGCCAGACCCTGGGTCGCTACGGAGTTGGGCACGGCTTCTACCTTGTACTCCCGCTTATCGGACCGACGAGCCTTCGGGACGGCATCGGCCTGGGCCTTGACACCTATTACCTCAACCCGCTCTATCTGGATGACCTCGAAGACAGGGACACCTATACACTGGTTGCTCTCGACAAGATAAACTCCCTTTCCCTGGACAAGGACACCTACGAAGCCATCAAGAAGGACTCCCTTGATCCCTACACTTTCATACGGGAATCCTACTCACAGCACCGGGAGGGAAAGGTCAAAAAATAAGATACGCCTTGATTTTGATGGTCAGGTTTGGTAGTTTTATCGTAATAATTGCTTGCTGGGCGTTTGGAACTGAACTGTTGCAAGCTAAATATTGGACCCTGAACGTTTCTTTGACTTTATAAACCTGGTGATTGAGACCTTCAACCCCTGACTTTCAGCTTTTTCCGACGAAACAAGGAAGGATTGACCATGAAAAATATCGCCGCAGCTATTTTAGTGATCCTGCTTATGTCTCCCCTGCAGACAGCCGCCAACGCCTCAACCCCCACCGATCAACTGAAGGAATCTCTCGATGGCGTAATAAGCATCTTGAGGCAAAGTGACCTTGATCTGGAAACGAAGCGCGTAAAGATCAGTGACATTTTCCGGGAGAGGTTCGAGTTCCGGATCATGTCCAGAAGGGTGCTTGCCAGGAACTGGAAAAATGCATCTCCGGAAATACAGGAAAGATTCGTCAAGCTCTTCACAGACCTTCTCGAGGCGACCTATGTCGGACGGATCGAGGAGTATTCCGATGAAAAGATAGACTATATCAAGGAACAGATAAAAGAAAAGCGTGCCGTCATTGACACAGTAATAGTTTCCAAGACCCTGGAAATACCCATCAACTACAAACTTGCCCTGATCAACGGCAAATGGCTGGTTTACGACGTCGTAATTGAAGAGGTAAGCCTGGTGAGAAGCTTCAGAAGCAGCTATGCCGAGATCGTCAAAAAGGATGGTTTCGAAACCCTGCTGGTCCGGATGGAAGACAAGATCCAGGAACTGAAGACCAGCAAGAAAGGTGAAGATAAGTAAGACGATGAATGATTACGAATGCACAGGCGACAACTGCACAGCCTTTATGTGCAACCGTGCAAAAAAACACGGCGCCTCCTTTACATTCCTGGGGGGGAATGAACTGCTCAAAATATCATCGTACATGCACTGCCTGCACCTCGAAAAGGGTGAACTGTTGTGGCGTGAGGGAGAGAGCTGCGACAAAGTGGTTTTCGTTGTATCTGGGCGCATTAAAGTTAAAAAGGAGACCGAGTTTGAGGGCAAACCCGCTGTTGTCGGCATATACGGCAAGGGGGCGATCGCTGGAGAATTGTGTCTTCTGGACAGGGCTCCCAGGGCAGTCTCGGCCGAGGCCATGGACCCTGTCAATTTGCTGACTTTGAATCGGATGAATTTCGAAATGCTCCTCGGTCAGGAACCCGAACTTGGTATCCGGCTCCTGAAAGGCATGCTGCTGACTGTATCAACCCGCCTCAAACAGTCCTTCACGCGTCTCGCAACGTTTTTCTGAGTTTCCAGTACGGCCAGCCTTCGGCCTAAAGCCCCTTGCCTACAGCTTACAGCCTCCAGCCTAAAGCCCCTTGCCCATCGCCTCTTGCCCATCACCTATTGCCCCTGACGTTAGAAATTATCTGCTAGAATACAGACAATGTGCACTATTGCCCTGGCTTTCAGGTCACATAAGGATTATCCGCTGATATTCGCCGGGAATCGCGACGAGTTTTACGAACGTCCTACCGCGCAGGCGTCTTACTGGGAGGAAGCCCCATTTCTGCTCGCCGGCAGGGATCTGGTTCATGGCGGCACCTGGTTCGGTGTAACCATATCAGGCAGGTTTGCCGCTGTGACGAATTATCGGGATCTTTCCGCTCACAGGGATCACGCTCTGTCCAAAGGGGTCCTGACTGCCCGGTATCTTCTCGGTGATCAGGACGCGGCCTCTTTTCTTAAGGACACGAACAGATCCAGGGAGGAATATAATCCCTTCAACCTCCTTGTGGGAGATACCCGAAGTCTCTATTATTACTCCAATCTTACCGGTGAGATCACGATGCTCGAACCCGGTACCTACGGACTTTCCAACCACCTGCTGAACACACCATGGCCGAAAGTTGCCAGGATCACAGGGGAGCTTGATGATTATCTCTCAGGAGCTGACAGGCCTGAGCCGGAACTGCTTCAAAGAATGCTCAGTCACAGGAACAGGTTCAAAAATGATCTGCTTCCGGACACCGGGGTTGGTCCTGAACTGGAGAGCCTGCTCTCCAGTATCTTTATTGCCAGTCCCGCATATGGAACGCGCTCGAGTACAGTGCTCATAATTGACGGGGGGCTGAAGGCGCGATTCAGCGAAATTTCCTATTCTTCGGCAGAGGACGGGGGATCGAAGATCAATTTCGATTTCACTGTGGAGCCTGACGGCCGGTTATCCTGAACTTTCGAATTACCAATATCCGGAAAATGACAGGGCCATCCATGCCTGATCAATGTGGTATGAAGTGTTATCAGGGAGAGCCGAGCAGGCCGTCTATGAACGCCCTGATGGTTCTTTGCTGCTCCTCTTCGATGGAAGTGAACTCAACACCGTACCCTGAGGGTCCATCTTTTTCGAGGCGCCCGTACCACCGTACTTTTGCTTTGGTCAGGATCGTTCTTTTGGCCCCTGGAATATTAAACCGGAGCACCTGGTCGGCGCCGATCTCCGGCTCGGCCTCGATCGTTATAAAAGCGCCAGTCTGTGACAGGTTGTAGATCCAGGCCGAAGCGTCCCCTTCCTTGTCGGTGACGCCGCATTCGAGACGAGTCGGTACCCTTCTGAAACACCTCTTCCTTATACCGAGGTGCTCTTCTACAGTTGTTATCAGTACCTCTTTGTTGATCGGCTTGTAAATAAAACCGTCGCATCCAGCCTCGATACACTTTTCCTTGCTGCCCAATTTGCTGTCCATGGTGACTATGATGATGGGGATGGAGTTTGTAACTGCGCTGGATTTAAGGGCTCGGCAGACTTCGTCGCCGTTCAGGTCGGGCATGAACATGTCCAGCAGGATCAGGTCAGGCAAGGTGGCTCGGGCCTTTTCCAGGGCTTCAGCGCCGGATCTGGCCGTGTCAATGGAGAAAGTCTTTCGCTTGAGGATCGTCTTTTCCAGGTGAAGGAAGAGCTCGACATCGTCAACCAGCAGAAGATTCTTCACTTCCAAAGCTTTCCTCCCCGTTTTAATAAAACCCGGCAGAGCCGCCCCGACCTCCTAAAGTATTGTTATTTTGGTCATATTTTACGCTAAGTGTCAAGGTACGATTTTGTTACAGCTCTCTGTCGAAGCAAGCCTCAGATCATCTCCTCCAATATGACCACTGCGTCCTCCAGGAGTTTTTCACACACCGTCTCGGTAAGATTCTGCGCTTTCGCCTGCTCAAAACCCGATTCGGTGCTCACATCACATCCCATGAGTTCGCTGCATGTGATGGAACTGTTTTTCCTTTTAAACCTCTCTGCAAAATCCCTGACCATCCTGTAGTTCAGCTCCTTGTCCTCCTGCCGCAGGGGGTCTGTCATGCCGTAGACCATTCCCAGGATCAGGAAGGATCCGGAAACGGCACCGCACACTCCTGCCATCCGGCCCATCCCGGCCCCCAACCCGCAGGAAATTTTGAGGGCATATTCCCGATCAAGGCCCAATTCCCCGGCAAACCCTGACAGGATCGACTGAGCACAGTTATAATCGCTTCGGTAACACTCGAGTACGGCATCCTTTCTGCTCATTCCGTCTCCTTTTTAACCAGATGAAAAGAGGGGCCTGTGGCCCCTTTCCGATTCAAACAGGTTGAATGTCCAATCTTGAAATTTCAGTCAGGCTTGCTGCAGCCGCCATCCGTACCGGCCTGTTCAACAGCCCATTCCCACCGCTTCAGGAGATAGGGCTTTTCCTCTTCGAATATCCGCGCCTGCTTTTCTATTTCCACCTCAGCCTGGCTGTCGTTCATGCCATCTACCGACCTGGCAAAACTGGCCACCCTGGCATAGTACAGGGGGGTCAGCAGTTCCACCAGCTTGAACCTGTTCTTCTTCCAGCAGTGGTAGGTAGATGCCGAGTCGAACAAAATATGCGACCAATCGGCCACGTCAATGAAAAAACCGTCCTCTGTTTCCGCCAGGTCTTTAACGATGCGGAAGGACTTTTCACTGAGCACCCTCTCCCAAAGCGTACCGAACTGGTGGTATCCGTGCCTGAATGATTCAACGAGCGTATCGGTGTTAATGGGAAACGGTTCCGGCTCAGTGTGGATCTCCTCTCCCACAATGGGCACTGCTTCGCTCCCGCTCACCACCGCCCACTCTTCGGAGTAATCCTCCATTAGCTGGAATAATGTGGATACAACCTGCCTGAACATCGGGCCAAGGTTCTCGGATGGGTCCTTTACGTCATGTATCTTGGCGCCCAGTCTTGCCTGGCAGACGTTATAATTCTGAACCAGTGCGGTTGTTGTCATCCAGATATCTATACCGAACCTGCCCACGTCCGTGTCCCAGACATCCATGTTGTACAGATACTCAACCACTTCCCTGCCAAAGGCAAAATCGCCGCCTATGGGCTGTCTGACCCTCCTGCCGTAAAGGGCCCTGGTCATGTTGTAAACTATATTGTTGGTAATAGTTCCATCCAGTTTGAACCGTTTGTAGTAAGGGGCTACGAACTGATAATCATCGTTCAGTATCGGACAGAGGAGGTTCCTGATCCACTGGGGACTGATACTTCTCAGATCAGAATCCACAACCACGCAGGCTTCTGCCCCCAGGAACCTGGCCACCTCGAGAACTGCCCTCAGGGCCGAACCTTTACCAGGTATCCCCCTGTAGATCGTTACCAGGATCTCCTGCCATGGGAGTACCTCCACTCGGCGGGCTTCCTCCCTGGAGTCATCAACTGACCCCCCATCGGAGACAATGATCAGGGATTTTTTACCGGGATAATACTTGTGAAGTCCCATGCTGACTTTCTCAACAACGTGGCCTATTGTGGACTGGTTGTTGTAGCATGGTATACCGACTACGATATCGGCACCCTCTATGACCTCAACGCGGCTCCTGGCGTCCTCTCTCAGTGCTGTGAGGTACTTCATGCGGCCTCCACAAAATCAAAGGGCTGTTTTAAAAAGGGTAGACTATCGGTCATGCCGTGTCAAAAAATTGTTGATCCGCCTGGTCTAGTAACCCAGATCCACTGAAAATGACCTGTACTCACCCCCGGCCGTTTCGAACTCAACGTCTACACGATCCACTCTGGAAGCAGACGGCCCACTGCAGGCCCACTGAACCAGTTTGTTCAGGGCACTTTTCGGCCCTTCTGCGATTATTTCAACCGTTCCATCCATCAGGTTACGAACAACTCCGACCAGGTCCAGCTCCGAAGCTCTGTAGCGGGTACTCTCTCTGAACGTCACCCCGTGTACCCTCCCGTGAACTATCATGTGAACACGCTCGATCTTTCCCTCCGCACGCTGCATATTCACTCCCCGTTAATCTTCCAAATCAAATCAAATAGTTACCAAATCTTACCGTACAAACCGTATCCACCTGAAACCTGAAACTGCAGTCAAAGACTGCCTCCCTGAACATGGCCCCCGGGCCTTGGGACTGTAGCGAAGCGAAACCAGAAACCAGGAACTGGAAACCAGGTCGATCATCAATCATCAAGTCGGTGGATATGCGGCCTTATGTCCAACACCGGAGTACCGTCGATCGTATCAAGGCCCCTCACTCTCAGCAGCGTACCATCCACTGCCAGGAGTTCTACTGCATAGACCGCCAGGGGATTCGGACGAACAGGACTTCGAGTGGCAAAAACCCCGCGGAGACCCAGTGATGGATCCCGTCTCGGTCTCACCTTCAGAATATCCCTTTCTGACTCGTGCAGCCAGCAGATGAGCTGGAGCATATCCCAATCATCCACACCGTCCAGCGCGTCCACGTATTCGGGAAGCACCTTGACTTCCGCCTCCAGTCCGGTCTCTCTACCCTGCCTCGGAGCACTTTTTCGGCTTTTCACCTCAGACCTGACGTAGCCTATTGGCAGAAGACTGATGGCGCCGCTCATGAGGGCTCTCCCTGGTCCGGAGTTCGTGCCGCGCTGCCAACGGTACGACAGTTCAGAACCCTGCCATCGCTGCCTGTGGCCAATACATCGACAAGTTTACCAGGAGTCCACCCTCCGGCGGCAAGTTTTACCCTGATGTAATTATCCGCGAGTGCATTACAGCCATTATCATCCCGGCTGCCTCTTTCGGGAACTACCTCCAGTATGGAGCCCACAAAGGATTCGAGGTAAGCCTGTCTGCTGGATCCGGCAATTTCCCTGAGACGAGCTGCCCTCTCTTTTTTGACGGGATGGGGGACGTCATTTTTCAGCCTGGCGGCCTCCGTACCCGGTCTTGGTGAGTAAGGGAAAACGTGGAGAAAGGGGATTTTAAGATCGCTGATGATCTCTTCTGTCTCCAGAAAATCCTTTTCCGTCTCGCCGGGATATCCGCATATGACATCGCAGCCGATACCCAGACCGGGGACGGCTTTTCTGGCCCGGTCAACGCAATCAGCGAAATCCACCCGCGTGTACTGCCTGTTCATCAGTCCGAGGATACGGTCGCAACCGCTCTGCAGCGGAATGTGAAGGTGACGACAGATCCTGGCACCTGACCCGGACATGAGGGCAAGAAGCCTCTCTGTTACCTCCAGCGGCTCAAGGGAACTTAGCCTGACCCTGCCCGGAGTGCCTGAATTCAGAAAAGCTTCGACCAGACCCTCAAGAGACCGCCGGGGGGAGAGATCCCTTCCGTAAAACCCGAGGTGGATGCCGGTCAGGACTACCTCGGAAACTCCGTTTTCCAACTGAGCCCTCAAGGATCCCAGGACCCGATCAGGCGGCAGGCTGCGGCCCGGGCCTCTCACCTTTGGAACGATACAGTAACTGCACGAACAATCGCAGCCATCCTGTACCTTCAGAAGTCCCCTGTCTTTTCCCTCCTGGGCAACGGCGGGGTCTTCGGGCCAGTCCGCCCACACCGCAGAATGATCGAAACCGAGGATGGATGGCAGCCTGCCCCTGTCCTGCATATCCAGTATGAGATCAACCTCCGGTATATCTTCGAGAGCTGCCGGGGCTCCCCTGGACATACAGCCTGTAACCACCATGACAGCCTCGGGATTGATCCTCTTGAGTTTCCTGATCTCCTGCCTGCACTGAGCCTCCGTGGGCCCGGTTACCATACATGTATTCACGATCAGAAGACCCGCAGTCTCACGCCCTCCCGGGATCATACCGCAACCAGAAAGGGAAGCTGCTAACGCAGCCGAATCGTACTGGTTGGCCTTGCAGCCAAGGGTCACCAGTGCGAAGCTGCCCTCTCTTGCGGTATCCGAAATTTCAGGCCTGTTCATTGGGTTTACTTATATGGATTGGACATAAAATGCAACAGGCTGAACCGGTGGTTCAGCCTGTTTGTTCAATGTTCCCTTCACCAAGGCTACGGCTGCAAACGGGGTAAAAACCTGGGTCCGGGTTTAATCTGAAGTGACAAGAGCTTGTTTACCACGGTGCGGTCACTAAAAGACCGCTCCACGGGGTTTCACAGGGTTAAGATCAAGTCAAAGAATCCTGGTGTCACGCAAAGCTCGCAAAGATCGCAAAGAAAACCTTTTTGGGGTTTATGAGGATC
>CAYVSA010000066.1:0-9897 GCA_964454175.1 uncultured Pseudomonadota bacterium
CCCTCAATACCTCGACACCTTTTAACACCATCCCACCCCATTTCGCATCGCCTATCACCTATCGCCTACAGCCAATTGCCAATTGCCAGATTTTCAAATATCTAATGTTCCAATTTCTAAAATCTATTACCGACAAAAAAAGACCGCTTCCCGATTAAGAGAAAGCGGCCTGCTGAAATTCCGATGGTAAGGTCTCCCGCCTTTTCACCCTAACTTATACTACCCCAAACACAAGACGTCGTGCAACAATTCAGCGTCAGCCAACAGGACATCAGTCCGGCCTGCTGGCTATGAGACCGTCTATGGAAAACCCGCCCCCGCCTGTGAACACGAGGGAAAGTGCTATGGCAATGGCCAGCAGGTGGAACTCAAATCCCTCGCCTGCCTGCTTGCCCGACCAGTTCATAAAAAAACCGTTGGGCAGGTGAACCATGAAGATAGCTCCGGTCATAACAGATGCAATGCCGAAGGCCGACAACCTGGTGAGAAAACCCGTGATCAACCCGATGGAGCCAAGAAACTCGGCAGTAATAATAAGCAGGGCCAGGACGACCGGTATGCCCATCTTCTGGGTGAAAAAGCCCATTGTCCCAGTGAAACCGTAGCCCCCGAACCACCCAAGGGCCTTCTGGGCCCCATGGGGGAAGAAAACCGCCCCGAGGAACAGCCTCAGAATTATCGGCGTTATATCATTGCTCGTCTTCATCATCTTCTTGAACATGACAGACCTCCTGAAGAGGGTTACTTAGAAACGCTCTTACCAAGCTTCCTGCAGAGATCGCCCAGAAACTCCTGCTCCGCGGCAGAAAGTATCACCATTTCCCGCAGGATAAGATCAGCGGGAGTGCTCGAACCACTTGAGGTTGCGTGAAAATGGCGTTGCTGACAACCCCTCGTAAAGCTCCCGGCTGGCAGTCACAAGGCGGCAGTCCTGCCAGACTGCGAGGGAGAGGTCAAGGCAGGTTGTTATTGATAAATCCCTGTCGATCGCTATTTCCAAGGCGGCCTCAATCAGGCGATTGGAGGGAAATACTGCAAGATTGACCTTTTCCAGGGCAGAAAAGACCTTCAGGGCCTCCTCCCTGGAAATCTCGCCCGCCCTTGCCTTCATGCCCATTATCCGGGCAAACTCGGTGAAAAATGAGTCTGTGACATAAAGTTCGTTGGAAGCCTCGAAAAGACGGACTGCCGGCTCCCACCCTGGCTCGGGTACGAACCACTTGGCGGCAACGGCTGCCCCTACGACAAAACGGTTCAACAATCGCTCCTACTCTTCAGTCACAAGTTCACTGCTGTCGCTGTGCTCACGACCGGCGAGCATCCGCCTGATGGAAGCAGCGAGGTTGACGGCCTCCATGGACTCAGCTCTGGCCGCTCTCTCTATGAGGCTTTTCATCTCGGACTGCATGGACCGCCCGTTTCTCCTGGCGCGCTTCTTAAGTCTTTTAATCACCTCGGGATCAAGACCCCGTATGAGTATGTCCGCCACGACATCGCCTCCTCGCATTTGAGATAGCATTACGCTAGCACAACACTTGTTAATCTTCAAATGCAAAGGAGGGGGGTTCAGATCTTTATGCGATCTTTGCCGGTGTAGACCGTCATACGCTCGCCGCGGACGTAGCCAACGAGAGTCAGATTTACCCTCTCGGCCAGATCGAGGGCCAGGGTGGTGGGGGCGGACCGGGACACGAGGATGGGGACACCCATTTTGGCCACCTTGATCACGATCTCCGAGGACAGGCGGCCTGTGGTAATGAGGATCTTGTCGTGGAGCGGAACATCCTCCAGGAAGGCGGCCCCGCGGATCTTGTCCACAGCATTGTGCCTGCCGATATCGTCCCTGAAAATTATTATCCGTTCCGTATCTGCAAGGGCACTGTTGTGGACACCCCTGGTGGACTTGTACAACTCCGACATCCTGTTCAGATCAGACATCAGGGAGTAAACCTGCTCCGGGGCCAGCATCAGGCCCGAATCCAGTGTCTTTGACTGGATCGAGTCAAGGACGCTGTAGAAGGTAGCGCCCTTGCCGCAACCGGAGGTGACTGTCCTCTTTTCCCAGAGGTCCTCAACCAGGGACAGGTCTCCAGACACCCTGATGTCCGCAGTCCCCGCCTCGTCATCCACGTCTGCCGACACCAGGTCCTCCCTGCTCGAAAGGAAGCCCTCCGACAGGAGAAATCCCAGTGCCAGCTCACGATTTGCCTCGCCGGTGGTGACAAGGGTTATCAGCTCGCGCTCGTTAACAAAAATGGTAAGGGGTACTTCACTGACGATCTGCACCTCTTCATCCGCAGCCTTTGTGCCTTTTACCACGCACACCTGTCTGGATTCCTTCTGATCTCCCATTATTTTGCTCCGATAAGTTCCATCAGCCTGTCTTCATCAATGATCTCGATTCCCAGGTCCCGTGCTTTTTCCAGTTTGCTTCCCGGGTCGCTGCCAGCCACTACAAAGCTTGTCCTGCCGCTCACCGATGAGGATACTCGTCCGCCAAGGGCCTGGATACGCTTGCCAGCCTCTTCCCGGGCAAAGCGTTCCATGGTCCCGGTGAGCACGAAGGTCACACCTTCCAGCTCAGTACCTGCCGGCCCGGTCTCACTCTCTGGTGCCACACCAGCCGCGATGAGCTTTGCTATAACTTCCCGGTTCCGTTCCTCACCGAAAAATGACGTCACCGATGCAGCGATACCGGGCCCGATCTCGTGTACTGCCACCAGTTCATCTTCAGACGCACCCATGAAGTTGTCAAGGGTCCCATACTTGCGGGCAAGGACCTGAGAAACATGCGAGCCCACCAGAGGGATACCAAGAGCGTAGATCAGTGCCGGCAGGGTCGTCAGCCGTGACTTCTCGATGGATTTCAGGAGGTTCAATACTGATTTCTCAGCGTAGCGATCCAGAGACAGGACCTCGTCCATGGTGAGTCCGTACAGGTCTCCGGGGTTGGAGACCATGCCAGCCTCCACCAGCTGTGAGATCGTCATGCTTCCCAACCCTTCGATGTCCAGACCCTGACGAGACGCAAAATGAAAGATACGCTCCTTGACCTGGGCCGGGCACGAGATATTTGTGCACCTGTAGGCCGATTCACCTTCCAGACGCACCACGCTGCCGTCGCACACCGGGCACCTGTCTGGCATCCGGAAAGTTCTTTCACTTCCTTTACGCCTGTCCTTCAGAACTTCGACTACTTCAGGGATCACGTCCCCCGCCCTCTGGACGATGACAACATCCCCGATCCTCACATCCTTCCGGTCGATCTCATCCTGGTTGTGCAGGGTGGCGCGGGAAACTGTCACACCTCCCACCCTGACCGGCACAAGTAAAGCCACCGGTGTTAAAGACCCCACCCTGCCGACCTGGACTGAAATATCCTCAATCTGGCTGGTAACCTGCTGAGGCGGAAATTTGCATGCCACGGCCCATCTCGGGCTGCGGGACACCTCACCCACTTCGTCCCTTATTATAAAACTGTCCACCTTGATAACCGTACCGTCGATCTCATAGGGGAGATCATCTCTCATTGAATTCAGCTCGCTGTAAAAAGCAATGGCTTCATCAATTCCGCTACAGCTTTTTCGAAGCGGGTTAACCTTGAATCCCAGTTCATCAAGGTAGTTCAAAAGTTCGGCCTGGCTGCCCGGAATGCTGCCATCCACCTGACCCACCGCATAGAAAAACCCGTCAAGAGGCCTGGCGCCCGTCACTTCGGGATCCAGCTGCCTGACGCTTCCGGCCGCAGCGTTCCTGGGGTTGGCAAAGGGCTGCTTGCCCTCTTCTTCCCGTATATTGTTCAGGGTCTCAAAGTCAGCCTTCAGCACAAAGATCTCTCCGCGGACATTCATTGTGGAAGGTATCTTGTTGTCTCCCATAAGCTTCAGAGGAATGGAGTGTATAGTCCTGAGATTTGCCGTTATATCTTCACCCGTGCGGCCGTCACCACGGGTAGCCCCCTGCACAAAGATGCCATTTTCGTAGGTCAGCTCGACACTGATGCCGTCAAATTTCGGCTCTGCCAGGTATTTTACCTCCTTGTCGGATCCAAGGATACGCCTGACTCTCTTATCGAATTCGACAGCCTCATTCTCATCGAAGGCATTGGCCAGCGAAAGCATGGGGACCGTGCGTGCTACCGACCCGAAATCCTCCCTGGGGGGCGCTCCGACACGCTGTGTGGGCGAGTCAGGGGCTGTTAGCTCCGGGTGAGCCTTTTCGATCTCCTGAAGCCGGCGCAGAAGGCGGTCGTACTCCTCGTCGGAGATCTCGGGACTGTCCTTTACGTAATACAGGTGGTTGTGGTGCTGGATGAGGTCTCGTAAGGACCGGGCCTCTATTTTAATGTCATCCGAAACCATCAGATAATAATACCACAATGCATCACTTTGGTAATCCGCGATGGGCCCCAAATGGGATACTACAGTGCGACGTGCTTGAGGATCTGGAAGATAATGACGGTTATAAGAGCGGTGAGGGGAACAGTAATTAACCAAGAGTTGACGATATTCCTGATGACCCTGGTATTCAAGGCCGCCATTCCCCTTGCCATGCCAACGCCGATGACCGAACCCACAAGGGTATGGCTAGTGGACACTGGAAGGCCCAATTTGGAGCAGACAAGGACGGTTGTGGCGGTAGCGAACTCTGCTGAAAAACCCCTGGAGGGGGTTATGGTAGTAATTTTTTTACCGATTGTCTCGATCACCTTGTAGCCCCAGGTGCCAAGACCAATGACGATACCTGCCCCGCCGAGGGCGAGAACCCACATGGGGACCCCCACCTTCATCTCCACGCTCCCCGTCTTGAATACGGATACTATCGCCGCAAAAGGCCCGATGGCGTTTGCAACGTCGTTAGCCCCGTGAGCGAATGCAACATAACATGCAGTCATGATCTGGAGATAGGCAAAGATACCCTCCGTCTGCTCAAAGGCTTCTCTTCTCTTTTTAGGCCGTGAGATTTGTTTCCTGACCAGGACGAACCTCATCACGAGTGAGGCGATGAGGCCCACACCTGCTGATATCAGGATAGCTTTTCCCAGAGGGATGTCGAAGTGCAGGTTCTTCAGGCCCTTGTAGATCATGGAAAGGACCAGGATCATGAAAACCGGGAACACAAGGATAGGGACCACCCTGTTTGCCGCCCGAACCGGGTTCCAGGAGGAAAGGACAGTCCTCTTTATAAATACAAATGTCAAAAAACCCATTAACCCGCCGAAGAAAGGCGATATGAACCAGCTCATTACAACCGATCCAAACTTGCCCCAGTGAATTGCGCCGAATCCGCCTACGAGGAGACCGAAACCTACGACTCCCCCAATTATGGAGTGTGTCGTGGAGACCGGAAGTCCCAGGAAAGTTGCAAGGTGGAGCCAGAGACCAGCAGCAAGGAGAGCAGCGAGCATTCCCAGAATAAATATGTCCGGACTGTTTGCAAAAACTTCAGGTGATACGATGCCCTTCCTGACAGTGTCAGTAACATGGCCGCCCACCAGGAAAGCCCCGGCGAATTCGAAGACTGCAGCCAGCATAACGGCCTGTTTGAGAGTAACTGCGTGGGAGCCAACAGAGGTTCCCATTGCGTTGGCAACATCGTTGGCGCCGATGTTCCAGGCCATGTAGGCGCAGGAAGCCAGAGCGAACCAGAAGACCCAATAACTAAGCTCGAGCATATCAGGAAGTTTATTTGGAAAGGAAAAGCCGGATACGGTTTCCCGTCCTCTCGGCGTTGTTGGCGATGTCTCCCAGGGCTCCCAGGACTTTCATCCAGAGAACTATATTGACTGCCCCCAGTTCGTCCTCCATGGTCAGGAGGTTTGTGACCAGCGTGTGCTGCTTCTGGTCGGCTTCATACTCCTCCTTACCCAGACTGTCTATCATCTCCAGGACCTTGCCTGCCTCGGCTCCACCGAAAGAAGCCTCCATCAGTTCGTCCAGTTCCTCGCCGATCCGCTTGTACTGGCTGGTCACTGCCATAACCTGGTCGATCATGGACCAGAGATCATCCTTCATCCCATCCGGTATGGGAAGCTGCCTCATGTTGAGCAGAACCATAACATCTTCGGCTACGTCGCTTATGGAGTCCTGGGTCGAAAGGATCTCCAGGAGGTCTCTTCGGTCAACGGGTGTGAAAATTGTGCTGGGAAGGTCACCCCGGATCTGATTCTTGATCTGGTCAGCCTCGAATTCAGCCTCACGTATTCCCGTGGAGACCTCGTGAAACATCTTTTCGTCCCCGCTCTCCAGTGCTTTAAACAGATCCGGAATAAGCGCGACACACTGCAGAACCTTTCTCATGTGGTCCTGGAGCGGCCCGAAAGGCGACTTGGCAAAGAGTTCAAAGATAGTTCTTCTCATTATTTTCCTCCAGACTCATCATTTCCAGAGAGTGACAACCAGTTCATATTTATCGTTTGAGCACCTAGTGACACATCATGGGAATATTGTAAAGTGAATTAGGTATTTCCTGACGTTTAACAATGATGACTTCGTAAAAAGCCACTCATGGACTTTTAACGAACATGTCAAAGTTAACATTGAACCTCGCCAATCACAACAGTGCCCCCTCGCTGTCCAGGAGGTATACATCCACTGACTCTCCCGCCCGGGCGCCCGCAGAATCCTCGGGAAGCACTATTATCCCGTTGGCCGCCGACATTGAACGTAGTATTCCGGAGCCCTGTTCGCCGGTAGTCCTGACGTAAAGAGTACCACCCTCATGTCTCACAATCCCCCTGATGTAATTTCTTCGGCCGCGCTTTTTGATGACTTCTTTTTCAAGGACGGCCCTCACAATGGGCCGGAACAGCCTTAAGTGTCCCATCATCTTCAGCAGGGCAGGGCGTGCGTAAAGCTCAAAAGACAGCATTGTCGACACGGGATTGCCGGGCAGGGCAAAGACCAGCTTGCCTCCTCTTGAACCGAAGGTCATTGGCTTTCCAGGTTTCTGGGCCACTTTCCAGAACATAATATTAACACCAAGTCTTTCAAAGACTTCCTTCAGGTAATCGAAGTCACCCATGGAGATCCCGCCGGATGTTATGAGCACGTCTGATCCAAGGCCATCTTCTACCATCCCGGCAAGGTGATCGGGGTCATCTCCGGCAATGCCGAGCTGACGGGGGACGGCTCCGCACTCCTTAACCTGGGCAGCCAGAGCGTGTGAGTTGCTGGAGTAGATCTGCCCCACTCCAGGTTCCTGACCCAGCGGTATGACCTCGTCTCCCGTGGCCAGGATCGCGACTTCAGGCCTGGCGTATACATCCACTTCCTGTATCCCCTGGGAGGCTATGATCCCAAGATCTGCAGGGATGAGCTGCCGGCCCCGGCTCAGGATATCAATTCCTGTTTCGATATCCTCACCCGCACTGCGAATATTTTTCCCGGCAGGAAAGGGTTCTGCAAGGATCAGGGTATCTCCTTCCACCTTTGTCAGCTCCACGGGTATCACGGTGTCAATACCCTCCGGGACGGGAGCCCCGGTCATGATCCTGACGGCCTCGCCATGACTCACCACCGGCCCAGGTGGATCACCCGCCGGGATCGTCCGGGCAATGGGCAGGCGGGCGGGCGTATTTTCCGATGCGCTTTCAGTGTCAAATGCCGACAGGGCAAAGCCATCCATGGCCGAGTTGTCCAGGGGCGGCACATCCCGAATAGCTGTCACCGGTCCGGCAAGAACCCTCCCCATGGAGTCGTCCACCAGAACACGCTCTCCAGCCATGGGAACCGTCGATTCCAGGATGAGCTTCATGGCATCGTCAACCGAGATCATTTCGTCACTCACTTGAGCCTCGCTTTATCCTTACGTCTCCCTTTCTCATCGTGTACTGGATACGATCCAGGTACTCCAGGAGCGGGATCATCCATTTTCTTGTAGTGCCTGTGATCTCCCTGAAATCAGGGAGTGCCATTTCCCTGCTGCCGGAGAAAAAAACATTCAGTTTTTCCATCAGCTCGCTGTGCGCTGTCGGGCTGATGTGATAATCGTCCTTGATGCGGATGATCTCACCCCGGGCAGCCAGAAGACCCATAACAGATTTCAACTCGCCTGTACCTGTGGAAACTTCCGCGGCCAGATCTGTCAGGAGCGGCGGCGAGAGCCCGTTCTTATCAAGGATGGCCTTTACCTTCCCGCCCAGGGCCTCCTGCTGCGGGGTCATTGTGGCCTCGTGGGCTGTCAGCCTGACGGCATCCTTTTCAAGCTCAACTTCTCCCATCTCGTCCAGAGCAGAAAGAAGCATCTTGTAGGGACGTTCCGGAAAGTCCCTGGCTAGCTTCATCCTCAGCTCTTCACGCCCCATTCCGGACTTGAGGGGATTTGCCTTGTGGTAGTCGGACAGAGTCTTGACCAGCTTTTTTTTCAGATCATCGTAAGAGTCTGCGGAGTAGGCCAGGGCGCCTTCACCTGACCCGATGAGAACAGCCATACCTTCTTTTTCCAGCTCTTTTACAGCGGATACTGCCGACGGGACCAGCAGCCCAGCGCGGACAGCCAACTGGTTAACAGGCAATCCGAAAGTGGATGCCTCGTCAAGGTACACGATCATGCGGACCGCAGGATCGTTCGTGTCCAGCCTGTCCAAATGCCCGATAACAGCTTTTCTCAATCTCCGGTGTTTCCTGGGGGCAGGGTCCAGCACCCTGCCGCCGCCGATGGTCGTGATGGGAGAGTAACTTCGCAGAACAAACATGTCTCCGGGGAGGGATACGGCTGGGGACTCCAGACGCAGCTGCACGAAGGCCTCACCGCCAGGCTCCAGAACGTCGGCCTCCATTAATGCGACCCGTGTCATCACCTCCGAAGTGTAAAGGTGCAGACGCACCCGGTCGCGGTTCTTCATCGCCCTGTGAGCCGATGGGAGCAGGTTGATCCTGGCATCTATAAGGTAGCCGGGAATAAGTGTTCCTGGACTGCCGATGGTCTCCCCCCTGTGGACCTGAATCTTGTCGACTCCCTGGAGGTTAAGCGCCGTCCGCATTCCGGCCGAGCTCGATTCCTGTTTCTTACCGTGGACCTGCAAGCCCCTTATCCTGGCCCTTGTGTCTCCCGGGTAGAAAACTATTTCGTCTCCCGCCGACACGGTCCCGGAAATGGTGGTTCCGGTAATTACAGTACCGAAGCCCTTCATGGAAAAGACACGGTCTACCGGCAAACGCATGATCCCCGCTTCGGAACGTCCGGGGATGTCGCCGACTTTAGCGTCGATGGCGGCAAGCAGCTCTTCACGACCGGTACCGTCCTCCGATGAAAAGGGGACCACCGGGGAACCTCCAAGAAAGGTGTTTGCCAGGTACTCTTTAACGTCTTCGGTCACCATCTCGAGCCATTCGTCGTCCACCAGGTCAACCTTGGTGAGAACGACAATGCCGCCGGTGGTTCCGAGAAGCTGGCAGATATCAAGGTGCTCCCTTGTCTGGGGCATGACTCCCTCATCCGCAGCGATCACCAGGATCACCAGGTCAATACCTGTCGCGCCTGCGACCATGTTCTTTACGAACCTCTCGTGGCCGGGGACGTCCACGATCCCCACCCTCGTGCCGGATGGAAGTTCCAGAGGCGCAAAACCAAGTTCAATGGTAATGCCGCGCTCTTTTTCCTCCTTGAGGCGGTCGGTATCAATGCCGGTCAGGGTTTTGACCAGGGAGGTTTTGCCGTGGTCTATGTGGCCGGCGGTGCCTATTGTTATGTGGGTTTTCGTTGTAACTTTGGCTCTCCAATCTACTCCCCTCCCTTGATGGGAGGGATTTTTTTATATTACTTCTGCAGAGCTTGCTTTAAAGAGTTTCTCAGGTCCTTTAATTCACCAGTCGATACAGTCCTCAGGTCCAGGCAGAACCGGTCATTCACGATCCTGCCCACCACAGGCGGGTCCTGGGCTCTGAGGCGCACTTC
>CAYVSA010000067.1:0-5762 GCA_964454175.1 uncultured Pseudomonadota bacterium
GTGTCACCAAACTACGCAAACTCTGCAGGTGACGGGCTATTGCCTGGCTGTATTGTCAGATTTCAGAAGATTCCTTTTAAATTCAGTAAAATAAAACCCCCGAAAGTGTACTTGAGAGATCTAAATTCAGGATCCGGGATGCCTATATCACACTCAATTGTCCATTTATACCTTTAATTACAAGAGGTTGTGTTGATTATGAAAAAAGTTCAGCCTGATAACAGGCTTATGAGTGTGCTTGTTGCATATATGCCTGTATTTTCAAGGTGTTACAAACTAATTTGACATGGAATGAATTTTGCTGGTTAACTGGCAGGTGAAGATTTAATAGTTAAAAGTCAAATATGCAAGCCCTGGCAAGAATGGGGAAGAGGAAAGGGGAAAATTATGAAGCTTCTAATCGGAAACCGGTTGGAAAAAGGTGAAAATGGGGCTGCCCTGGTAACAGCGCTCTTCCTGATCACTATTTTGACTGTCCTGGGAATGATGGTCCTTAACACCACCTCGGTGGAGATCAAGATGGCTGCGAATCAGAAACAATCGAACCAGGTGTTCTACGCGGCCGAGGGTGGGCTGGAACGAGGCCTCAGTATACTCGTTGAGGATATGGAGGAGGATGCCGGCGCTGGCGGGCCCTGGGGCAACCTCAACTTCCCCGCTGCTGGCGGTAACGTCTCCGCGGCTTATGTCAACGGCTCGACTGCCTTCGACGTTGATACCCGTTCCATCCAGATGTATCGCGATGGTGATACCACCTCGGGCGTAAGAAAACTGACCTTCGCCAACGGCGGCACCACCATGGGAAATTCCACCTACGAACTCTACTTGTACTCGCCCAGCAACAGCGAAGTATATCTCCTCTCTTACGCATCAGGATCGATTGGTACTGCTGCAGTGGAGTACCACCTGGACACAGAGGACCTGTCCCCTTACAACAATGCAGTATTCACCGGTACCGGTATTAACCCCGGTGAACATGGCCATCACGACGACCATTCCACAATGAATATTGCCGGGTCAATTTATTCCCAGGGGCAGGTCACCCTTGGCACCGACTCGCTTGTCGTAAACACATATGCCGATTCCGGCTGCGACAGTACTCTCACAGACATGCTGCCAACGGTGACCAGCCTTAATACGAAGGTCAGAGTAAAGGGAGGTGCACTGTCCCTGAACGACAACGCGGCTGTTGGTACACCAAATTCCAACGGATCTATCTCCGAGATTCAGGCAGATGCGGGTTTTAACCAGGGTTCGGCGACAAACTACGTTGACGCTGTGGGCACTGGAACACCTAATATTCCCATGCCAGGAATCCTCGACGGACTGGACGCTGACTTTCCCGGCGTATCATCGGACCCAACCTACTCAGGGATAAGCAATGATGTGGACAGGTCCATGGCCATTTACAATGACCTCGTCCGAGGCCTGAACGGCTTCGCTCCCGGCGGTACCTATGCCGACCCCAACGCCACGGTGACAAGCAAGGGGGTTGTACTTGACGGTGATCTCACTGGCATAATTGAAGGAGGGGCGGGTTGCTCAGCCGATGTCCTTGACAGCCACTGTGAAGCAACCGGACACCGTGAGGACGGAGATATCGAGATCCAGCAGTGCACACCCTCCTTCTCCTGCAAGGATTCCCTGGGTAATGGTATCGAGTGGGACGCCACGAACCACGAACTAATAATCACAGGTGTGGTAATGATGGGTAAAAAGCTCGACATTAAAAATGTGGATTTCACTGTAAATTATACATCAATGGGCGGCTTCATCGACTCCGCTGGCGCAACTGTGACTCCCGCGGACCAGAATGAGCAGGCCGCACTTGTTGTAGCGGTTAAGGACATCAAGATCAAGAGCAGCTTTGTTCCGGCCAACGGCGCTTACCTGCAAGGCGGGGATAACACCAACGCCATCGGGTTCATCGGCGGCAAGGAGATAGAACTGGAGGCCGACGAACATCATGGGACAGGCGATGCCATTGTTACAGGTATGTTCTATACACCCGGAGAGATTGAGTTGGAGCATGGCACGCAAGTAGCTGGAACCCTTATTGGCGGTGAGTTCAAGGCTGAAGATAATCCGTCTGTCTGCCAGGTACCTGCCATGAAGAACTTTCTCCCAAGGTATATGCCGGGGGCCAATTCGCTCCTGGCTTTCAAATCCAGGGAATGGAGCAGAAAATTTTAAAATGTGCTTTTGATATTTTAGAAAAAATGGGCGCCATACGGCGCCCATTTTTTTCATCAATTATTCAATCTAACCTGGCATACAAAAACAGTAACGCAGAGTTTTGCAAGTTGTCACTGAAAGCATGAATTGCCATGGGGAGACACCCATCCGGGCGGGTCTTTGAGAGGCTCTTGTCTTTCCAGGTAAACCCAAAATCCCTTTTCTTTCCGGCCAGTATAGAGTATTCTCGCCGGCGTGACCACCCGGTCACAATATTGTATGGGAGGACTGGTGCGAGCAGAAACCACCGCAGAGAAACACTTCGAGAAACTTGAACCGGAGCTTAAAGACCGTATCCTTGATGCTGCGGTTCAGGAATTTTTCCTGAACGGATACCGCTCCGCCAGCATGAACAGGCTGGTGAAGTTAGCCGGCATCTCCAAGGGTGCTATCTTCAAATATTTTGGTACCAAAGCAGGCGTGTTCAAGTACGTCTACTCTGAGGCCCTGACAGAGGTAAAGAACTCCCTTCGAAAAGTAAGAGATGAAACCCGTGGCGAACCTTTTTTTGTTCGTCTGGAACAGGTGATCAGGTCCTGGCTGGATCTTACGACACGCAAGCCGATGTACGCAGCCATATATTACCGGGTCGTGTACACGGGAGACTCTCCCCACAGCCGCGAGATGCTTGGTGAAATACGGGACGTGTCCCACCGATTTCTGAGGTCCCTCATCGAGGACGGGATCGATCGTGGTGACCTGAGACCGAACCTGGACACTGACAGGGCTTCATTCGTTCTCCAGAGTGTTTTAGACAGGTTTTTTCAGGTTCACCACCTTGAAATGATCCCACATCTTCTCAAATGGGACAGGCAAGGAAACCCAACCCTGGAGGCGTGGATCGAGGAGATCATAACCATCTTCAGGAATGGGATGTGATAGTGTCACCTTCTCCTGTAACACATGCAAGGAGGTCTGTAATGAAAAGCTTCGTAACCATCACCCTGCTGGCTGTATTATCTGTACTAACAGTTATCGGCACTCCTTTTACCGCTGCAGCTGACCAGAAAATTGCATTCGGTGTGCTGCCGGTCATTCAGGCCCTTCCCTTGTTCGTAGCAACCGACAGGGGATTTTTTGCAGAAGAGGGGCTCGATGTCGAGCTGGTCCCCTTCAGATCAAGCCTTGAAAAGGACGCAGCTATTACTGCCGGGACTATCCAGGGTTACTTCGGTGACATGCTGACCTCAATCATCCTGGATTCCAACTCGCTTCCGGTGCGGATGGTGGCAACTGTTTACAACACAACCGGCGACCAGCGGATGTTTGCTGTCCTGGCCGCTCCCGGCACGGGTAAACCGTCCCTGGCCGAGCTGGCACAAAATGGAATCGCTGGTGCCTCAAACACGATAATTGAGTACTTCATTGAAAAACTTCTCGCCGAGGAGAACCCTTCGGCCCAGCTGAAAATGATCGAGGCAAAGAGCATCCCATCCAGAGTGCCCATGCTCCTCTCGGGCAAAGTGCCTGGAGCTGCGCTGCCGGAGCCGCTGGTCACCCTGGCCGAGAAAAAGGGAGCTGTAGTAGTAGCTGACGACAGGGGGAAGGGATTTTCTCCAACGGTCCTGATCTTTACAAAAAAATTCCTCCTTGACCGTGAAGCTGACGCTGTTAAATTCCTAAAGGCAACCTCCAGGGCGTCCGCTTTTATCGGCAGAAACCCGAAAACCACGCGAGCTATAATGATCAAATACACAAAGGTGCCTGTACCGCTCCAGCAGACGATCGAGATCCCCTCTTTCGGACTCCCAGTCGTACCTGCCCACGGCCTCGTCATGGACGCCTACAACTGGCTGCGCCAGAAAAAGATCCTGAAATCCGAGATGACCTGGGGACAGATGGTCCAGGAGGGATTGTTGTAAAGAATGCCCGGTGAAGGCCGCCAATTGCAGAAGATGTCGGTTTGATATGAATAAGGAAAAACTCAAAGCCTGGTACCAGGCAAGCAGGCCCCCCTTTTATATTGCCACCTTCATACCTCTCACCGCAGGATGGATGCTGGCAGTAAGGGACGGAGCCGCTCTGCAGGCAGGCCTGTTTGCTCTGATCAACCTCTATTCGGTCATGGTGCATTTCGCCACCAACCTTGCCAATGACTACTTCGACCACGTCCTTGGCGCTGATTCAGGAAAATCCATCGGGGGTTCCAGGGTCCTTCAGGAGGGAAAGATCAGCCTCGGCGAGCTGCGCACAAGCCTTCTAATCCTTTACACAGGTTCGTTCATCCTCGCAGTTGGTTTCATGTGGCTTAATAATTTCTGGATACTGTCACCCTTCGTGGCCCTGTCGATATTCTCCAGCCTGTTTTACACGGCACCACCAATACGTTACGGCTACCTGGGTCTGGGAGAGCTCTTTGCCGGTGTGAACATGGGACCTGTGATGGTTCTCGGGACTTACTGGATCATGACAAGATCGCCTTCCCTGGACGCATTTCTCATATCACTGCCAGTAGGAATGATGGTGGCAGGTATTCTGTACTATCAAAGCATGCCTGACATGGAAACGGACGCATCGGTGGGTAAAAGGACCATAACAGTTCGTCTTGGAAAAAAGTGGGCCTACAATGTGCTTATCCTCCAGTGGGCAGCCGTTTACCTCCTCATGCTCGGCCTGGCGGCGGCAGGAGTGATCTCGCCCGTCGCAGTCGCCTGCCTCCTGACTGTCCCGATCCTTATCAGGCTGCTCAGGCTGATCCCAGGGATAATGGACTGGCAGGAACTCAACCAGTACGGCCACTACATCAGGAAACTCTACCTCCTTAATGGAATCATAATAATAATGGCTATCATGACCCGCTGATCTGTTAATTCCACAAAAAATCACTTGAAGTCCGTAACTGCCGGTAACGGTTGGGGGAAAATGTGCCCTCCTGCGACACTCCTGAAAAAAGTTCATTAAAAATAATCAAAAAGCCGGGCTCCACGCCCATGTCAATTTTCTCATTTTTACAACTTAACTCTTCAATATCAGAAGCTTATGCCATCACAAATTTAGCTCCCAAGTTGGTATTCAATTTGCAGACTAACAGGGCAGTAGTGTGAAAAAGTTTTCACACAAAATGAGTGATTACAGGAATTTAATCTATAGAGGGCTGGCAAGGAGGTTTTCAATGAGAGTTAAAACACTGGATATGAAAGGCAGCATAGCGCTGATCGTTGCAGCAGCTTTTGCCGTGGGTATGTTTTTAACAATGCCCGCAGTCTCACATGCCGCTGCGAATCAGCTCGGGGTTGGTGCGCCACCCCCACCGCCACCGCCACCCCAAATTCTGCAGTTTGCGACTCCACCGCTGCCCTCACCACCTACGCCACCTCCTCCACCCTCTGGTGGGGTTATCGGCGGCACGGATGACGATGACGGGATCAACACATCAGGCCTGTCATCCGAAGAGCTGGAAGAGCTCATGGAAGACCTGGAAGAGGCTGCCGAGAGGGGAGACGATGTCGCTGAGGTCCTAAGCAGCTTCAAGGGCGACAAGGACGATGATGATGGCGACATAGATGATGACGACGAAGGTGATGACG
>CAYVSA010000067.1:5862-7396 GCA_964454175.1 uncultured Pseudomonadota bacterium
TTGAACCGATTTTCTTTTTTCCTCCCCTGCGCTCGTTTACATTGGCCCAAACTCAGCATTTTCCGGAATCTTGTATCAATTAGATGTTCTCCGCTGTAGATCAATTATTATTTTTCCCTTGACGGTACCTTTAACGCCATCTTTACTTGGTAGTAATTTGGTAGTAACTGCGTGTCGCACCTGATTATTCCGTAACGTTTTTGACTGACAGATGTCTAATCAGTAAAGGATTTGAAAATGCACCCAGATGTGTTTCGTACCCAATATGAAGAATGCAGCGACAATATATACAGTTTTCTAATCAGGATGACAGGTGACAGAGATGATGCGGCAGACATACTTCAGGAAGCGGTCTTCAGGGCCTACAAGAGCAGGAACAGATTTCGAGAGGATTCTTCCTTTTCAACATGGCTCTACCGCATCGCCATCAACGTCTGGAAGAACCAGAGGAAAAAGGCAGCCAGGAACCTGTCACTTAATGAAGAACATTCAGGTTTGGCTGAAACCGAGACCACACAGACACCCGAAAGGATCGTCTCCGGGAAGCAGATGGCTATGAATTTATCAGAAGCGTTGAACATGCTGGACGAAAAATACAGGGCCCCATTCCTACTGAGGCATGTTGACGGATTTTCCTACAGGGACATAGCTGAGACGATGGAAATAGACGAAAATGCAGCGAGGGTGAGAGTTCATCGAGCCCGAAATGCTCTTAGAGACGCAATAGGTGGAGAGTGATCATGGAACGATCAGGCTACGAACTGGTTAACCTCTATATTGACGGAGAGCTCTCGGAATCTGAGGAGCTGCTCTTCAGCGAAAGGCTGGAACAGGACGCTGCCCTGGGCGCATATCTCAGGGACATGGAATCTCTGGCAAAAGCATCCGGCAGCCTGCAGAAGTGGCCGGCCCCGCCGGTAAGGATGACCAGGAGGCTTTCCATTGCATCTTTTCTCCAGCTCAAGTTCGAGATCCCCGTCGCAGCTGTTGCTGCCGCGGCACTACTCCTGCTGGGTATTTTTCTGGGCAGAGGGCCTCTTTCGGGAACACCTTCAGCGCCAACAGGCGAAAAGATTGTTGCCTATAAGGTTATCTACTACTCACCGGACGCTAAATCGGTTTCAGTAGTTGGGGATTTTAACGGCTGGCGGGGCGAGATCCCGCTTCAAAGGCAGGGCGATTCGGGGTACTGGACGGACTTCATAAACCTCCCTCCGGGAAAACACACATACGCACTCATTATCGACGGGGAGACCAGGGTGCCTGACCCCACCGCGGATTTCGTCGTGGACGACGGCTTCGGGTCCAAGAACTCCGTCGTGAGGATAGGACTTTAGGACGTCGAAGAAAGCGTCCGGCGCGCAGGATGTTTATCGACAACAATAACAACAATGCAGCTAAAAACAGGAAAACGATCAGGAGGTAACATCATGAAACTGGAAAAACTATTCAGATCAAGCTTCTCACTTGCCATAGCTACAGCCATCGCGGCAGCCGTATTCATGTTCGTCGCAGGTCCGGCCATGGCATCCCC
>CAYVSA010000067.1:7496-9836 GCA_964454175.1 uncultured Pseudomonadota bacterium
GGCGACGATGAAGGCGGAGATGACGAGGGTGGATCTGACGACTGATTGAGAATATCAACTCGGGGCCGGGAGGGGGGCTGTGAGTCCCTCTCCCCACCCCGGAGGTCAAGGTTCTTTGAACTGAAACTACTCGAGAAATTGGAAGGCAAACCATGAAAGCGAATACCGGACATAAATTCCTGACAGCCCTGGTCACAACTCTTGTGTGTCTGGCCGTCCTTCCTGCCATAGCGGGCGCAGCGCAGCTGCCGGGCAAGATAGACAGCATTGTCTCGAAGAACCTGGAAAACAGGCCTGCTGAAAAGGATCTCCTCCTGGCTGAGGCCGCCGATACAATCCTGGCGGGCGTACCCATGGGGCAGGTTGCAGATATACTTGAAGAATCCTTTGAGAGGGGCCTTTCGGCTAATGACACAGGCAGGATCCTCCAAAGCATGGCTGCAGCCGGCAGTAAAAACCTCACGGTCAAACCCCTCACCGACAAGGCATTGGAGGGTATTGCCAAGGGCGTCGATCCGGAGGCCATAATGTACGCCTTGGCTCTCACTGGCAGCAGGCTGGATGTGGCCGGCGGCCTCGTTGAGAGCCTGGATGGATACACACTCACCAGGAAGGAAAAACAGCACCTCGCGGAAGATACAGTTGAGGCTCTGGCTACTGGGGTTTCGGAAAAAGAGATGGAAACGGTCTTTGCTAGCCTTCGCAAAAACACCGGCCGGTACGGACACCAGGAGCCTGACGACATTGTCGACCTGCTCGGCAGTCTGGTAGGGCTGGGAATAGACTCCAAAAAGGCAGTTGAACTTACAAACCGGATTATGGACAGAGAAGACATGGAAAGCGACGAGATCCAGGAGGTCCAGGAGATTGTTTTCAAAGAGCACAGGTCCAGTGGCTCTACCAGAAGCCTGGT
The DNA here is from genome assembly GCA_964454175.1 of uncultured Pseudomonadota bacterium. Taxonomy (GTDB): domain Bacteria; phylum BMS3Abin14; class BMS3Abin14; order BMS3Abin14; family BMS3Abin14; genus CAYVSA01. Next base: position 8,410 of record CAYVSA010000067.1, read on the forward strand.
TTCCGCCGTAAAAAAGGCCATGGGCGAAGACGATGATGAGAGTTATTCGGCAGAATCTGAATCCGGGCACGATGACGATGGTGATGATGGGGGTGAAGAGGAAGGTGGAGAGGACGAAGGAGGAGAAGGCGGAGACGACGATTAATTAATCAGCCCCACTTCCCGCGGCGGGAATTCGATTAATACCGACGCCCCCCTTTCCTGTCGGATAAGTCGCTCTCGCTGCGGGAAGTGTTTATTATAGACCCCGGGATATCCCGGGGTTTTTTATTACATTTCACGGCAGGATCTCGCTTCCGGTGCTAGAATTAACCAAAGAGCATAATTCGAACAGGAGACGTACGTTAATAAAGGGAGGTCAAAATGGGAGGAACGGACAGGCTTTATTCCGAATTCGAACTTGGACCCAGCAAACTGAATAACAGGATCATTATGGCTCCCATGACCAGGAACAGGGCAGCCGAGGGGAACGTGCCATACGAACTGAATGCGAAGTATTATGTCCAGCGAGCCTCTGCGGGCCTCATTATTACAGAGGGCGCCCAGGTGTCGGAAAGAGGAGTTGGCTATCCTGGAACACCCGGCATCCACGCCGATGATCAGGTGAAAGGCTGGAAGATTGTGACTGACGCAGTCCACGAGGCAGGAGGGATCATCTTCCTGCAATTGTGGCACGTTGGACGCATTTCCCACCCGTCACTGCAGCCTGGAGGCGATCTCCCCGTCGCTCCCTCGGCGATCAAGCCTGCGGGTCAGGCATTTACCTTCGAGGGCCTTCAGGATTTCACCACACCCAGGGCCCTTGAAGCGGATGAAATACCCGGGATCATCGAAAAATACAGGAACGGCGCTGAAAATGCCCTGAAAGCAGGTTTCGACGGTGTTGAGATCCATGGGGCTAACGGCTACATCATAGACCAGTTCTTAAGGGACGGCTCCAACCACCGGACTGACGATCACGGCGGCAGCATCGAGAACAGGGCCCGTTTTGCGCTGGAGGTTACAGAGGCCATTACTGGCGTTTGGGGGCCTGACCGTGTGGGCTTCAGGATCTCGCCCCTGAACTCCTTTAACGACATGCACGACTCCAACCCCGTCAAGCTTTTCACACACCTTGCAGGGGAACTGGGGAAGATGGACCTTGCCTATCTTCACGTCGTTGAGGCCACGATCGGTGAGGAGGGCGTTTTGCCTCAGGAGTTTGACTATCAGGGACTGAAAGCAGCCTTCGGCGGTCCCTACATGGCCAACGGGGGATATAACAAAGAGCGGGCGGAGGCGGCAGTAGAATCGGGAAGCGCTGACCTGGTTTCCTTCGGAGCACTGTTTCTGGCGAACCCCGATCTGGTGGAGCGGCTCAAAAGAGACGGCCCTTACAACGCCCCGAACCCGGAGACATTTTACGGAGGTGCTGAGGAGGGATACAC
>CAYVSA010000068.1:0-5787 GCA_964454175.1 uncultured Pseudomonadota bacterium
TTCACCCAGGTGGGGGTCGTGGCAGAGGTTGCACGGCAGCTTGTCACCGATGCTCATCTCATAGAGAAGGTTGTTGGCCGGATCGCGCACCTCGTAGCCATCCGTGGTCTGGGAATTACCCGCCATAGGTGTCTTGACGTAATGTCCACCAGCGACCGATCCCGCCTGGATCTCGGTGAGTGTCGGTGCGACATCAGTAGTAGAGGTCGTGTTGGAGTCGGGCTCCCTGCCGTCGGTAAGCTCGTAATATCCGATCGTCCCGTTCTGCGTACCTCGATCCCCCCCGAAGGCTATGTCTTGCGGAGCGCTTCCGGTAAAATCAGCATCTACAGGCCCGTTGTTGGCAGCGTCGCTGGAGTGGCAATCGAAGCACATGACAGTTGCACCGACCAGGTAGTTGGGCCTGCCGCCGACACCCTCGGAAAGGGTCCCGAGGTCCCTCTTCTGATAGAACTCTTTGGTTCCGGTAAATTCTTCAGTAAGGTCTCTGCCCCAAAGGAATGAGTTTGTAATATATGTGCCGATATACGACTCTGTATTGGCGCTGCTGGTGTGAAGGTCGTGACAGGCAAAGCAGCTGCCTCTGGTTGTAACCGGATCGCCTGTGAAGTCATGGCGGGAGTTTTTAAGGTCGCTCTTGTCCGGCGGGGCTGCAGCCCAGGCCGGTGCAGTGCCGTCGTGGCAGTCAAGACACAGATCCCCTGCTGAAAGCGCGTCGGGAACAATATCTCTAACCCATATCCCCAACTCGAAAGCTCCGTGGGGAGTGTGGCACTCTGCGCATACGCCAGGAACTCCCGAGGCAGCAAACGCCGGTACCGCCGAGAAATCGTGGATACTTCCTACAACGGGTGCAGCTTCAGCTGAGACCGGAACGGTCAAAGCTGTAACGACAATAATCGCGGTAATAACTTGTCGGAGCAACTCGGCACCTTTCTCAGGGGATGTTGCCAACTTATCACTCGATCAGCGAGTCAACCTATCATAAATGGTTTACGGTGGGCAATCTGTTCCCGCAATGGGAGACAGATTTACCCCCTTACTCCCTTACACCCTTACTCCCACACTCCCTTACTCATTTGACCACGCTCTCCAGCGCCTGGTACTGGCTGAAATCCCTGGTGGTGGCTTTTGAGATTATCTCCTCATTTTTTATTCCCCTGGACAGATAATCGGCCAGGATCCGATAGGTCATCTGCCGGTCCAGAAACACGACACCCTCATTTTCCAGAGAGAGGGCCAGAACCCTGGCGTCCTTCAGGCTGTCAGTCCTGCTTTTTAATACGGAGATGATCCTCTCGGGTTTCACACCCTTGGCTATTCCTTCCCTTGCTTTGTGGGAAAGGTCGGCAGGGCTGATTCCCGCCCCGGAGAGGTCTGAAGCTAATGTGAGGTATTCGATGATCAGGGAGCCGGTCAGCTTTGACGAAACCATCCACTCGACGGTATCAATTATATCGGTCTGGCCTCCGTCGGCAGACCCCGAGGAGGACAGGATGGACTCGGTTCTTGAGATGATTTCTTCAGGATAGGCGTCCCTCATCGATTCCCGGATGTTATCAAGATCACCCGGAGACGAGGACACTGAACCCGCAGTGAGGAGCAGCAACAGGAGGGATGCAATTGTAACTTTCAACCTGTTTCCAGACAAAAGATAAGCCCCCTGTTCGGAAGTCAGGTGCAGTCCTCCAGGCATTTTTCACTGACTACCAGGACCGAATCGTAGCCGCCGAAGCCATCGGGTACAAGGGAAGATGATTTGGGGTTGGAGGCCCATCGCTGCCCGTCTACCAACAGGTTATAGTGGTAAACGCCGGGGCGGAGATCCAGAGAAAACTCCCACACCCCCTGGTCTTTTGTGTGAGCGAGGGTTACCTCTCTTTGCCCCCATTCGTTGAAGTCACCCACCAGGGCCACCGATGATGCTTCCGGCGAGTAAAAGATCACCCGCACCATCTGGTTACCGGGCAGGGCAGTTCCGCTTTTAAGGAAAACATCCCTCATAAAAAAACCGATGGCAAGAGCAAGGACCATGGATGCCGCCGCAACATAGGGGTGCATCGTTTTCCAGGACCACCAGGGTTGTGCTGTTCTCTCTGGAAGCCTTGCGATTATTCTATTGGCCAGAAAGGGGGGTGGCTCCTGCCTGATATCGCTGAGACCGTCCAGGAGAAACTCCAGCGCCTGGAGTTCCGCAGTCAGTTCCCTGCAGGCCGCACATGAAGCCAGATGGGACTGAAGAACTTTTCCCTCAGCCTCGTCAAGCTCGCCTGTGACGTACCTGCTGATCAATATGTCGGCTTTATCGCAGTTCATTTCCCCGCTCTTTTTGCGTGTATCCTGTGAAGGGATTTAACACCTGCCTCTGAATCTCATTACGATAAGCTTGGAATTAAAGTTACAGTAACTCCCCCTCACCCGACCTCTCCCGCCAGCCGCCTTCGCATAAAGCTTCCGCCGTCGCCCCAGGAGGGAGAGGATTAGACCTCGATACCTAAACACTTCGACACCTCGACACTTTTATTTTATATCCACCCCCTGTGCCTTCGGATGGTCGTCCTTCCGAAGTATTTCAAGGAGCATCTTCTTCGCCCTGAAGATCCTCACCTTGACCAGGTTGAGGTTCAGACCCAGGATCTCCGCTATCTCCTGATAGGTCATTTCCTGAAAATAGCAGAGGATTATCGCCGCACGATATTTTTCCGGAAGAAGGGCGATGGCCTCTTCAAGGAGCATCCTTTCCTCCTGCCTCATGGACATGAAGGACGGATCCTTGTGGTAAAGAGAATCACTGTGATCTGAGGCAATCTGTTGCGGGACATCATCAAGGGATACCACCTGCCTCCGGCCGATCTTCCTGTGTTCATCAATGCAGATATTCTTGGCAATGCTGAAGATCCAGGTAGAGAACTTCCTTTTGGTGTCGAACTTATCGATAAACCTGAAGACCCTCAGGAAAGTCTCCTGGGTGAGCTCTGCCGCAAGGTCAGGGTTCCTGAAGAACTGGAAAATAAAGTTGTAGATCCTCCCCTGGAACCTTCCTACAAGACTGGCAAAAGCGTCTCGGTCGCCCTTCACCACCATTATCACCAGAGCTGTGTCTTCGCGATCTATATCAGTCAGCTCTACTGTCAAAACAATCCCCTGCCGTGAATAAGATCGTGACATCTTTGAATCGCAGGCTCACATAATGAGCATTTAATGATCGATCCAGACAAATATCGGCAGTAAAAAACCAGCGCTCGAAAGCTACATGGATCGCTCGATCACTTTTTTGAGTTCAGCCGGTTCGATCTTGCCCACTGCCGAAAAAGCGATCTTTCCTTTTGTATCAACGATGTAAACCGTAGGAGTGCCTGTTATACCGTAAGGATCGGCAACCAGATATTCAAAACCTTTGAGCTCGTCGAACACAGCGGTAAACTGAAACTTCGACTCTTCCAGGTAACGTGTTATGGCTTTCGAGAGCCCTTTTCCGTCGAGATTAACGCCGACGAACTCAAGCTTTTCCTTTCCAAAAGAAGTGAATATTTCGTTTAAGACCGGCATCTCCTCTCTGCAGGGACCGCAGAAGAAGGACCAGAAGAAGAGTAGAACCGGTTTTTTGCCCATGTGGTCGGACAGGGTATAGGGTTTATTGTCGAGGGTCTTGAGTGAGAATGAGGGTGCATCCGAACCGGTGCTGAGGAGGGTCGTTTCCTCAAGGCCGGTCCCTTTTTCAGCAGCATTAAGTGAGGGTGCTATTACGATGAGTGAGATAAAAGCGGTCAGGCATACTGCGCAGAGTGAAAAAAAATGTTTTCTGTTTTGTTTAGTCATTTTTAGGATATCCATCCTTATTTCAGTCGATCAGTTTTTTTATACGATGCTCGAAATCTTCTTCGTCGCCGGGTTTATACCCGATGTGGAACATCTCAACTTTGCCGTCCCTGCCGATCAGGATGGTAGTCGGAAGGATGCTGACATTATAGGCTCCGGCAACTTCCCTCTTTCGATCAACGATAACCGGGTAGGTTATGTCGAAACCAAGACCCTTAATGAACCTCTGAACTCTCCTGACACTGAAGGAATCAAGGTCGATACCGTAAAGCATGAACCCCTTCTCCCTGTATTTCTCATAGATCTCGATGAGTTTCGGCAGGGCCTGCACACAGGAAACACAGTAAATAGACCAGAAATCGAGCATGACAACATCGCTGCCTATGTGAGCTTCCAAATCACGCGTAATCCCTCCAAGGTCCTGAACCGAAAAGACAGGGGCAATATCACCTTCGGAGATCGGCTTGCTGCTGATGACAGGCTCGGCAACCAGCGTAAACGCGAGGACCGTCATTACTACTAGCCCTATGATAAAATACCGGCGAAAAGCGCTTCTAAAGGAAGCTGATATGTTTGTTTCTTTCATAAAAACAGACCTCTTGTAGTGTCAAGTGCGACTGCGGATGATATTAGTACATTTTATCGTGATTATCAATTATGTCATCTCTATAAAACTGGTCCCAAGACCCATGTCCCAGGGCCCAGGTGTATGTTGACTCACACTCACCTAACCTCTCCCCTCATCAGTCTTCGCTAAAGCTACGCCTTGACAAGAGGGGGAGGAATTTACTTCGATACTTCGACACCCCGACACTCCGATACTCCCTGACCCCCTTACCCAATCTACTCCGGTAGTACCCTGAAACCCTTCTTCGCCATTTTTTTCAGTTTACCAACTACCCATCCCGAATCCTTTTCGTCATGGCATCTCAGACAGGCCTGGGCAACGGTCAGGTTTTCCCTGATCGATACGCCGCTTAAATTGAAATCATGGGAATCAGGGGCCTGCTGGTCCTCCATATCAGAATCGTGACACTCGCTGCAGAATAATGGAGGCTGTGAGAAGTCGAATTTGTGGTCGTGAATGCTGTATCTTTCCCCGCCCCGGGCTACTGTCGGGACGTGGCAGTCAACACACTTGGCCTGCTCCTCGGTGTGAAAGGAGTGTTCTTCATATTTCGGATATACCTTCCTGTGACAGGTACCGCAGTACTCGCTCCTGGACATAATGCGTATGTCGTGGACAGCAAGTCCCCTGTCAAACCCACAGACATCACAGGCCCTGTCGGTCGCGTAAAATCGCGTCACCCAGTACATGAACATGCGGTGACGCTCCTTGTAATTCATGTCCCCCCAGTACCAGCCCTTGGACTTCGGTTTGGGCATGAAAAAATCGGTGAAGTAGTCAGTCAGGTCCTCACCCGGCTTGAACCCCACCGGGAACGGAAAAGCCTGTGTTTTCTTGTCCTTTCCGTCCGTGTGACAGGCCTCGCAGATCATGTCTCTTTTCTGTTTTTCCAATTTAGCCGGATTGACTATCTTTTCCGGATCACCTTCAGATACGATGTGGCCGGCACCGGGACCGTGGCAAGCCTCACATCCGATGGACTCTTCAGCATAGGACCTCGTGTCCGGATCAAAACCCACCGCGTGACAGCCGTTGCACGTGATCGGATAGGGCTTTTCACGCCAGTTCCAGATCGAATACGGCTCCCATTTTGCCTCGGGAATATTCCAGTACTTGGGGAGCACGTAGAACTGGCCGCCGAGGAGAACAAGGTACTTCTGTATCCAGTGACTGCCGATGGTGAAATAGATATCCTTGCGCTTGAACGGTATTTCGGGCCCGAAATCGGTTGCTTCAATGGCATCCGGATCACGGATGGCGTTTCGCAGCATCCTCGCGTGGGGGGTCTTCTTCCACTTTACGTAGATCTCCTCGTGACACTCCCTGCACGCATCGGAGGT
>CAYVSA010000068.1:5887-9698 GCA_964454175.1 uncultured Pseudomonadota bacterium
GGCGGGTAGTCGCCCACGTGGGAGTACTTGACTTTACCGTCACAGCCGATAACAACCTTGAGAGGGATGGGACCGGCAAGGCCGTAGATCTTTTTGGCAACAGAGAGGTCCGCATCTATTAGAACAGGGTAGTTGATCTCCAAGTCCTTCACCATTCTGACAACTTCGATGTTATCACCCGACTCGAGAGTGATCGCCAGGAGCTCGAACCCCTTCTTGCTGAAACGGTCGTAAGTCTTTATCAGGTGAGGGATCTCTTTCTTGCAGATATTGCACCATGTAGCCCAGAATTCGAGCATGACCACCTTCTTGCCGAAGTAGTCAGAGAGGGTGACTTCCTTACCATCCAGCTTCTTCAAGGTGAAATCAGGTGCATCCTGTCCAATCTTCACCCTCATTGCGGTGCTCTGCGCCTCGGAAACGCCCTGGAAGCAGAATGTGGCGTGGGGCACGACCATAAATAGAACCAGGACCGCAAATGTTATCTTCTTTCTCATATTAAGCTCCCTCTGTATAAATTACTCCACTCCCCTCCCGCCATGGGAGCGGTTTAGACCTAGACACCTAGATACTTCGATACCTCGACACTTCTAGTGCCCCACAATCACCGGCTTTCTCCAGTTCCTGATCTTTTCGCGAGCCCACGTTGCTGACTCTTCCCCAGTATTGTGGCATATCGCGCATGCCTTCGCTATGTCGGGGTCGTAACAGTTTTCGGTGTGTATCAGAAAAAAGCTTGAAAAGTGAATATTCCCTGTGAGTCCCTCGCTTATTTCTTCAGCCCTCTTCACGTGACAGCTTGCACATGTCAGCTCGGCCGTATCGGCATGACGGGTGTGAAGCTGCATCCTGGCCCTGAAGTTGTGGCAGGAAAAACAAAAGCCCATGTCGCTCTTTTCCTGGCCATTATCTTTCTCACGCCCGGCTATGCCGCACACCTCGCACTTGGATCTGGAGGCGCTCTGCATCTCGGCCTTCCACTCTCCAAAAATACGGTTAATGGATTCCCTTACTGACTCATCGTCTTTCTTTTCGAGGGGAATGTATTTTTCCGCGAGGTCATCACCGGGGACGTAATTCACCGGGAAGTAGTAGTCTCCCGAGACATCGTTACCCCTGACGTGGCAAGAAGCACAGATCATATTTGACCTCTCGGCGGTTAGTTCCCCTGGATCGACGATCTTTGTCCTGTCTCCCTCACTCGCGACATGGAGACCACCGGGGCCGTGGCAGGACTCACAGCCGATGCCCTCTTCCGCTACTGTTCTTCGAACAGGATCGTAATTGGTTGTGTGGCAGCCTGCGCAGTATTTTGAATAGGGTTTTCTCTTCCATGACCAGACAGAATAGGGCCTCCACTCTTTGGATTGAACGGACCACAGCCGGGGCAGGACGTAGTACTCGTCGCCTATTCTCTTCATGTAGCGCTGATCCCAGTGGGAGCCGATGGTGTACTCCACCTCCTGACGGGTGAATGGCAGATCCTCAGCAGAAAAGTCGGCCAGCACCGCCGCAGGGTTTTTCCTGGCATCCTGTATGACAGTGCTGTGGAAGGTCTTGGACCAGGCTTTGTACTCGATCTCGTGGCACCCCGAGCAGACCTTCGAACCAGTGTAGCTGTTCTCACCTTCCAGATCGCGGGAGATCGTCATCCCGGCATAGGATTTTATCACACTTTCGGTCCCAACCTTTTTTTCCGCCATTGCGTCAGGAGGACATAATGTCGAAACTCCAGCAATAAAAACAGCCAGGAGGAGGGATGCTCCCACCAGGTTAGATGTTCGTCCCGTTCTCATTCAGTGAACACCTTTCGGCAATAAATTCATTGAGTATTAAGCATCAGCCGGTTTTTATTCGAAGATTATTATATTCAACATCCGTGCCACCTGCCGGATGGAGTCCCTTATGCGCAACTTGATGTAATCAAAGGAAAATTACCGGCCCTCCAGGCGAATATTTCTCACTCCAGGCCCCTGCACACCAACAATGCGGTATATGACCCATTAAGCACCTCCCGCCGTCTTATGGCCGGAGTCCGGTTTCGGTCCCAAGACCCATGACTCAGGACCCAAGTTCCAAGATTTTGCACCACAGAGGCACGCAGCTCACGGAGGAAAACCTGAGCTTGGGGTAAAGCACCATGAAAACAAGAGCGAATTTCTTGAACCACAGAGGGCACAGAGAGCACAGAGATTTCTTTTGGTGTAATTTCATTGTAAACATCAACTGAAGAGCATTTCATCAAAACTCACTTTCTGCTAACCCTCCCTCACAGGCTACCTTGGATACTTGCTGACCGGTATAAAAGTAAACTTTAATACTGGGCAGCAAGAATCTAATGAGGATTTCCACGAAATCCCTATCCTGTTCAGGATAGGCCTGCGAGGGAGAGGTGCATTCCCTGACAGAGGCTTTTCTCTGTGACCTCTGTGCCCTCTGTGGTTCAAGACCAGTCCCGCTTCACCATGTCCCAGCGTCATTTACGCACCCATGCACCCACTCGCATCGCTCCGCGTCACTTCAGCAGCTCCTTAAGCTTTACCCTGATATCCTTAATGTCGGATTTTTTGAAACCGACCTTGTAGAACCGGACTATCCCTTCGCGGTCAACTATAACTGTGACGGGGATAAATCTGCTGGTAAATATCGAGGTGACAATACCCTCGGGATCTAGCAGCACAGGAAAGCTCACATCGGTTCCGGTTTTCCTGAGTCCGGCTTTGACCTTAGCGGCGTCAAATCCGTCTGTGTTCACTGCCCAGATCTCGAGACCACTGCCTGAAAGCTCCCTGTACACATTTTCCAGTGCTTTCATCTCCTCCAGGCATGAGAAACAGGCAATACCCCAGAGGTCGATGAGGAGGACTTTTCCCCGGACATCTTTTGAGGATAATTTCAGGCCGGTTAAGGTTTCAGTCTCAAAATCCCTTAGAGGGTGTCCAACGGGGTCAGAGCCGATAATAAACTCGGCCACGCTCGCAGAACTGCCCTTGAGGTTCTCTGCAGTTGCGGGGGAAGACATGAGGAAACAGGCCAAACCCACTAACAGCGCACCTGCAGTAAGGACCTTCCGGGGATGTTTTGGATTCAAGCCGGTCACTCCGAAAGGAGTTTTTCTATCCTGCTGGTGTATTCAGGCTCGACCTCTGGCTCGTACCCTTCGTGCCGATACCTGACTGTACCGTCCTTTGCAATAAGGATGGTCAGGGGGGCGGCCAACATCTGGAACTTGTCCACCAGGGCGAAATCAGGATCGATGATCAGAGAATAGGTTACCTTGACCGGGAGCTGCGGCAGGAACTTCTTCAGGAGAGTTCCGTCCACTCCATCGGTGTTGATACCCAGGACGACAAGACCGCGGCTGCCGTATTTGTTGTGGAGTTCCTCGAGAAAAGGCATCTCCTCGATGCAGCTCTGACACCTCAGCCCCCAGAAGTTGATCAGCACAACAGAGCTCCCCCTGTATGAGGAAAGCTGTGACTGCACGCCGTCAATGGAAACCAGCGATGCTTCAGGTGCGACCGGGTACTGCGGCTGTGCTGGCTTTTTCTCCCCGCTGGCACAGCCTGAGGCCAGGGCGATTAAAACGGTGCAAAAAACTACAAAGCAGGTTCCTTTCCTCGAGCTTCCCGTCAGCATTACCCCTCCTCTTATGATGATGACGAACCATCAGTTAACTGAACCGGGAGCCTCCCTCCAAACTATACTTATTTAACGAATAACCCGTGCGGTGTCAACGAATTCATATAACTGCCATCTGTAAGGTGCTGAGTCTGCAGTGCCTTGACCATTAACTAACAAATATGTAAAA
>CAYVSA010000069.1:0-9644 GCA_964454175.1 uncultured Pseudomonadota bacterium
CTGATTTCTAGTACTCCACTACAACAGTATCTCCTTCGCCTCAAGCATCTCGGGAAGGGCCCTGATCTTTTCCAGGACTGATTCGGGAATGCGGCTGTCCAGGGCAACGAAGGCCAGAGCATCCCCCTTATAGGACTCGCGCCCCAGGTGAAACCCGGCGATATTGATCCCGTCGTCACCCAGTATGGTGCCGACCCTTCCAATGACACCAGGCCGGTCGTGGTTCCTGAAATAAAGGAAAGTCCCCTCTGCCACTATATCCACCAGGAAACTGTCAATGCTTACTACTCTGCCCCTCAGATCGGCAAATACCGTGCCCCCCAGGGTCTTTTCCTCCTCATCCGTAGTTATTTTGACAGATATCAGGTCTCCGTAGTTCTTGATCCGGTCGGATTTGCTCTCAACGATGGTGATCCCCCGCTCCTTGGCAAAGTAGGGGGCACTGATGTACGTGGCGCCCTCGTTAAGCCTGTTTTCCAGGATCCCCTTGAGAACCGCGAAGGTAAAGGGCTGATAACGGAAAGGTGAGTCGAATACTTTTTCTGCGACGTCCTCGGCAAAGAGTGGACCCACCAGGTTTATCTGTACCTCTTCGATCCTGCCGGAAACGATCTGGGAGAGGAACCGGCCCATTCGTTCGGCCAGGTCGAAATATGCCTGAAGCTCAGGTGAAAGCTTCCCCCTCACATAGGGCAGGTTGACCGCGTTCTCATAGGACCTGCCCTTGAGCACATTCAGTACCTGCTGCGCTATTATCACCGACACGTTCTTCTGGGCCTCTTCAGTATTTGCACCCAGGTGCGGGGTCACGATGAGACCGTCGAGGCCCGAAAGGGGCGAGTCAGCAGGAGGCGGTTCTTTGGTAAATACATCGAGGGCTGCCATAAACACCTTGCCGCCTTTAACTGCTTCTACCAGTGCACCCTCATCCACCACTCCGCCCCTGGCACAGTTAACCAGAACTACTCTGTCCTTCATCAGTGAGATCTGTTTTTCACCTACCATCGACTCGGTCTCAGCTGTCAGGGGAACGTGAAAAGTTATGATGTCTGACCTTGTCAGGAGATCCTCAAAGTCATCCACAAGTTCAACACCAAGCACCTCGGCCTTGTCACGTTTGATATAAGGGTCGTAGCCGACGATGTGCATGTCGAAAGCCCTGGCTCGCTTGGCAACTTCACCGCCTATCCTGCCCAGCCCGACAATGCCAAGGACTCTCTTGTATAGCTGGATCCCCATAAACCTCTTCCGGTCCCACTCCCCGTCCCGCAGAGAATCGTAGGCAAGGGGGAGCTTCCTGACACAGGCGAGCATCATGGCCATTGTATGTTCCGTTGCTGCCAGAGTGTTTCCGGTGGGGGCGTTCATCACGATTATCCCCCGTTTCGAGGCGGCCTCAATATCCACGCTGTCCACTCCCACGCCGGCCCTGCCGACAACCCGGAGGTTGGCTGCGCGTTCAATAATGCTTGCAGTGACCGTCGTCCCGCTCCTGGTTATCAGGGCGTGATAAGGCTCGATAGCTTCTGCCAGCTTTTCTCCCTTGAGAGAAAAGTCCACCCTGACATCAATACCCTCTTCTCTTTCGAGGATATCAATACCCTCCTGGTCGATCGAATCTGTGATCAGTACTTTCATTCTTGTCGTAGCCCTCGTTTATTGCGTTAAACTGAAAAGCTGAAATTAACACAGAAAAAACAGCCCATCAATTATTTAACCTATTTATTGCGTGACCCGGCAACACCAAACTATTACAATGCCGGCCATGTGGGATGATATCAGAAAAGCCCTGGAAGCCCGTGGTCCGGATGGTTATTCCTCCGGGAAGGATGACGACACAGATGGCGCCCGATCCGCGGTCATTGTCCCCCTGTTTCAAGCACAGAGCGGACTCGGAATACTTTTTATAGAACGCTCTGATCAGGTTAAGCTGCACCGCGGCCAAATGGGGTTCCCGGGCGGTATGATGGAGGAAAAAGACGGGGAAGATCCCATGAGAACTGCCCTGAGGGAAACGGAAGAAGAAATAGGGCTGTTCCCCGAAATGGTAACGATCCTCGGGCATCTACGGACCAGGAGAACGTATACTACTGGTATCACGGTTACACCCTTCGTCGCTTCAGTACCTTTTCCCTATACTTACTCCCCCGACCCGGTGGAAATTAAGGAAATACATCCCGGCCTCATCGAGACCGTAAAGGATACGAAGAGCGGACAGGAAAATCCTTTCGGGCTGCCGGGGCCTGTGTACACGATTCGTGATAAACCTGTCTGGGGGCTGACAGCTGCTATTTTCACAGAGCTGCTGGAGGTTCTGGAGCCTATCCAGACAAAACGCTAGCCTGTTGAGGACTGAGAGACGGGCGGAGCTGACTCCTGGCCGGGACTTTTTTCAATACCTTCATCCTTCATTGCCTCCCTGACCATGTCAAGCTTCCAGAGACTTACCACTGCATGCTGGCTGTAAAGCCCTCCCGTAACAATGTACCTGTTTTCCCCGGCTTTCAAAAGAACCTCGGAGCCCGTAACCAGGCTGTCACCGGACCTGTAGAAACTGATGATCCTGTCATCGAAAATTACGACCTGACCATTCATGTCTCCGAGCTGTTCGTTCGCCTGAAAAAAGGAGAGGATATGTGGAACTTCTGTGGGAGTCAATTCGTACCTGGATTGAAACGTGACAGGATCAGTAGCGGATACCACCGACATGGTCCCTTCGTTCACGATCTTACCCTTACTGTGGCTGATCTGGATCCTTCCTTCAACAGGCACCTTGTCCAGCTTCTCGCCGAACATTCCGTGGCCAAGGACCACCCACTCGCCAGGGTGTCCAAGAAGCGGATGGGAGCTGCTCAGGAATTTTTTCAGGATCGACACAGTTTAATCCGGATCACTCCTGGGCGTCTTCCTGCGCAATCTGGTCGACGGTCATCTTGTCGATCACGCCACCCATAAATACAACCACAACAATACATAGTACAGCAGCAAAACCGAGCAGAAGTGAAGTCCAGAAAGGTATGTGTTTATTAACTTCACCACCCATGAAGATAATTAATCCATAGACCGACAATCCGATGAACACAGAAGCGGCGAGGTGCTGGATGAACTGGTAAAATGATCTCTTCATTAAGTATTCTCCTCAAGGGCAGTCAAAGGGTGCTGACTTCGCCCGATCTCAGCGAATAATGCGCCCCTGCTACCATGATTTCTCCGGAACGTACTCTGGCGCCAATAGTGCTGGAAAGTTCCGCAAGTTGAGAGACACTGTGATTTACATTTTCCCGAACAGCTTTGTCGATAACTCTATCGGCAGGGTCAAGACCCCCTATCGAGGGCTCAATGAGTTCTACGAGCCTTCCAACAGCACCCCCTGCGCTGCCCTCAAGGGCTGCCTTGACCGCGCCGCAGGATTCGTGTCCCAAAACGAGGAGCAACGGCACATCCAGGCTGCCGACAGCGTACTCCATGCTGCCCAGCACCGAGGAACCGACAACGTTACCAGCAACTCTCACTACAAAGATCTCACCCAGCCCAACATCAAATATATGCTCGGGTGGAACCCTGGAATCGGAACAGCTAAGGACCGCCGCAAATGGACTCTGGGAGTCCACCAGGTGGTCCCTGTCATATTTGCCGCTGGACATCTGCCCGTCCCCCGCAAGAAACCGCGTGTTTCCTTCCAGCAGCCTTTCGAGGGCCTCCTGCCCTGTCAACTGAACCCCCTATACTCCCGCACAGATGATGTCATCCTCTCACCAGTCGGGGCTTGAGTCCCCGAGCGACCGGTCGCCCTGCTTCAAACAGACACCTATAAAAACGTATGTCGGGCTGGTAGTCAAGCCTGTATTCGGGGTTCGGTGCCGGAGATCCGGACAGCTCGTCAAAAAACCGGGAATAATAACCTGCGGATGTTCTTCAGGTCTATCTCAGGTTGACAGCTCCTTTTGTGGTCCCAAGCCATATACCACCCTCTTCAGAGCCGAAATCAATAAAAGTGGTCAATCCGGGCACTATTGCCTGCTTCCCGTAGACCTCGTAGAAGGGCCTGGCCCTTTTTTCGAAGTATTCCTCAATGTTCACGTATCGTCTCAGCTCCGTCGTAGCTTCGTAAGCATTTTCTTCAGTTCCAGAGCTCTTCGTATTGTCCACGACGGGGGCCACGTCAAGCGTCAGGTCTCCTCTGAATGACACCCAGAGACCGGAGTCGTTGTCCGCCGCCAGATCGGTCACCAGGGCTGAATTATATCCAACCCTGTACCAGGCATATTCAAATGGTCTGGTGTCCCTCGTCCCGTACACGGTGGTCTTGAATGAGTGTGCACCTCTCCAGGATGGATAAGGCTTGCCCTGGGTCCTGTTCCGGTTCCCTGCCCAGAACAGGCCTTTTGATGTACCCGCCAGAATTGAAACAGGACTCGTTAGGAGGGAGGTTATCTCGAGGTTGCCTTCCAGCCAGACTGTAGAAAAAGTCCCATCCTTGAGAAGGGCTATACGTGAATATTTGCTGCCGAGGACAACCATTTTTTCACCGACGGCCAACGCAGTTACAGGCGGCCGGAAAGATTTACGGTCGCCTCCGTCCTGCCCAAGTCGTGATTTGGGTGAAACGTAGATCGACCCGCGCCTCGGCATCCTGGCGTCAGAGACTTCCCCAATCCAGGCACTGTTGACTGTGAAAACTTTCCAGGAACCGTCCCTTCGAAGCGAGAGTCCAGTGTCTGTCCCCACCCAGACGTTGTTCCCCTCAAGACCCTTTCCTTCGGATTCGACTGCAATGCAGTTGACATCGTCGTCAGCGAGGAGACCAAGCTCTGCCGTCACTCGTTCAACGGAGTCTCCATCAATTACCAGCAGTCCGCTGCCCTTGGTACCGACGAAAACTTCCCTGCCAGACAAAGCCAGGGAAGTGACCCTTTTAAGGGTCGAAAGGTCGATCAGGGCGAGATCCTTCCACTGTTCATCGCCTTCCCGCATGAAAAGCCCCTGGCGCGTCGCAACGACGAAAGTCTTACCATGCGCTGCTTGCGCCAGAACTGCCCCAACGGGGAAATTCGGTCCCCGTGGTTCTTTCAAAAATGTATTTGGAAGCCTGGTAGCACAGCTCCCAACGGCGACTGCTGCTGCAAGTATTATGCACCCGTAGGTGAATCGAATCCTGGTCATTTCCCTCTCCGATATCCTTCCCGGCGACCGCAACCAATTAGCTTCGACTGGTTATCAACTCGGCCAATAAACTACCATCACCCTTACCATAAGTCCAGCAACCTCAATTATGAACAAGGCATGTTTTCACAGGAATGGTGGTTGAATTTCAGGATCCTGCAGATAGTGATTTATACTTATTTTTGGGGTATATTGGGGGCCTATACTCTTAACCAAAACTGTTAGCATTCTGCAGCAGGAATTCACTTTGCCTGTGGAGATCGCGACCGTTGATGAAGCCTCTCGATATTTCAGGGTTTTTCCTCGATTTTGAATCCATGGACTCTTCCTTGATCCCCATGTACGTCGTCGATTCCACGGGACGATTACTCTACCTTAATACAGTCATGAAAGAACTTTTCGGCTACACACGGGAAGAATACATGGGACAGCGGATCGCGATGCTTGGTAAAGACCCTGAAGCGGCGGCACGTGAAATTATGGGAGGGCTCGAAAGGGGCGGCGGCAGCTGGCAGGGAGAGATCGTTGCCAGGGCAAAAAAAGGCCGGGATTTCCTGTGTCTGGTCACCGCAACGAGATTCATTGACAACAGGGGAAACCACTCCCTTACAATGGGTCAGGTTCGTGACCTCACGAGAGAGAAAAAGGTTGAGGAGGACCTCAGCCTTAAGACTGACCGCCTGTCTTCGCTGGTACGCCTGTCGACCCGGATAGCACTCATCGAGGACCCTCAGAAGCTTGCAGAAAACACCCTTGAAGCAATATCGGAAATACTCAGCGCAGCTATGGGCATAATTTTCCTTGTTCATCCAGCTACAGGGGATCTCATTTCATACACGAGTCATGGGATCCCGGAAGATGCAATGCCTCAACTTGACCAGGCTGCATTCAGAAGCATTGTCGCAGCCGAAGTCGTCAATACCAGAAAGACCGCCTTCATTCCGGACATGACGGCGGATGAAAGGATCATCATCAGGAGCGCTCAGACTCAATCGCTGGCGGTTGTTCCTCTGGCGAGCCAGGATCGCGTTATCGGAGCCATGGGCCTTGCCTCCACCGCGCCGCATAAGTTCAGTGAAGACGACATTGCTTTCATGGAAACGGTAGGAACCCTGGTGGGTGTATATATGGATAACTCCCGTCTTTTTGACGAGTTGGACCGCAGAAATCAGGCCCTTCTCGAAAGAAACAGGGACCTTGAAGAACTTCTTTCCATCATTTCTCACGATCTCAGGAGTCCGCTGGCCACCATTGGCGGATACGCCTCTCTCCTGGCAAAGAAGGGTGCCGAGGCACCGCTGGCTGACAGAACAGAATACGCCAATATCATTACCAGAAAGACTAACGAGACATCCAAAAGGTTTGACGACCTCCTGCATTTTTTCAGGATTACACTATCCGAGAACCAGGATGAACCTGAGAGGGTGGACATCAGGAAAATCATGGAAAGCTGCATTCATGATTCTATCCCGGAAGTTGAGCGCAAGGTGATAAAGATCATTCTACCCGACCATGTACCGTGCCTGGTGGGCAAGAAAAGTCATCTCGAACACATATTCACCAACCTGATCTCGAACTCCCGTAAATACATGGACCCTGGAAAGGATTCAATCATTGCGATCAGCTACACTCCCCGGATCGGGAAAGTGGGAACCATGCATCAATTCACCGTGTCCGACAACGGTAAGGGCATGGATGAGGGCTATCACAAGAACCTCACAAGGCCATTTTTCAGGGGACCAGGGGTTGGGGATATTGAGGGCGCCGGCATGGGGCTTTCAGTTGTCGACAGGTTAGTCAGGAAAAATCTGGGCACGCTCAGTTTCGAAAGCTCCGAGGGTAAAGGTATGTCTGTGACCTTCACTCTTCCCTGGGACGAATGTACGGAAATGGATAAATCAGTCTGAGGTCCCGGCGGCGCGCCTGTCTTAAAAACCGGGGCAATTTTTCAAATCTGAAGAAATCCGCCGTTTTGAGCGTGAAAATTTCCCTGCTTGCATTGACATGACTGATCGGCACTGTTAAATTTTCGGTCCGATACAGAAATTATACTGGTACATCCAGTGAACCGTTTGGAGGACTTCATGCCAAAAAAAACCGACAAGAAAGACAAGAAGGCAACTGGAAAACAGTTTACCGACGAAGTAGAGGGGTTCGTAAAGGAACTCTGGGGAAAGGTTGTTGAATATGCCACCGTAGGAGCCGAGGAGGCCTCCAGTGTTTCATCTTCAGCAAAAATGCGGATAGACATAGAGACCCTGAAGTTCAAAAGGGGCAAACTGGCAAGAACCCTGGGAGAGCAGTACTTCAAGGAGTGGGTGGTGGACTCTTCCATAGCTGTTGCCGGTACGAAGAAGATCCTGGGCCAGATCAAAAAACTGGACGATGAGGTTTCAGGCCTGGAGGCCCGCATTGCCGGCGCAAAAGCAGATAAGACATCTTCACCGCCAGCCAGGGCCCCGGCGAAAAAAACCCCTGCAAAAAAGGCTTCCGCGAGAAAGGCCCCGGTGAAGAAAAAACCTGCGGCAATGAAAACCTCCGCTAAAGCGAAAACCAGAAAACCCGCAGCCAAACCAAAGGCCGCGACCAAGACCGGAACAAAAAAGACTAAGAAAGAGAGAGAAACCACAAGTAAGGTTTAATTACCCCCTTCATCGTTGTACTGACTCGGCAATCTTGACACCATACTGATGAGGGTATATATAGGTCTTTCCATTTTTGTGGGGCTGTAGCTCAGCTGGGAGAGCGCTTGACTGGCAGTCAAGAGGTCGACGGTTCGATCCCGTTCAGCTCCACCACTCGACGCATAAAAAGGCCGCCCAGCATGGGGCAGGCCTTTTTATTTGCTCGTGGCAAATCCCTCAACAGACTAAGGGCAAGGCTGTACAGCCAGAGCGGGTGAGACAGGCCCTCCAGCCTCTTGAATCTTGTATCCGCTAAGGATGTTACAGGAATTCCTTGGCAACGTAAGGTGACGTCATAGCTCTTAACAATGCGCTGTAATCAACATCGAACGCGATTTCACTTCCGACCATTAGGTCCATATCTTTGGCATCGAGAATGATGTGATCACTGCTGGCACCGAGGCACTCAACAGCAATCCTCGGCACGATCCCGGAAAAGTCCACATCCTGTCTGCCGATTCCGAGAAGAGCCTGGCTGATAGTTCCCCTGTCCTCAAACTCAGGCATATCACCGAAGGCATCCTGGCTGCGTGGTCCTACTGGAAACGATGGCTTGGTTTTTCGCTCGATGACTTCAGCAATAAGCGTAAATGCATCTGTGTGCAATCCCGGGATCTTCTCACGCCGTAAGGTCTCGCGGCCCAGAAGGATCGCTTCGCCGATACGGACGTTGTTGACTTGTCCAGGTTCCTGGGTTGAAGCAAACCAGTCGTAGTTGGCCGAGTTTCCGCCCGAGACGATTTCCAGCGGAATGTCGTACTCATTTCGGAGGAGCGTGGCGAGATCGCAGAGTTCCGCCATGTTCCTAGAGGTTGGATGCACACCAGCGTAGCAAGCCAGGTTGGTCCCAAGGCCCACCAACTCAATACCATCCAGATCCAGTGTTTTCGCTACGACCGATCCCAGATCAGGGGGCATGATGCCTTCTCTCAGGTCGCCAAGCTCAACCATCAGGATGACCTTGTGGCGCCTACCGTACCTGCTGGCATACTTCGAAAGCAGCTTGATCACGGTAGTTTCGGTATTCAGGCTGATATCCGCGTACTGGACGACATCTTCAGTTTCGCTCGGCATTGGGCTGCGGATCAGCGTGAATTCGGCCTCGATGCCCGCCTCTTTCATTCTGCGGATATTTGCTACCCGCGAGTCGCCGATAGAGTTGATCCCGTTGTCCACGAATTTCCTGGCGACCAGCGGGTCACCGAGGACCGCCTTGGTCACGGCAGTAATGCAGATTCCCTTTGTACCGAACAACGTGCTCAAAGAGCGAACGTTGTGGCCGATCTTGTCAAGATCTATCTCGATCCTCGGGGTGCCCACAGGTATCTAAATATCCTCGGCTCAACACGATTTGTATCGTAGGAGTGCGGCCTTCACAATCTCGTCCAACAGCTCTTTGCCGCTCATACCGTCGGCGACAGCCATGACGCCGACATAACTGTGGGGTTTTTCCACCGGCGCACACATGAGTCCGGCAAATGTGTTGGCCTCTAGCAGAAAAGGTCCGTCCTCGGTCAGGATGACGTCTATTCTCCCGAAGTCGTTGAATCCAAGCGTGGCATAGGCTTTCTTCGCCAGTTCCGCCATCATCCGGGCTTCTTCATCGCTCAGGGGGGCGGGGCAGACGAAGGTGTCATCGTCGAGCTCCTTCTTGCCAAAGGTCAGCGTAACGGAACCTTCGGCGTATGTGATCCCCAGTGGGGGTAACACACGCATATCTTCGCCGTTGCCCAGCACGCACTGGGTAACCTCTCGTCCTCTCAGGAACCTCTCGATCAGGACCGGTTGGCCTATCGT
>CAYVSA010000070.1:0-9630 GCA_964454175.1 uncultured Pseudomonadota bacterium
CGTTTGCCCGAGCGGAAAGTGGACCGAGCCGGGGACCAGGGACCGGACGCCTGGGGACTGTCCCGATTTTCGTGTCAACGAAAATGGGACTGTCCCCTTTTCCGCGCCGCCCGCGGACCCCAGCCCCCAGTCCGCCAGCTTGCCGCCGTACTTGAGCACGACCGCGTAGTCGAGGTCGCCGGGGGCCGTTTTGACCAGGGGAATGCGCACCTGCCGGGCGTTTGTGGCGCCGGGAACTTCCGTCGGCTTGGCCGGCCGGCCGGCGACCAGGGCGGTCCACAGCCGGGCCCCCTCAGGTAGCTCGATCACGAGGAACTGCTCGGTCGTGTTGTCCAGCCGGTAGATTGCTGAAGCCCGATACGCCCCGGTCGGGTCGAGCACCAGGTTCGTTTCTGCCAGGCCGATCCGCGCCCCGGTGGTTTGAAGGGCTTTGCGTCTTTGGGTCTGGAAGACGAGGCGCGGCGCCTCGGCCCCGGGGACGACCTGGTAAGCCTCGGTGAGACGGCCGAGCACGTCCTGAAGCGCTTCCCAACCGCTTTGGCCGCGGCGTATCGGCTCCAGCCCTGCAAGCTGGCGTCGGTCGACGACCACCTCGGCCCGGCCGGCGCCCTGCTTGTGCTGCGCCGGGGGCTTGTCGTAAACATCCTTCCGATGGCGGATTCCGAGAATGATTACCTTGTTTGCATCGATCCTGTAAACGATTCGGTACTCACCCACCCTCAACTTCCAGTAGCTCTTAAGAGTCTTCCGGAGTGGCTCACCATATTCATGGGGCGCTGTCATAAGGCGCGATTCGATTGCTTTTCTAATTCGGTCCTTGAGTTTCTTATCGATTTTAGGGAGGTCTTCATCCTTAACCGACCTGTGATATTTAATCTCGAACAACGAGTTTAATCCTTCCAGGTTTCCTCGTGGCCGATCAGGTCAGGTCTTTTAGGAGTCCTTTCCCTGGAATCTGCAAAAGCTGCAAGAGTAGCATCCTCCCGCAATTCCAATGCCTCTCTAATAAGATCCCTGCTGACCATGGAAAGAGACAAGCCATCTTTTTCCGCAAGCTCTCTGATAATTCGGTATAAAGGTTCTTCTAGGACAACATTTATCCTCGGGTTTTTTGTTGGCATAAATCACCTCCACAAAAAAGTGTATCACTTATGGAACACCTCGGCAATCGAAATTTACGCTATACTCATAATTAGAACATTAGAGCATTAGAAATTAGAATATTAGATATCAGTTCATGATTTACTAAACACTCATTACGCATCACGCATTACGATCTTGGACCTTGGATTATGGACCTTGGATCAAAGCATCCAGTGTCCAGAGCCCAAAGCCCAGCGCCTATAGCCTGAATTCACAAAGCAAGGAGAACCGTATGTCGAAAAAAGAATACGGAAACCTGAATTTCGATCCCAGAGGCACATTGAAAGTCGGTAAGGAATCCTATGTCATATACCGCCTTGATTCCCTGGAGGAGATGGGTATTGCTGATATTAGCAGGCTTCCCTTCTCCATCAGGGTCCTTCTGGAGAATCTCCTGCGAAACTCCTTTTCAGGGACAGTAACCCTCGACGACGTAAGGCGTCTTGCTGCCTGGAAACCTGATGGTAAAGACAGCAAAAGCATACCTTTCATGCCCGCCAGGGTTGTTCTTCAGGACTTTACCGGTGTGCCCGCCGTCGTGGACCTTGCCGCCATGAGATCCGCTCTGTCGCGCATGGGCGGAGACCCTTCCATGATCAACTCTGCTGTCCCCGCAGATCTCGTTATAGATCACTCCGTCCAGGTGGACCACTACGGCACGCCTGACGCATACAGGCTCAACACCAGGCTCGAGACGGAACGCAACGCGGAGAGGTATTCCACCCTGAAGTGGGCCCGCAAGGCTTTTAAGAACTTCAGGGTCGTGCCGCCCGGAACCGGCATTGTCCACCAGGTGAACCTCGAGTTCCTGGGGCAGGTGGTGATCACCCGGGATGCAGAAGGCGAAAAAAATGCATTTCCGGACACACTTGTGGGCACCGACTCCCACACTCCCATGATAAATGGTCTCGGCATCCTCGGCTGGGGGGTCGGGGGCATAGAGGCAGAGGCGGTTCTTCTTGGACAGCCCTATTTCATGCTCGCACCCGAGGTCACAGGCATGCGGCTCACGGGTGCGCTGCCCAGGGGGACTACTGCAACAGACCTGGTACTTCATATAACTGAATTCCTGCGAGGGATCGGTGTTGTGGGACGCTTCGTGGAATTTTTCGGTCCCGGACTGGCATCACTATCCCTGCCGGACAGGGCGACCATATCCAACATGTCGCCGGAGTACGGGGCAACCATGACTTATTTTCCGGTGGACAAAGTAACCTTGAACTATCTTGCCGACACCGGGCGCCCTGGCCAGCTCATCAGTCTCGCTGAGGCCTACATGATTCAGCAGGGGCTCTTTCATGGCGATAATTCACCCGAGCCTGCGTACTCATCAACCTACGAATTCGACCTCTCCGGCGTCGAACCGACCCTGGCCGGCCCCCGAAAACCTCACGAGAGGGTGCCCGTGTCCTCCATGAAAGACACCTTCATGAAAAACCTGCCGGATATGTTAACAGACGGCGTTGTTTCGGATGCCGACGCCTTCAGGGACTGCGGGTCCTGGGCAGACGAGGGTGGATCATCCACCGACACTCCGGACAGCTGTGCCTGCCCCGTAGATGCCAGGAGCGAGTGTTGTGAAGTTGCTGTGGACCTTGACGGTGAGAAAATAACCGTCACCGACGGCTCAGTGGTAATAGCGGCTATTACCAGCTGTACCAACACATCCAACCCCTCAGTCATGGTAGGTGCCGGCCTTTTGGCACGCAACGCTGTAGAAAAGGGGCTATCCAGCAAAGCCTGGGTAAAAACAAGCCTGGCTCCCGGTTCAAAGGCAGTCACCGAGTACCTCAAGAAGTCCGGTCTCATAACCCCCCTTGAAAAACTGGGCTTCAATATTGTCGGATATGGGTGCACGACCTGCATCGGCAACAGCGGTCCGCTTGCCCCTGCCATCGTTGGGTGCATAGAGGATAATCAGCTCATATCCGCCGCCGTGCTGTCCGGCAACCGTAATTACGAGGCCAGGATAAACCCTCACGTCAGGGCAAACTACCTTGCCTCCCCCATTCTCGTGGTAGCATACGCACTGGCGGGGACAGTCAACATTGACCTCACAAGTGAACCGCTGGGCAGCGACTTTGAGGGAAGACCTGTCTTCCTGAAGGAGCTGTGGCCCTCTGGAGAGGAGATATCGGAGGTCATCGCCGGCACCCTGGACTCGGGCATGTACAAATCCACCTACGGCAAGGTTTTCGACGGTGACGAAAGCTGGGCTGATATCGAGGTTCCCGAGGCCGACGAATTCACCTGGGATCCCGGATCCACCTACATCCAGGAGCCCCCATTCTTCTTTGACATGCCTCAGGATCCGCCTCCTGCCTCAGATATTACCGGATGCCGCGTTCTTGGCATCTTTGGTGACACTCTCACCACAGATCACATCTCGCCTGCTGGTGCCATCCCCGAAGACAGCCCTGCAGGAAGGTATCTTGTCGGCAGGGGCGTCCAGGCTCCAGATTTCAACAGCTTCGGTTCGAGAAGGGGCAACCATGAGGTCATGATGAGAGGAACTTTCGGGAACATCCGGATCAGGAACCTGATGGTTGAAAAAGCTGGAGGTTTGACCCTTCACTGGCCCTCTGGTGATGAGCTGTCAATTTACGATGCCGCGATGCGGTACAAAGACGACGGCTTGCCCCTTGTGGTGATCGGCGGAAAAGAATACGGCGCTGGAAGCTCCAGGGACTGGGCAGCCAAGGGCACATCCTTGCTGGGAATCAGGGCTGTTATCGCCGTGTCCTATGAACGGATACACCGAAGCAACCTTGTCGGAATGGGGGTGCTGCCCCTCCAGTTCAAAGATGGTGAAAGCGCACAATCCCTGGGATTGAATGGGTCTGAGATACTGGATATAACAGGCATTGATTCCCTGCAGCCGGACGGAACACTGGAAGTGACCGTTCTTCGCGAGAACGGGGAAAAGACACCATTTACGGCCCTTGTTCGCCTGGACAGCCAGGTGGACCTGGAATATTACAGACACGGTGGAATACTGAATAAGGTGCTCAGGGACCTTTTGGGCTGAGTTTCAAGTTCCAGGTTCCAAGTTCCAGGTTGAAAAAAATGAGATCAAATAAATTCTGGGCCGTGCTCTGACATGGATACTTGAAACTTGGAACCATAACTACTACGGTTTCTCCAGCGGATAGACTTTATACCTGCCCACCGCATACCTCATGTTCACCCTTTCAAGATTTTTTCCGCCGCTTCTTCCCGCATGGGTGACGGAAATAATAATAACGTCCTTTAAAGTAAATATGACGTGGTCGAGGGGATCAGAATGGGGTCGATCCACCTCGAGCCTGATCTCGGGTATTATCGTTCCATTTGCAGCAAGTGAGTAGAGAACAGAAGAGGATTCATCTACGAACTTGATCACCGAAAAGTTGCTCATGTTGACACGTCCAGCCTGCTTCCTGGAAAGCAGCGCGCGGGACATTACACGACCAAGTCTGTAGTTCTGGATCTCGATCCATCCATCCTCGGGAGTCTTCTGCCCACTGCCAGCCTGTTGGGCGGGGTTGAGCTGAATATAGTACCCTGCGATCGCGGTACCTGGAGGTGACATGGCGAAAAGACCTCCAGAAAAAACGGCCGTTAATAGAACCCTCCCGAAAAAACTCCAGCACTTCATTGGAACAACCTCTCAGAAAAAACACTGACTGCAACGTACTTTTTGGCCTCGGTGTACAGGTCCGAAAATGTTCCAGCCCAAAACCAGGGCAGCAAAGTGTACTATAATGCCTGTCCGGAAGGAAATGCAATGGGTTCTCCGTCCAGACAGTTTGTTTTGTGTCATGGGAATAAATAGAGCTATACTTGGGGCGTGACAATCAACTGACAGGAGGAAGTAAAATGAAGCTCAAATCAGTACTGTTTACTGCGGTTGTCTTATCATTGATCCTGACCCCGCTCGCTGTACCGGCATCTGATATGCCGACAGATCCCGGCAAATTCGTGGAGGCCTTCCACAAAGCTATGGCAAAAGGCGACAGAGAGACTGTGCTGGCTTTCTTTGATCCTGAACTCTCAGTCTTCGAGTCGGGCAGTGCCGAGCTCTCTCTCAAGGAATACGCCTCACATCACCTCGCTGCGGACATCGAATTCAACTCCTCAACGAAGCGGAAGGTCCTCGATCAGCAGGTGATGGCGGCCGAGGATGCAGCATGGATACTTACAAGAAACACGACAAAAGGAAAATTCAGGGGCAGGAAGATCGATCTCTATGGAGTAGAGACCGTGAACCTGGTGAAACACGACGGCCGCTGGTGGATAAACCACATTCACTGGTCCCATCGGGTTAATAGTCAGTAGAGAAGTAGAACATTGGAGATTGGAAAATCTGGCAATGGGCTAGAGGCTGTAGGCAAGGGGCAGTAGACTAGAAGCAGACGGATCAGGGTGACTAGAAACCAGAAACTAGTTTATATCAGTTCGCCCACTCCCGAATCTCTCGAAAATTACCCGCTCCATCCTGGGAGATATCACCAGGTCGAACACGCTTCCTTTGCCCGGGAACATGTTAACAGCCATTTTCCTCAACTGCGCCACTATCTCCCTTGCTTCCTCCAGAGTCAATGACTCGACGCAAAGCCGCTGCAAAGTCAGGTCCGATACGAAGCGAAATATTTTCAGCCTGCGGTTTTCTTCTCTGATGGCTTCCCTGGAAAGACCGGGGGAAGGATCGGGTTTTTGTATTCCACTGTACTTCAATTAAGCCTCCTTCCTGCGATACTCACGCCTGTAACTTTCAGACCAGCCTTCTTCAAATATTATAACCATTTACTCACCCACTGGCATCAGCCAAAAATTATTAATATCCACATCTCGGGACCTCACGAACAAACAGCAACCATAACAGTTTTGTAATTTTACATGTCAGATTGCGTATTTTCTGATATATTGTGGCGTCGGAGTCGAATGTCGATCATCGGCGCCATCCGGGTTTGGATTGCCAGATCGTGGCTACCGAAAGGTGAGCGTAATGGCCAGCAGCGATAATAAAACCACCAAGGCCCCTCCTCCCAATGATGTAGAAACCAATGCCAGGGATTTCTCGATCTCTCTTTACCAGGCTTTTTGCAGGACGGGCCCTTTCCTGCCTGAGAACCCCCATGCACATGAAGCCTTAGTCACCCTGTACCGGTCTTTCATTGAACTCTTTACCCAAAGCGGTGCAATGAATTACTACCTCAGGGAAAAGAATGAAGTGGTGGAGATCTTCCTTGAAGGATCGCCGGTGGGTGTCCTACCCCTTTCAAAAGTCATTACCAAAGGTATGGCGGTCGTATATGTCTCACGCCTGATCGAACTGTTCCATCAAAAGAGCCTGGTCAGCCTCTCGATAAACGCCGGGATTGACGAGGATGCGTTTCTCAAGATCATCGAACTGATCGGAGATAAGAAATTCACCCGTATCGGTATCGAAAGCTCAAAGAACGATTTCCTGAAAGCGATGGCAGCCCGTGGAGTAAAGGGTGTCTCTTTCCTGTTTGAAGAAGATCTCATTCCCCCGGGCAGAAAGATCCCCTGGAGGGTGAACCTGGCCCTGTCCAGGCTGCGAAAGGAGCTTGATCTTCTCAGTACATTGAGAAATCTGTCGGGAGCAGAACTTCAACAAGCAGCCGCTCAGACGCTTCAGTTCACACTGGACCAACTCTCTACACCAGAGCTTGTCTACGCTTTCATAATGAACCTTGACCTTGCCGAAAACTCTGCGCTCAGACTGGAAGAACGCGAATCAACCTCCATCAAGCTCCTGGATCAGGGCGTACTCAATGCTGTGGTACCCCTCTTTATCGAAGACGCAGTCCACGGCAGAGAAGAAGTCACGTCCGACCTGGGGCCGGACAAACTGCCCCGCATGAGGGATCTGCTGACTAAACAGTTGATCGAGATCGACAGCTCCGGTGCCAGAGACTGTCTTCAGGACCTTTACAGCTCCGGACTGATATCTATAGAAGGTTTTCCTCCAATACTGAGAGAGCGCCTCGCCATAATGAGGCTCGTTGAAAGCTTTATGGAGTACAGCGACAAGTATCTCCAGCATCTCGATTCGGCCCAAACAGCTGACGAATACGCAACCAGGGCCCGCCCCCTGGCCCTGATAGTCCCCCACCTGATAAAAGGACGTAAGTACAGGGAGGCCCATGCCATCTGTGAGCTCTTATTTTCCCACACAGAATCAAAAGGAAAAAAGGACATGGCTGGCCAGGCACTTTCGGAGATCGCGCAGGGAACGGCCCTTGCGGAGGCCACAAAGGCATTCATGGCGGTTCCCAAAGAGAACCGTATCGTCCTGGGTAGGATCTTCACCCTTCTTGGGACCTGGTCTGTCTCCTGTCTTATCAAGATCATCCGCGAAACAGACGATCTCTGGCGCAGGAAACAGGCCTGCGAGATCCTTGTGGGGATGGGGACTGAACCAGCCGAATACCTGGTCAGCATGGTAGAGGGAGAGAGCCTTCCACCAGAAACGGTATCAACGGTTATTAAAGTGCTTGCAACAACTGAAGACGAGAATCTCGCCGCCCTTGTGGCCTCTGCAGTGGAAAAGCACCTGGGAAGTGAAGATGTCCAGGTCCGCCACGATGCACTAAATGCCCTCAGCCTCACCGCTCCTCGGCAGAACTATGAAAGGTTCGAGGCAATGCTCAAGGACCCGGATCCCGACATAGTCAAGGAGTCTTTGAGGGGGCTGGGGCTTTCAGGTGATAATAGGGCCCTGCTTCACCTGACTGATGTGATCCTGGCAGCGGAGACAGCCGGTGACGAGGTCAGCTGGGGCCTGGCAACGGCCGCAGTGTTCTCCCTCGGCAATCTATTCGACACCAACCATCAGACGAGGCCCGAGATCGAAGCTTTCATTTGTGAATTCACACAAAGAGGTGTGGAATCCGGCTTGTTAAAGCGGGTTATTGGGAAATCCGAAAATTTTCCACCTAAGGTTTTAGCCGCGCTGGCACCGCTCCTCGGACGTTTCAAGGGGGGAGACAGCATGAAACTCCTTGCCAGGATGGCAAAGTCGGGCGAGGAATCGGTGGCAAAAAGAGCCTCGGACGAACTCAAGAAGCTGGCGAAATTGTAGTTGGGCCTATGCCCAGCGTCCCAGGGCCCTCGTCCCTGACCCAGGCGGGTCGCTTCTCTCCAGTCCCTGGCAGCTGCCTTACAGCTCTAGCACCATGTATTATTGCCCCATCTTGAACTTTATCCACCCGAGGCTGTCCTGGGAAGTCAAGCGCCCTAAGGGCCCTGAGCTGTATACCGCCAGGGCTATCTTTCCATCAGGGCTGACGATAAACCCGGCTGCGTGAAGAAAGCCTCCTTCAGCGTCATAAAAAGCGCCGGTTGCCCTCGAGATATTAACGGCGTCCAGTCCGAAACCCACCGGAAAATCCGCCCCGCATTTAGCGGCCATCTCTTCAGCTTTATCCGAGGGATCAACAGAGGCCGTAAAGATATTGATCCCCGCCTCGGAGAATTCACTCTGATGACTGCCGAAATCAGCTAACTGCTGACGGCAGAAAGGTCACCACGACCCCCTGTATACGAGGAAAAGGCTCCACTTCCCGCCGAAGGCGTCAGGGAGCACCACCCTGTCACCGCTTACCGTGTCGAACTCGATACCCGGGAATAGATCACCTGTGTCCAGAAGCGCCACATTTTCTCTAGCCATTTTTCTCTCCTTTCATCCTGTATAAAGCAGTTATTCAATAATAACAGATAAAATTCCGTTTCACGCACGTTCGTCGCGCCAAAGACGTGACTCCCGCCTTCGCATTAAGCTATGTCGTGGCAAGCACTCAAACTCGCCAGGTACTCAAAGGACTTTTTTGAACCACAGAGGACACAGAGGGCACAGAGGAAAACCTTTCCCGGGGTTTACGTCAAATGATAAAAGCCTTTTACTGGGTTTGGGGATAAGGGAGTCTGGGCGTATGGGTGTTAATCCCTCTCCCTCTTGGGACGACGGCTTGTCACGCCATAGCCCTGTGTCGGTAAAGCAATGAAGGGCGACGGCGGAAGCTTTATGCGAAGGCGCCTGAGGGGAGAGGTCAGGAGAGGGTGAGTCACTTCCCTCAAAGGGCCTATCCCAAAAGGGATAGGGATTTTGGCAAATTCCTCCACAGATCCTTGCTGTCTGGCACTAAAAGTTAACTTTTATGCAGGCCCGCAAGGATCTGACGGAGCCCTGTGAGGGAAGGTATTATCTGTTAACGTAAACCCTGATTGGAAGGCTCCAGTCTCTTCAAATAAACCCCAAAAGCAGCCCTTCTCTGTGTCCTCTGTGCGCTCTGTGGTTCAAGGCCTTTCTTTGCGCCTTTGCCTGCCCTGAGCCCGCCGAAGGGCGAACTTTCGCCGTTGCTCAGCTATGTCGTGGCAAGTTGCGTGAGCCGGGGTTTATCTCATTCGGTAATATCACCCTCCCCTTGTGTTCCCCTCCCATCGATGGAGGGGTTTTGATGCTCTATGGCCGATGTCTGC
>CAYVSA010000071.1:0-9611 GCA_964454175.1 uncultured Pseudomonadota bacterium
CAGGCCTGGCGTGCTTGAGTTCGAAGGTGTGTCCTTTACCTACGACTCTGGGGGGCCCAATGAAAAAGCAGTCCTGTCCGGCGTTGAAATGTCTGTCGGGGCGGGGGCCTTGACCATGCTCTGTGGAGCCAACGGGTCGGGGAAAAGCACCCTCCTTCAGCTTTCTAACGGCCTCCTCACACCCGATGGCGGAAGGGTACTCTGCGAGGGTGAAGACCTTTCGCGGCTTATTAAGGGAAAAGTCAGCATATCTACCAGGGTCGGGCTGCTGTTCCAGAACCCTGAGAGACAGGTTTTTTCAGAGACGGTTTTCGATGACATTGCCTTTGGTCCCCGCAATCTGGGCCTGAGTGAAGAACAAGTCCAGGAACGGGTTTTCGATGCTGCAGGATGGGTTGGCATTGATGAGGAACTCCTCGAAAGATCACCTTTTACCTTGTCGGGCGGTCAGGTCAGGCGAACGGCCATCGCAGGTGTCCTGGCCCTTCGATCCCAGGCCCTGGTTCTTGACGAACCCACGGACGGACTGGATCCTCTGTCCTCCGTCAACTTTGTCAGGAAAGTGAAGGAATACGGAAGGGACACCGGCACTGCTGTTCTGATGGCCTCACACCGGGTTTTTGATACACCGGAGGAGCTGGATGCTCTTGCCGTACTGGATGGCGGCAATGTGGGGCTTTCAGGGGCCCCGACCGATGTTCTGTTTTCGTCTTTGTGTACTTTGCCAGAGTCCTTCCTCCCACCCCACATCAGGATCCAGAAAGAACTCGCAGTGCGCGGGTTCGATGGTGTGCCCCACTGTCTGGAGCGGGATGAAACGGTGAAAAGCATTGTGGATGCGATTGGTAAGAAGTAGCCAGGATCCATCTGCCAGTTGTAAGATTTTGAGAGCACCGATCTTGAACACTGGCCACTGATCACTGCTGCCTGACTCCCGATAAATGAAACCTTGGACATTGGACGCACTTTTTAAACTCAACGCCTTGACTGCTGGAAATTCATTGTGATAAAAATGAGGCCGGTTTGTATAAAGGTCTGCCCCATATCTTACATTCCCGAAATGGCTGTTTCTTTCAGTAAAAACATATTATAAAGGTCTGTAGCCAAGTGAGCCCTGCGTCTGATGCAGAGGGTAATTACCTGAAAAGGAGAGCTAAATGAGCCATAAGATGATAACTCTTGGTCAGAACGATATACCCCGGGCATGGTACAATGTTGCCGCCGATATCCAGAACATGCCTGATCCGCCATTGAACCCTGGAACTGGCCAGCCCATAGGTCCGGATGATCTTTCTCCTATTTTCCCGATGGGCCTCATCATGCAGGAAGTCAGCCAGGAAAGGTGGATAGATATACCGGAAGCCGTGCTCAAGGCCTATGCCATGTGGCGTCCATCTCCGCTATTCAGAGCCTTCAGCCTCGAAGAGGCGATAGGGACGCCTGCAAGGATCTATTACAAATATGAGGGCGGAAGCCCTGCAGGGAGCCACAAACCCAATACAGCAGTGCCCCAGGCCTACTACAACAAGGAAGAAGGCGTCCGGCGGCTCGCCACTGAGACCGGCGCCGGCCAGTGGGGAAGCGCTCTTTCCATGGCATGCAGTTTCTTTGGCCTGGAGTGTACCGTTTACATGGTGAAGGTGAGTTATCACCAGAAGCCGTACAGGCGTTCAATGATGCAGGCGTGGGGCGGGACGGTCATACCGAGCCCGTCTGACAAGACTAACGCCGGAAGGGGAATACTGGAAAAGGACCCGGATTCACCTGGAAGCCTCGGAATAGCCATCAGTGAAGCCGTGGAGGACGCTGCAACCCACGACGATACCAAATATTCCCTGGGCAGTGTCCTGAATCACGTGTTGATGCACCAGACGGTGATTGGCCTCGAGGTTAAAAAACAGCTTGAGCTGGCAGGTGAAAAGCCTTCCGTGCTCATTGGCGCCTGCGGCGGCGGCAGCAATTTCGCTGGACTCACTTTCCCATTCCTGCCCGAGAAGATGGCCGGTGAACAGATCAGGTTCCTCGCGGTAGAGCCCACTTCATGCCCGACCCTCACCAAGGGTAAGTACGCTTACGATTTCGGCGATACGGCCCAGATGACCCCCATCATCCCAATGTACACACTTGGGCACGATTTTGTCCCCCCGGGAATACATGCTGGCGGTCTCCGCTATCATGGTGAAGCTGCCCTCGTCAGCGTCCTTCACAGGGATGGTATTGTTGAGGCGACAGCCTATACGCAGAACCCGGTTTTCGAGGCAGCTGTGACCTTTGCCAGGACTGAGGGTATCATTCCCGCACCCGAGTCGGCACACGCTGTCAAGGCGGCGATGGATGAGGCTGTCAGGTGCAGGGAGGAAGGCAAAGAAGAGGTCATAGTATTTAACCTGAGCGGCCATGGTATGCTCGACCTGGGCGCATACGATGCCTATCTGGCCGGTGATCTGCAGGATTACACATACCCCGAAGACAAGATCGAGGAGTCTTTGAAGAACCTTCCCAAGGTGTAAAGTTATATTATGGTGTCCTGGTTCAGGAGGCGCCCCCCGCGGCCTGAAAAAAGCGATCGAAAGAAGACGGCAGTCCCGGAGGGGTTGTGGATCAAGTGCAACAACTGTGGTGAGATCGTCTACAGCAAGGAGATAGACCGGAATCTGAAGGTCTGTCCAAAGTGCGACTACCATTTCAGGATATCCGCCAGGGAGAGGATAGATCTCCTCGTTGATCCGGGTTCCTTCGATGAATTCGACTCTTTGATGAAGAATGAGGATCCACTGGGATTCAAGGACTCCAAGAAATACAGGGACCGGATAAAAGCTGCCGTTAAGAAAACCGGGCTGAACAGCGCTGTGGTGTGCGGTATATGTACCATCGATGGGATCGAAGCGGTGCTGACGGTCTTCGATTTTTCCTTCCTCGGAGGGAGCATGGGTTCGGTGGTCGGCGAAAAGATCACCAGGGCAATAGAGAAGGCAGTTGAAAAGAAGTGCGGTCTTATTATTGTTTCTTCATCGGGAGGGGCCAGGATGCAGGAAGGCGCCCTTTCACTGATGCAGATGGCGAAGACGAGCGTAGCCCTGGCAAAAATGCGAAGTGAAGGGTTACCCTTCATTTCGGTATTGACGGACCCCACAACCGGAGGCGTAACAGCCAGTTTCGCTATGCTGGGCGATGTCAATATTGCAGAACCAAAGGCTCTGATTGGTTTTGCAGGTCCACGGGTTATCCAGCAGACGATCAGACAGGACCTTCCCGATGGGTTCCAGAGATCCGAGTTTGTCCTTGAGCATGGGATGGTAGACGCTATTGTCACCCGCCGGGAGCTTAAAGGCACACTTTCCACCCTGCTCTCGATCTTTGGCGGAGAATGACTTACCAGGAAGCCGTAGATCACCTCATCAGCCTCGGCGAGTCGCGCATAAAGCCCGGCCTTGCCAGGATAACTGAAGCACTTTCAATATTGGGGGAGCCCCACAAGGGGTTCCCCCATGTTCTGATTGGCGGAACCAACGGCAAGGGCTCTGTGGCGGCAATGATGGGAGCTGTGCTGGGGGAAGCCGGTTACAGGGTCGGCTGTTTCACCTCCCCACATCTGTTCAGGTTCGAAGAGAGGATCAACGTCCATGGAAGTGAGCTTGAAAGCTATCGGCTGCCGGGGTTGGTCTCGGATGTCAGGGATACAGAGGTGTCACTCACATATTTTGAGTTCGCCGCGGTGTGTGCCGTCCTCCATTTTTTCCGGGAGAAGGTTGACATTGGTCTCATGGAGGTTGGTCTCGGAGGCCGCTGGGATGCGGTTAATGCCCTTGACCCGGTTCTGTCGGTGATAACCAATATTCACTATGATCACATGGATTGGCTTGGAACCACCCTTGAGGAAATAGCCAGCGAAAAAGCTCGAATTTTGAGAAGGGGAAGACCGGCGGTATTGGGGGCGATGTCGCCGGATACAACAGGTATTCTGACTGAGGAAGGACGCTCTATCGGGGCGGCGCTTTCCCTGTACGGCCGCGATTACAGCTTCAGTGCAGGTGAAAAAGGGTATTCCTATCGAGGAAGGAATTGGGAGATCGATGATCTAAAACCCCGCCTTGAGGGCAGATTCCAGGAGGAAAACACGGCCTGTGCCCTGGCAGCCCTTGAGAGGCTCGGTGATTCGGGGTTTCCAATTCCCCCCGGCGCTGTAAGAAGCGGCCTCGCCATGGTCAGGTGGCCGGGAAGATTTCAGCGTATTGGTGACAGTCCGGAGATTATTGTCGATTCTGCCCACAACCCGGATGCCATGCACGCACTGGTCGAATCCCTGCCAGACACTGCGGGGCCGAGGGTCTTTGTATTTTCAGCCCTTGGAGATAAAGACATCCAGGGAATGGTCCGGGAGGTGGCAGGAGTGGCAGATGCTGTAATAGTGGTTCCCATTACACACTCCCGGGCAGCAGATCCTGATAAGATCAAGGCTGTATTTTACGATTTGGGCCAGAGATGTATTATGGCAGAAACTGTTTCCGAAGGTATTACAATTGCTGTGAGTGAAGCTGGCGAAAAAGGAAAGATCGTCATTTCAGGTTCAGTTTACCTTGCGGCAGATACGCTGGCCGTGCTCGGGTTCGACACTGCTGAAGGGGGATGCACTTGAACCCTGCAAGGGCGATCTCAACTCTGGTGGCCCTTGTCCTTTTTGCGGCACCTGCATCCGCCGATCAGGGTGCGCCCGTAAAGATCAAAGCCCTGCGGATGGAATATCTTGCAGACGGTACACTGGTAGCCCACGGAGGTGTAGACCTCACGGGCAGCGGCATGAGGCTGTTTGCTGACGAAGCTGTTTATAACCCAGACGAGCAAAAGGTTACCCTGAGGGGCAGCGTCCGGCTGGAAGAGGAAGGAGGCGGGTCCTTAAGCGGCGAGGAACTGGAGTATGACCTGTCCAGGTTGACCGGTTTTGTGAAAAAGGGTTCGGTTACCCTGGGCGAATCGGGATTCAGGTTAAGCGGCGACAGTATTGGCCGAACAGGGTCCGGCGTTTACGAAGTGGAAAACGGCCGGTTCACCACGTGTCCTGAAGGGTGTTCTGACTGGTATTTCGCAGCATCGAAAATCCGGATAAGGGAGCAGGGGTATCTTACGGCAACCAACGCGACCTTCAAGATTGGCGGTGTGCCGGTTTTCTACTCACCCTACTTTTTCTATCCTGTGAAAACGGAGCGCCAGACGGGCCTTCTCATTCCAGAGATCGGCTTTACAGAGAGGTTCGGTTGGGAGATGTCCATTCCCATATATATAACTGCCGGCGAGAGCGCTGATCTTACCCTGGCGCCGCGTTTCTTTTCCAGGAACTCAACAGGTATTGACGGTGAAGTCAGGTACGCATTGCCCGGGGGCGGCGGAGGTGAATGGTCAGGTTTTTTCATCCAGGAGGAGGGGCGAAACAGGTGGTATTCTGCCGGAAACCACTCTTCGAGGATCATTCCCGATCTGTGGGTCAGGGGTACGTGGTACGATTCGGCCGACGATAACGTACCCACTGATTACGCCGATGAGTTTGAGGATCGTAACCCCGGCGTCGTCGAAAGGGGCCTGACGGCAGAGTATTCATCAGGTTCCCTTAATGTCTGGAGCGGCGTTACGGAACTTGATCCCAACGGTGCTGAAACGAGAAGCGCAGACGGCCTGAAAAGGACCGGTGCCGGAGTATCATACCGTTCCGGAAAATGGGGACCGCTCTCCGGAAGACTCTCGCTGGCTGCAGAAAGATTTGCTGGATCCGACGAGAGACTTCTTGTAGAGCCTGCCCTGGCGATCCACTTCGACGGGCCGGAGGCTTTTTCTGGAAAAGTATGGGGGCAGGTAACGCACGCAGACGGTGCAGATGCGCAGGGTGACGACTCCTTTCTGATATATGGTATTGAGGAACGCACGGGTCTGTTAAAGGAACTGTCCTGGGGAAGCCACCAGATCGATGTAACTGTAGCCGCGGCACGGGCTACCTCAGCTGCATTCAGCGGAACGGGTACAAGGGACAGGAAGGACGGCAGCGTGGAGACAACACTCCTGTCAGGTGAGATCCTCAGCAGACTCCGGTCGGAGTCCATGGACTGGACTCTGCGTGCCGGGACCTGGCGGGATGTCACTACTGACACCACCCTGGGATATGCCTTCTCATCCTTCGAGTGGGAGAATGTAACCCTTGCTGGCACCATTAACCGCGATGCCGAGTACGGCCTGGTACTACCGGACCCCGGTGTCGTTTCTGCCTCACGAAAGGGATGGACTGTCTCGGCCAACCTGGACAAGGATTGGTACGAACTGGGACTCAGGCGGGAGTCTACAGAGGATGTGGGCGAGACTATCTACGGCGATTTCACCGTCAGGATCGGCAAGGTGAAACTTGAGGGCTCGGGTCTTCTCGATATGAACTCAGATGACCTTGTTGAGGAGTCAGAAGCCGTATCCTACAGAGGACCATGCTGGGAGGCCGGTGTTACGCGCAACGAAAGCCTGGCCGGAGTGGAGTGGAAGCTGAATTTCTCGATATTCTAGTTCAGAAATTAGAGCATTGGTTGTTGGAAAATCGCAATTGGCAATTGGCTATAGGCTGTAAGCTGAAGGCCTTTGGAGGTTGAAAGGTGTCGAGGAAATCGCCCCTCCCTCGATGGGATGGGAACTTAAGGGGAGGGTGGTAATATCTGGTGGATCTTGGACCTCTAAACTTGGAACCTGGAATTTGGAACTTGGAACTAGTTGATTGACATGTCAAACCCACTGGTCTATATTCTATCGCCCTTTGCCCTCGCTTTTATTCTCTTTGTGATCTACCTTGTTGTCAGCATTATCATCCGCGATCCGGCGAGACCCTTCAGGATGTTTGCAGCCGGGCCGCTGGACGGTGGAAAGCAGGAGGCAAGGCAGATCATTCGGCGCCTGGAGAGCGAAGTTCTTGAGGACATAGAGAAAGAAGAGCTGTTGGGGCGCCTGGAGTATCTTGCCGACAAAGGCCGACAAGACCTTTTCTGGAGAGAAGTCCTCGAAAAGGCTTCCTCTCTTCGCAGCCCAACGCCGCCCGACAGCCACTAACCCTCATCAGGATGACAGACCGGCATCGATCAGTCTGTGCACCCCGGCGGGACGAAGACCCGCATTCAAAAGCCATGAACCAGAGACTTATCAGAAACTTTTCCATAATCGCCCACATAGACCACGGGAAATCAACCCTTGCAGACAGGATCCTCGAAATCACGGGTGCAGTTGCCGAACGGGATATGACCGAGCAGGTCCTGGACTCCATGGACATAGAGAGGGAACGGGGCATCACCATCAAGGCACAGACTGCGAGGATCACTTATAAGGGCAAGCAGAACACGACCTTCCTGCTCAATCTCATCGATACCCCTGGTCACGTGGACTTCTCCTACGAGGTGTCCAGATCACTGGCTGCATGCGAAGGTGCGCTCCTGGTGGTGGACGCAGCACAGGGAGTTGAGGCCCAGACGATCGCCAACGCCTACCTGGCCCTGGAGAACGACCTGGTGATCATTCCCGTAATCAACAAGATAGACCTGCCCAGTGCGGACCCTGACCGGGTTGTTGACGAGCTGAAGTCAGCCCTGGGTTTTGATCCTGAGGAAGTGTTGTTCGTGAGCGCCAAAACCGGGTCAGGCGTGGAGGACCTCCTGGAGGCTATCGTTGAGAGAGTCCCGCCTCCTCCGGGGGACCGGGCAATGCCTTTGAGGGGATTGATCATAGACTCCTGGTACGATAATTATGTCGGCGTTGTCGCCCTGATAAGGATATTTGAGGGTGAACTGGCCGCAGGCAGCAGGATCAGGTTCCTGTCTGATGGCACCGATTACGATTTGTCTGGTCTGGGTTTCTTCCAGCCCTCATCCGTGGAGACCGACCGCCTGAGTGCCGGAGAGGTGGGTTACCTTACAACCGGGATAAAAGATCTGAAGAAGATCCAGGTTGGGGATACCGTAACCACAGTCTCAAGACCTTCATCAAAACCGCTCCCCGGGTTCCGGCCCATGAGGCCGATGGTTTTTGCGGGTGTGTATCCGGCAGCAAACGAGGATTTCAGCGCTCTCAGAGAAGCCCTGGAAAAACTCCAGCTCAACGACTCATCTCTGGTATTCGAAGCGGAAACATCGGAGGCGCTGGGCTTCGGTTTCAGGTGCGGATTCCTGGGCATGCTCCACATGGAAGTGGTACAGGAGCGCCTGGAGAGGCATTCTGCTCTCGATATAGTCACAACAGCACCCACGGTGGTTTACCATGTCCTGAAAAAAGACGGCAGCGTTAAATCCGTAGACAACCCTGCCCTGATGCCGGAAATTGGTGATATTGAGGCAACTGAGGAACCGTACGTCAGCGCGACCATAATCGTACCTGACGAGTACATCGGAGGTCTGCTCGCACTGCTGACGGATCGGAGGGGGCAGCAGAGATCTTTGAAATACATGGAAGACCGGAGGGTTATCCTGGAGTATGATTTACCCATGGCAGAGGTCATCTTCGATTTTTACGACAAGTTAAAGACTGTCAGCCGGGGGTACGCGTCATTTGACTATGATCCTGCCGGCTACAGGGCAGGTGACCTTGTAAAACTCGACATCAAGGTCAACGGGGAAACTGTGGATGCCCTGTCTGCGGTAGTGCCCGGTCCGAAAGCCTATCGAAAGGGCAGGGACCTGGTTCAGAAGATGAAAGGCCACATCCCGAGGCAGATGTACGAAGTGGTGGTTCAGGCGGCCATCGGTAACCGGGTGATCGCAAGAGAGACAGTAAAGGCAATGCGCAAGAACGTGCTTGCCAAATGTTACGGCGGTGACGTAACAAGGAAGAGAAAGCTCTTGGAAAAACAAAAGGAAGGCAAGAAGAGAATGAAGAGCATCGGGAAGGTCCAGATCCCCCAGGATGCTTTTATGGCAATACTTCAGGTAGACTAAGGAGGTTATATTGAGCAGGAAAACCGGCGGTACATCTGTGGAGGGCAATGCGACCGTGCAGCTGACGGCCATGGAAAAAAAATCAAAGAGCAAGGCGATGGAGTATCTCGAGGCGATCGTACTCGCACTGGTACTTGCGCTGTTTATCCGGACTTTCATAGTACAGGCTTTCAAGATACCTTCCCCCTCCATGGTGCCGACCCTCCAGGTGGGCGATCACATACTGGTAAACAAGTTTCTTTACGGCTTCCGTGTGCCATTCACAGGCGGCAGGGTTTTTGAGTTCAGGGCTCCGGCCAGGGGCGAGGTGATCGTTTTCAAGTACCCCAGGAACCGGAAACTTGATTTCATCAAAAGGTGTGTGGCCGTCGGGGGCGATACACTGGAAATTCGCGATAAAAAGCTCTACATAAACGGAGAGGTTCAGCCGGACACCCACGCGTACTTTTCAGACACCGTCGGACGCTCGTCCCTTATTCAGGGAAGAGACGATTTCGGACCCATAACCGTCCCGAAGGGAAAGCTCTTCATGATGGGGGACAACCGGGACAACAGCAACGACAGCAGGTTCTGGGGGTTCGTGGACGAGGGTGACGTGCGGGGGAAGGCGATCTTCATTTACTGGTCGTGGGATAAGGTGAGGCATCGGCCACGGTTTTCGCGCATCGG
>CAYVSA010000072.1:0-9349 GCA_964454175.1 uncultured Pseudomonadota bacterium
TTGGTACGCCCGGCAGGATTCGAACCTGCGACCTACGGATTAGAAGTCCGTTGCTCTATCCAACTGAGCTACGGGCGCGTGTTGATTTAACAACTTATGTGATCTGGTCCCATGGCCCAAGTCCCAGGATCCAGGGTCCAAAATTTTCAAATTCGGCCTTTGGACGTTGGGCTCTGAACATTGGACTTTAGTTTTAGATGGTCGGGGCGAGAGGATTTGAACCTCCGACCTCCTGCTCCCAAAGCAGATGCGCTACCAGGCTGCGCCACGCCCCGAGTCGCGCTACATTACATCACTCAGTCAATTTTTCAAGTTCTTCTTTGATCTCCGGTATTTTTTTTGCGAGTGCCTTTATGGCGGCTGCCCTGTGGCTCACCGAGTTTTTCTTTTTCGGATCCATCTGCGCGAAAGTCATGCCGGCCGAATCGTAATAGAAAACCGGGTCGTATCCAAAACCTTCTTTTCCGACCTTCTTTCGGGTTATGCGCCCCTCAACGGTGCCTTCCGTTTCCCATTTCCTTCCCAGCGGAGACGCGAGGCAGACCACACACAGAAAACGGGCCGATCTCTGGCCCTCCGGGATATCCTTCATCCTCTTCAAGAGCAGGGCATTGTTGGCATCACTATCTCCTTCGGGGCCTGCGAACCTGGCTGATCTTATGCCGGGCTCCCCTTCAAGGGCATCCACGATCAGGCCCGAATCATCTGCCAGGGCGAGCATGCCGGACCATTCTGCAATAGCGATAGCCTTTTTCCTGGCATTCTCCATAAAGGTCTTTCCGTCCTCCTCAACTTCTGGAGGGTAACCTCCCAGATCTGCAAGGGACAGGACCTCAAGCTCCGGTGTCTTGAGGAGTTCGGTGATCTCGGTTATTTTATTCCGGTTTCTGGTTGCAAGCACTATTTTCATGATTTTCCCCACGGAGTGAAAAAATTTAGCATGGCGAATGCAGGTCCCGGGACTGTGTCATTGGAGACAGTTATTTGTGAATTTCTCCAATGATGCTCTTCTGCCACTTGATGATCTGCTTTATCCCCTTTAACCCTTCGCTTATCATTACGTCAAGATCCTCCCTGCCGAAAGTCGTCCCCTCTCCTCCGCCCTGGATCTCGACGATCCTTCCTCCTCCAGTCATGACCAGGGTCATGTCCACGTCGGCCTGCGAATCTTCCGTGTAGGACATGTCGAGGAGCACATTCTGGTCCACAACCCCTACGCTTATGGCTGCCATGTGGTCCTCTACGGGAATACTCCTGATCCTCTTGCCTTTCTTGAGGTGACGCAGGGCATCCACCAGCGCGATAAAAGAACCGTTAATGGCAGCTGTCCTCGTTCCACCATCTGCCTGTATGACGTCGCAGTCGATCCACAGGGTCCTCTCACCAAGGGCTGCAGTGTCCACAACAGCACGCATGCACCTGCCGATCAGCCTCTGAATTTCGTAGGCCCGGCCGGCAGTTCTCATAACAGTATCCCTGGTAAGACGAGTCTGCGTTGACCGGGGGAGCATCGCATATTCAGCCGTCACCCACCCCTGTCCAGTCCCCTTGAGGAACGGCGGCACGCGCTCTTCCACCGAGACGCTGCATACGACCCTCGTATTCCCGGTTTCCAGGAGAACACTTCCTTCCGCATGCATCTGGTAGGGCCGTTGGATCGAAAATTCTCTCAGCTGTCCCGGCTCTCGGCCATCGGGCCGTGTGAGATCCCCCATTTTATATGTCAGGTCGGACACATCAGTCTCCCTCTGTAAGGTTCACTTTTTTTATATCATTCAGTTCGAAGTCGAGGAAGTTTTTCCCCACCCTTGCAAACAGCTCGGGTGAATCTGAAACCTCGAATTGCACACTTCCAGGCCCGTTTCCAGTATCCTCCATCTTCGTTAACAGACTGGTTCTTACTTCAACACTGGTCTCGTCGGCAGAATCTATGAGAACCACATCTTCCCCCATCACACGGGAGAGGGTTCCCTTGAGCATAGGGTAGTGGGTGCATCCCAGCACAAGGGTGTCAACCTTCTGTTCAATTATCGGGTGAAGATACATGCGTGCTGCTTCCAGAGTGATCTCATCATCAAGAAGACCCTCTTCGACCAGGGGCACAAAGAGCGGGCACGGCGCGGCAACGACCTTCACATCAGGTTCCAGGCTCAGGATGGCCCGCTGGTACGCACCGGATGAGATCGTCCCCCTGGTTCCGATCACACCGATAACGCCTCTTTTGGTTGATCTTACCGCAGCTCTGGCTCCGGGAGCTACGACACCGAAGACTGGGATTTCCAGGTTCTCCTCCAGGGACTGCAAACCATAGGCAGAAGCAGTGTTGCATGCAACCACGATGGCGTCCACTTTCCTTGAGATCAGATAATCGGCGATCTGAAGGCTGTAGCGTGTAACCGTATCGGCGGATTTTGTCCCGTAGGGAACCCGCGCCGTGTCGCCGAAGTAAAGAATTGACGCCGACGGCAGTTCGCGCCTGACGGACTTGTAGACAGTGAGACCACCCACGCCCGAATCGAAAATTCCCAGTTTAATTTGTTTTCCTCCGCTTGATTATCAATTATGCTCCGGAAAACGGTCCCATGTCCCATGACCCAGGTTTATTGAACTCCCATACCTCGCCCCCGGGGCCGATACTACCAATCCCCCGCAAGGAGCTGGATCCTGCCTTTTAACGGCCGGCTGATGTCAACGTGACCTGCGAGGGTCTCGGACTCCCTTCCATCGATCAGTATCTGAACTTCTCCGATCTCGGAAAAATTTTCCGTGAGTGTGTTGACGACTGAGTAGATAGTTAGCAATTCGGTCCATACGCCGCCCACGTGCTTTGCACTCATGGCAGACGTGAAATCCACATACGCGGTCCCGTTCTTGACGAAAACACTCCTGATCTCCACCCCTTCAGGAATGGTCCTCGACAGTGTCTCCTTTTCAGGCCCGGCGATAAGTGCTTCGATGGCGTTTCTCGTCAAAATATCAATAAAACCGACTGGTATCTCACTCCTTTCCAGGGCAAGCCTGCTTCCCTCGCTGTCGGCAAAATACAGGTCGATCGTTATCTTTTCCTTCCCCTCGGGGACGGACGCAGGAGCCATCTGCTCCTGGATCCCATCCGAAGGTTTCGAAACAACCCGATAGATCAGAACCGCGGCCGCGGCGGCAACGCACAAAACAATTATCAGGATCGCGGCAAGACGGGTCTTTTTCACTTACTTTTCCCTCAACTCACCCCGGATCAGGCTTCTGTTGTAATCGGAGATCGCATCGAAGAGTGAGCGGGCTATCCTGGTCTGGTGTGTTTCCCGGTTCAGCTTGAGCTCCTGTTCGGGGTTGGTTATGAACCCGACCTCCACCAGAGCTGCAGGCATATGCGCCCCCATGAGCACCGCCAGGGGCGCCTGGCGAACCCCCCTGTCCTTTCCGCCGACCCGCTTGACCATGCTCCGCTGGACCCTGGCGGCCAACTCTCCGCTCTGGTTGATAAACTCCAACTGGGCCATGTCCCAGAGAACCGCTTCGAGGAGCGCTTCGTCACCTTCGCTGCCCTCAACGCCCAGAGCCCTGTTTTCAAGCTGGGCCACCTGGGAGGATTCCAGGTCGGACGCCGAGAAACTCAGGTAGTAGGTCTCGTAGCCGCTTACCGACTGTTTGAATGCTGCGTTGGCGTGGATACTCAAAAAGAGATCAGCCCTGTTGTTATTTGCTATAGCTGTTCTCTCCTTCAGGCCCACGAAATAATCGGCTGTCCTGGTGAGGACGACCTTCACGCCCAGATCTTCTTCCAGCATACGGGCAAGGTTCCGGGAAACTGAGAGGACAAGGTTTTTTTCCGCAGTACCGGTTCCGCCCATGGCACCGTTATCCCTGCCGCCGTGCCCTGGATCTATCACCACCACTCTCAACCCGCTTGGTACAGGCTTTCTTCTCTGTACCGGCAGCATCTTGTCCCTGTCTATGAATGCGGCGAGCCTGACCAGATCTTCAGGCCCCACCCCATCAAAGGATCCAGACCCCGATCCACCGACATGTAACTGCCCCGAATTACTGTCTAGAGTTACAGATCTGCCCGTGAGGGCCGGAAGAGCTTTTGTCAGAAAGTCAGTGGGGACCAGAAGCCTGCCTCCCGCCGCTTCAAGCGGCATGGACAGGACACTAAAAATACCCCTGGACAGGAGGATCGGAGAATCCAGCATCAGGCGAACGGCCCCGGCGTCGCCAACCAGGTCCAGCCGCTCCCCTCCAAGATCCATACTCACTTTCAAAGAGAAAACAGACGCAACGGATCCAAGGCCCAGCCTTCCATCCATCAGTGAGAGCTTCGAACCAGCGGCGGCGGAGCCGATCACCGAAAGTGCCTTTCCTTTTTCAGAAGCGTGAGAGACCGGTGCATAAAGGAGGACAGCCAGAAGAAAGAGCACTGGAAGACTCGTGCTCACGGCCGAACGCGCTCCTCTCTTCATGGAAGACGATGAAAAGGAGCTGCCCATCAGAAGTCCCTGGGGAGTATTCCCGGAAGGTCGGACGGGGGTATGTACCCGGGTGTATAAGTCCTCCTGGTCGTCCCATCCTTCCGCAGGGGCGCCTTGGCGTACTGGCGTGGACCGGTTCCTATCTTGAAGGTTTCGTAGATAAATCTGGAAGAACCGGGGACAGACAGCAGCCCGCTTTTTGGCTCGACTTTTACCATCTCCACACCTGGAGGAGGCGGCGGGAAGGGCAGGGCAGGCTTGCCGTCGAGGGCCTTTTTCATATACTCCAGCCAGATAGGGGCTGCGGCACGAGAACCGGTCTCATTCACACCCAGAGAAGCCTCT
Source organism: uncultured Pseudomonadota bacterium (assembly GCA_964454175.1). Taxonomy (GTDB): domain Bacteria; phylum BMS3Abin14; class BMS3Abin14; order BMS3Abin14; family BMS3Abin14; genus CAYVSA01. Next base: position 4,815 of record CAYVSA010000072.1, read on the forward strand.
TCGTCAAACCCCACCCAAACACCGGTTACAATTTGCGGGGTGAAGCCCATGTACCAGGCGTCGATCATGTCGTTAGTGGTCCCGGTCTTGCCGCCGGAAGGCCGGCCAAGTGCCTTTGCCCTCCAGCCGGTCCCGAACTTGACCACACCTCTGAGCAGATTCTGCATAATGTAGGCTGTATCTTCAGAAAGGGACCTGACAAGCTCGGGCCCCCCCTGCTCGAGTACTTCTCCCTTCCTGTCCTGGATCTTTTTCACCGCCCAGGGTGTTGCGCGAAGACCAAGGTTGGCAAATACTGAATAGGCAGAAGTGAGCTCGACCGGGGTGACTCCGAGAGACCCCAGGGAGAGAGACAGATCCTCGGGCAGATCCCTTTCGAAACCGAATCTTTTGGCATACTGAATAACCGTTTGAAGCCCGAGTTTCTGGACAAGCTTGATGGTCACTACGTTCCTTGACTTGGTAATGCCCGTCCGGAGCGTTGTTGGTCCGTAAAACTTCTCCTCATAGTTGGCGGGCTTCCACTTGAGCTCCTCTGCAGGATCATCATAGATGATAGGCGAATCAATAATAATCGATGACGGCGTGAAGCCATTGTCCATAGCTGCACTGTAAACTACAGGCTTGAAGGCCGACCCTGGCTGGCGCCTTGCCTGGGTGGCGCGGTTGAACTCACTCCTCTTGTAGTCATAGCCACCCACCAGTGCAAGGATCTGTCCAGTGGGAGCGTCCAGGCTAACGAGTGCCCCTTCTACTACCGGCTCCTGTTCAAGGGCAAAGAGACCGCCTTTTTCATCGTTTTTCTTGTTCAGGTATCGGACCCTGATCATGGAGCCTACGCTGAGGGCCCGCCTCGCATCTTTGACTACATCCGCAGTGTACTCGACGTCGTGCCTTGGTCTCCGCGCCCACTTGAGTTCTTCGGTCGGGAGATAACCGGAAACGCCGCCCAGATCGATCTCGGCACCATCTCTGTCCACCCTGATCACAAGCGCTTTAAGAACCTGGCCTGTCGTCCAGGGTACTTCGTCGGTCACAGTGTAGGCAGAATCTGCAAGCCCATTCTCGGCTTTTATCCTCTCCAGCGCATCGGGAAAGCCTTCCGAAGACACGAACTCCACTGGGCCCCTGTAACCCTGACGTTTATCCAGGGCGAGCAGCCCATGTCCGACAGCCTCGACCGCGGCTTTTTGAAGCTTCATGTCCAGGGTCGAGTAGATCTTCAAACCTCCCCTGTAGAGCTGATCCTCGCCGTACTTGTCGTAGACATACCTCCTGATGTGTTCGGCAAAGTAATCCACCGGATCGTCATCCGGCTTTTTCCTGGGGTCAATATCCAGGGGTTTGCTGGCAGCTTCGGCTTCCTCCTGGGGAGTAATAAATCCCTCCTCGGTCATCCGCAAAAGGACCAGGTTCCTGCGTTCGAGGGACTCTTCAGGATTCCTGGTGGGGGAGTACTTGCTGGGTGCCTTGGGAAGTCCGGCCAGGAGAGCAGCCTCATGCAGCTCAAGCTCCCACACATGTTTGTTGAAATAGTTTTCCGATGCGGTCTCTATGCCGTAGCTGCCGTACCCGAAGTAGATCTGGTTCAGATATATTTCGAGCACCTCGTCTTTGGTGAACCGCTTGTTCATCCGCCTCGCGAGGATAGCCTCCTTTATTTTCCTGGTGTAGGTTCTTTCCCTGGACAGGAGAAGGGACTTGGCCACCTGCTGTGTTATGGTGCTTCCACCCTGGACCACCTTCCGTGCGTACACGTTTTTCAGAAAAGCCCTGAATATCCCTACATAATCAAGGCCCTTGTGCTGATAGTAATTCGAATCCTCGATGGCAAGAAGGGCGTCTATCACCATTCTCGGCACCTGGTCGACAGACACGATCTCTCTGTTTTCCGTGTAGAAACGGGTTATCTCGTTGTTATCCCTGTCGTAAACAATCGAGGGGAGGGCGGGTTCGTAGTCCTGGAGGCTGTTGAGCTTCGGGAGCTTCCAGCTGAAATAGGCAACAACTACCGTCATCAGGACCAGTCCCGCAAGTGCTGCTATCATCGTCCCTCGAAACAGGACCCGTACCCTCTTTCGTTTGCGCTGTCTTCCGGTTGGAATTTTTCTGATTCTCAAGGCTATTCCTCTTCCTGAATTACACGAATTTATTGTCAAGTTGACGGAATAGGATAGATTACGTTTAAGCCTTCATCCTGTCAAGATGAGCGTTGGTAAACATGTCTACTGCATTCAAGTCGCAGCCTCGATGTGATAGGGTTTATTTTATGGAGGATACGTCATTCGTAGAGTTTGCGGTCACAGTCGAACCGGACGCTGTGGATGCGGTGGCTGACTACCTCGGGGTAATGTCCGGCGGCGTAATACTTGAAGAAACCTCCGGTGGTGTGCGAATATTGGCTTATTTCCCGGAAAGTGAATCAGGGAAGGCAGCCCGGGAATTAGGGCGCTACATGTCCGACCTTGCCGACATGGGGACGGTGCCGCGCGGAACGGCCCTTCAGATGAGAAGAACACCAGCCGATGACTGGATGGAAGTATTTCGCTCCCACCATGTGCCAATAAGGGTCTCAGAGCAGCTGACGGTAAGGCCTTCCTGGTGTCCTCCTGGCCCGGGTGGTGAGATTATTATTGACCCGGGGCTGGCCTTCGGCACAGGCAGTCACGCCAGCACCCTGCTCAGCCTCGTTTTGTTAGACAGAGAACTCACCCGCAGGCGCTCAGAAAATATGCTGGATCTTGGTACAGGGACCGGTATTCTTGGCATTGCGGCAGCTGTTCTGGGGGCAAAAAATATCCTCGCCGTAGATATCTGCCCCGAAGCCGTGTCCACAGCACTCGAGAACATTACTATTAATTCTGTTGCCAGGCAGGTCAAGGTGAAAGAGGGCACCATCAACTCCGTAAAGGGCCCCTTTGATCTGATAGCAGCCAACCTCACGAGTGAGCTGCTGCTTTGCATCTGCCGGGAACTTGCAGCCTGTCTTGAAGAGGGCGGCAGCCTTATAGCATCAGGCATAATGGAAGATGACCGGGACGAGATCGTTGATTCGTTCACCAAAGCCGGCCTGAAATTTGGCGACCAACTGCAGGAACAGGAGTGGGTGGGGTTGATGTTTGAGAAATAGTTCCAGGTTCCATGTTTAATAATTTTAGAGGACAACACAATAAAGTTTCAGGAGACGAACTTCAAATAACATGTCAAACAGTACATTCTGCATCGAGCCGGAAAAGATCCGGGGCAGCACGGCGGTTCTTGATGGCGAAGAGCTTCATCACGCCAGAAAGGTCCTGCGTCTGGGATCCGGTGACAAGATTCAGCTCCTTGACGGCCTGGGAAATCTCTACCGGGCCGAAATAACCTCCGTTTCAAAGGATAGCGCAAATGTTAAGATTATCTCCGCCGTCAACGAAAAAGAGCCAGCCTTTTCCCTGACTGTGGCCATGGGTATTGTTAAGGGTGAACGCTTCGAGTGGGCCCTCCAGAAGTGTACAGAACTGGGCGCCGCAGCCTTCATACCGCTGATTACCGAACGAACAGAGGTTAAACCTGCAAACCCGTGGCCCCGTCACAGGAGGCTTAAAAAGATCGTGGCGTCAGCCTGCAAGCAGAGTCAGAGGGCATGGTTTCCAGAACTCCTGCCACCCATGAATTTAAGCGAACTGAACCCTGATGGTTTCGACCTGCCGCTTCTGCTCTGGGAGTCGGGTACCGCGCCTTCCTTCAAAGATGCTGTGAAAAGACCGGTCAGCCCAACTTCGTGCCTGCTTGTGATCGGACCGGTCGGCGGATTCACGCTTGAAGAGGTAAAATACCTGGAACACGCCGGTTTTGTAAGCGCTGGTTTCGGGCCGAGAATTCTCAGGACGGAGACTGCAGCGGCTGCGGCGGCAGCTGTTCTGGGCCATCTCTTTGGTGATCTTGACTAGCTCAGGGTCGTCAGGGACTTGAAAGGACATCGTGATGAGAAGGCAGTGCACAAAATGCGGCACGATCTACTATGGGACGCCTTACTGTCCATCGTGCCAGGCGCCTATGGGGAAGACTGGTGACGTTATCCCAGACAAGGCAGAGAAGGAAAAACCGGAAGTACGCAGGAGAACAGTGTCTCCAGGAGGACCATTTTCAAGCGTTAAGCGCAGGTTCGCCGCCCTGATCATAGACGATATTCTACTCATAGCCGGGACGATATTCATCTCCATGGGGGCGTGGTTTTCCTTTTCATTAGGCACTGGACAGGGATCCGGAGGTGCCCCACCGGCCGGCTCATTCATGGCCATCGCCAGGTTCGTCTACTTTCTGCTCTGGCTCTCATATCATACAGCTTTTCTGGGGTCTACCGGTCAAACACCAGGCAAGCGATTCGTGGGTGTCAGGGTGACCAGGACAGATGGCAGCCGGATCAGCTACTGGAGGGCCTTTGCAAGAACCTGGGGTTACGTCCTGTCAAGCCTGGTGTACGTCGGCTTTTTGTGGGCGATCTGGGACAGAAAAAAACAGGCATGGCATGACAAGATAGTGGATACGGTTGT
>CAYVSA010000073.1:0-9269 GCA_964454175.1 uncultured Pseudomonadota bacterium
CTTTGCGGACTTGAGCGACTGCAAGGAGCGGGCGTGAGGCAAAGGATTTTTGCTCATTTTATGTATTTTACTTTAACGTGGGTCTTGGGACCTGGGTCCTGGGACACTGGCCATGGGCCAGCCCAACTATGCGAAGCAGCCTTTTTCCATTTGACAACCATGCCCCTTTCAAATAGTTTTCAATGTTGGTATATCATTACGTGAGTGAAGATGGGGCGGCTGTACTTTTCTGAGTAGATCACGCAGTTAATATTCTCAGGATAAATGTTTGGAAGGAGGCTGAAATGAACAGGTCAAGGTTGTGCGTTGTCTTGATGGTGATGCTGATAGGGGCGGTTCTATCAATGCCGGTAGTATCGACAGCCCATCCGATCAGGGTCAATTTCAACGGCCAGAACGGGCTCTTTTTCGCGACATCGAGCAAAATTCTCCCGGAAGGGACGATTGTTCTCGGAGGCGGCTTCGTTTCAGGCACCGAAGGTGATGTCGCCAACGATTACACTTCACTATCAGTACCGGTAACCGTTGCCTACTCATTTAACGACAAGGTTATGGGCTCACTGTCACTGCCCGTCACGACCAGCTACGATCCGGATGTGGGAACCTCCGAATCAGGAGTTGGCGATCTCAACATTACCGTGAAACACACCCTTCAGAAGATAGTAAAATCAGAGGCCGCAGCAGCTGCCGGGCTCAGGCTCAAGTTGCCCCTGGCCGATGACAGCAAGGGACTCGGGACCGGAGAGAACGATGTTGCCGCCTTTGTGTCGGTTGAGCAGGATTTCGGCGGTGTAAATACCATGATGAACGTTGAGTATGCGGTCCTCGGCGGAAGCGCCGAAAATCAGATAAACTATGCTTTCGGTTTCGAGATCCCGTACTCAGAGACGGTGGATATTTCCATAGAGCTGCTTGACCAGGGGCCGTTCACGGTGAGTTCCAACCTTTCAGGCGACCTTCTCATGGGCGGTGTGAACCTGGATTCAGGCAATTCACTGAATGTGGGATTTGGCCTGGGTATCGGGCTCAACGACACATCCACGGATTATATAATTGCCGGGAACATATCCTTCGTTCTCGGAGGTAAAAACTGATCTGACATTGCTGCTGAACAGGATGGGCAAAACTTTTCCCGGGCATGCTGCCGGCATGTCCGTGAGTACATAAACGATACAAGGAAGGGGAGGAAAGCAATGATTAAGAAAAGGATCTATTCGCCCGGCCCAGTGGATGTTTCACCTGAAACCTCGCTGGAGATGGCAAAGCCCATCCTGCACCATCGGGCACCCGAATTCACGCCCATCCTCAAGGAGGTATTCGAAGGACTCAAGTACGTTTTCCAGACATCCGGAGACGTGCTGGTCTTCACTTCCTCTGGTACCGGGGCCATGGAGGGCTCCGTTTCCAATATCCTGAACCCCGGAGATAAGGCGATATGCGTCCGCGGCGGAAAGTTCGGTGAGCGCTGGTCCCAGCTCGTGAGCACTTATGGCGGAGTTCCCGTCGATATAGATGTTGAGTGGGGAAAAGCAGTGGATCCGCAGTTGATAGCTGATCATCTGGCAAAAGACCCGACAATTAAGGCTGTTTACCTTCAGGCGAGCGAGACCTCGACAGGTGCTGCACACCCCGTGAAGGAAATTGCCGACGTTGTGAAAGGTTACAGCGATACCCTGATCGTTGTTGACGGTATTACCGCTGTCGGTGTCATGGACATACCCACCGACAAGTGGGGGCTGGACATCGTAATAGGCGGATCCCAGAAAGCGTGGAGGCTGCCTCCTGGTCTGTCCTTCGCCTCTGTGAGCGACAAGGCATGGGCAGCAGTGGAAAAGTGCACCCAGCCCAGGTACTACTTCGACTGGGCCAAGGAGAGGAAGGGCATTGCCAAGCTCAGCACCGCCTACACTCCGGCTGTTTCGCTGATCATAGGGCTCAGGCATGTTCTGGGTGAAATAAGGGAAGAGGGGCTCGAGTCCGTCTTCGCCCGGTGCGCCTCCTATGCTGAGGCCACTCGCCAGGCTATGCAGGCCCTGGGCCTCGGGCTTTTTGCGCCGGATTCGCCCTCGGATTCCATTACAGCTGTACTGGCTCCCGAGGGAATGGATGCCCAGGCTATCGTAAAGAACCTGAGAGAGAAGTACGGAATTACAATAGCCGGCGGTCAGGACCACGCCAAGGGCAAGATCTTCAGGTTATCCCACATGGGGTACCTCGATGCCCTCGACATGGTTACCTGTGTGGCTGCAGTAGAGATGACCCTCAGGGATCTTGGTCACCCCGTTGAACTTGGCACCGGAGTCCGGGCAGCCGAAGAAATTCTCGTGTAAGGGAGGTACAGTATGAAAGTTCTGGTCAGCGATAAACTCTCTTCCACGGGAGTGGACATACTGGAGAGGGCTCCAGGGCTGTCCGTTGACGTAAAAACGGGCATGTCCCCTGATGAGCTCAAGGCGGTTATAGGAGAGTACGACGCACTGGTGATCCGGAGTGCCACGAAAGTCACTTCCGAAATACTGGAGGTCGCCAGCAAGCTCAAAGCAGTGGGAAGAGCGGGCATTGGCGTTGATAATGTAGATATTCCCCAGGCTACCAAGCGCGGGATAGTTGTGATGAATACTCCGGGGGGCAATACTGTGACCACGGCCGAACACGCGATCTCCATGATGTGTTCGCTTGCCAGGCACATACCTCAGGCCAACGCCACCATGAAAGAGGGCAAGTGGGAAAAGAAGCTCTACATGGGTGTGGAGCTAATGAACAAGACCCTGGGTATTATTGGTATCGGAAACATCGGAACGATCGTGGCTGAAAGGGCTCAGGGCCTGGCCATGAACGTTATCGCCTTTGACCCATACATCAGTGAGTCTGCCGCTGCGAAAATGGGTGTTGAGCTTGTGAACCTTGATGACCTTTACAAACGATCGGACTTCATCTCAATTCACGTTCCCCGGACTGATGAGACCGCAAACATGCTCAATATCGAGGCTTTCAAGAAAATGAAGCCCGAGGTGAGGATCATCAACTGCGCCAGGGGCGGCATAGTAAACGAGGCTGACCTGGCCGAGGCTGTCGAAAAGGGCATGGTTGCCGGAGCGGCCTTTGATGTCTATTCGTCTGAACCTCCTGAGGAGGACAATCCCCTGCGAGCGCTGGACAGCGTTATCATGACCCCGCACCTGGGAGCTTCAACAGATGAGGCACAGGTTAACGTGGCTATTGCGGTTGCTAACCAGATAGTCGACTATCTGGTCAACGGTACCATAACCAATGCCGTTAATGTCCCTTCCGTTTCCGGTGATATCCTCCCGCAGATCACGCCCTACCTCGAACTGGCTGAAAAACTGGGCAGCCTCACAGCGCAGCTTTCAGGATTCGCCCATGAAACAATAGAGGTGAAATACTCCGGATCCGTAACAGATCTACCTCAGGAACCAATGACTATCAGTGCTCTGAAGGGGGTCATGGAACCCGTACTTGGAGTCGGAGCCGTCAATTTTGTGAATGCGTCGGTTCTGGCATCGGAGCGCGGTCTGAAGGTCAACGAGACCAGGAGTTCCGAGCCTGCTGATTACTCAAATCTCATAGAGGTGACCCTTTTGGGGGGCAAGCAAAGCACCTATGCAGCGGGGCTTATATTTGAGGGCAGGGAGCCGAGGATAATCATGATCAATTCTTTCTCTATGGAGGCCATACCCGAAGGGAACGTCCTTGTACTTACAAATGATGACCGGCCGGGGGTTATCGGCAACCTCGGGCAGACCCTGGGCAAGTACGGTGTAAATATCGCGAGTATGCAGATCGGTCGCGATACGCCTGGCGGCAAGGCTCTTTCCTTTCTGCAGATCGATTCCGAACCGGGCGAACAGTTGATTGAGGATCTGAAGCAGTTGCCACACATAAAGACGGTGGCCAAAGTAAAATTCTAGGCGGGTTGTCTGGCGCGGGCGGGCTTCTTGTCTCTCCGCGCCTAATTGCGTCTGCTGGCAAGACCCTGAAGCTTGTCGAAGGTGAAATCTCAGCATCGGATACGAACAATGACAGATAGAATCTCAAGGAAAGACTTTACAATGCCCTCGGGGGTTTTCGAGATGCCTCCCAGGAAGGCTGCCTTTATCAGACGGGTTGAGTCCGGTTTACTGGAAATTTTCAGGAAGTGGGGCTACCAGGAGGTCAGGACTCCCGCCATGGAATACATGGATGTCCTGGAACGGGGTCTGTCCGGTGAAGAGATGGATATTGCCTTCAAGATGGTGGACCGGGTTACAGGGAGGATGATGGTCCTGCGGCCGGACGTAACGCCCCAGGTCGCGAGGATGGCCGCTCTGGCCCTGGGAGAAGTACCCAGACCGCTGAGGCTGTGTTACGTCGCAGACGTTTACAGGTATCCGAAAAACCCAGGCAGCCCCCGGCGTGAAATGATCCAGGCCGGTACAGAGTTGGTAGGACTGGACGATCCGCAGGCCGATGCCGAGGTTATCGCCCTTGCCGTTGAGTCTCTGAAAGCCATCGGGTTGTCTGGATACCGGATCTCGCTCGGCCAGGTTGACTATGCCAGGGGCCTGCTCGCCGAAGCCGGGCTGGATGACGATGTGGAAGACAGCCTCATGGAAGCGGCGTACAGGAAAGATCCAGGGCGGATGCGAAAGATACTTGATCGGAATCAACTACCCCCTTCTCTGGCAGGGCCATTGCTGGACCTGGCCCTGGTAGGACGAGGCAGCCTGGACCTGGAATCGGGGTTTGATGCTGTGAGCGACAGGTGCAGGGCCGCGATCGACAACCTGAGAGACATAATCGATCTGCTTTCCTGCTACGGGGTCCCGAGGGAAATGATTAACGTGGACCTTGGTGAACTTGCCTCTTTCAGGTACCACACTGGTGTGGTTTTTTCAGGATATCTGTCAGGTGCCGGCAGCCCGGTGTTAAAGGGGGGACGGTATGACAACCTGACCGGTGAATTCGGGTCCCCGTCTCCGGCTACCGGGTTTGCCATCGACATACTGGAACTGGTTGAGATTGCGGCAGCAGGCGCGCCGCCCGAATACGCCGTGTCATGCATGCTGGTTAACAGGACAGGTGACAGAGACAAGGGCCTCGCTGCTGCAATGGCCCTTCGCAGCCGGGGTAGAGACGTGATATCCCTGATAAGAGATATGGACGATGAAGGTCTTATAAATTATGCCCTTGAGCATCGCGTTAAAGAGATCGTTGTGCTGCTGGAAAACGACCGGGTGAGGTTGATCGATCCGGGAACCGGGCAGGAACAGCAAGCTGCCTTGGCAGAGCTTGAATAAATTAATCGGAGAAAACGGCGGGTTGATCATCGGAGGAATGAAATGTCCAACACGGTAATACTGGGTTCGCAGTGGGGAGATGAAGGTAAAGGCAAAATAGTGGATGTGTTTACGGATCGTGCCGACATGGTGGTCCGCTTCCAGGGAGGTCACAATGCCGGGCACACGGTGGTCGTCGGAGACGACACCTTCATCCTGCATCTCATTCCGTCGGGGATACTACACTCGGAAAAGCAGTGCATAATCGGCAATGGTGTTGTGGTGTCTCCCGAGGCTCTGGTCGAGGAGATGGAAGGACTTGCCGGCAGGGGTTTTGACACGGCAGATCGCCTCTTTGTCAGCGAAAGGGCCCACGTCATCATGCCTTATCACGTTGCCATAGACACCGCCAGGGAGGAAAAGAGCGGTGCCAGGGCTATCGGCACCACCGGCAGGGGCATTGGGCCGGCTTATGAGGATAAGGCAGCCAGGACCGGGATCCGGGTCGGAGACCTTCTGAAGCCTGATGTGTTGAGGGAAAAACTGAGATCCATATTGGAGTACAAGAACTTTGTTCTGAAAGAGTTCTTCGGCAAGGAAACATTCGATGAGCTGGAGGTGTATGAACTGACGATGACGAGGGCAGCTCACTTCAAATCCTGTATCACTGATACTGCCGAGATGGTGAGATCCGCCGTTAATTCGGGGAAAAACGTCCTGTTCGAAGGGGCCCAGGGGAGCCACCTGGACCTGGATCACGGTACCTATCCATACGTGACGTCTTCCTCCACAACGGTTGGCGGTGTGTTCACGGGAACCGGTATTGGGGGACCTTCCTCCCTCGGCTCCATCGTGGGCATTGCAAAAGCCTACACCACGAGAGTTGGAGGAGGGCCTTTCCCCACCGAGCTTCTCGATGAGGTGGGAGAGCACATAAGGGAGCAGGGAGGGGAGTTCGGCGCTACTACCGGAAGACCAAGGCGGTGCGGCTGGTTCGATGCAGTGGTCGTAAGGCAGAGCGCCAGGATGAGCGGTATGAGCGGGCTCGTGGTCACTAAATTAGATGTGCTGGATGGCATGGATACTCTGAAAATGTGTACCGGGTATTCCTGCGGGGATACAGATCTTTCCAGCCTTCCAGCCGACCTTGCGGATCTTTTCCGGTGCAAGCCTGTTTATGAGGAGATGCCGGGCTGGCAGGAAGCTACAGCCGGCGTTACCCGGTGGGATGCTTTACCTGAAGAGGCCAGAAATTATATCAGGAAACTGGAGGAACTCGTTGGAGTTCCCGTTAAGATGGTTTCCACCGGGCAGGAGCGCAGCCAGGTTATTGAACTGTCCGATCCCTGGGTATGAATTTGCTCCTTTTGCGGTTGACAAGGAGCTTTATAAATATTAGATAGTTATTCCGCTTCCGAGCCCGTAGCTCAGCCAGGTAGAGCAACGGACTTTTAATCCGTCGGCCGAAGGTTCGAATCCTTCCGGGCTCACCAGATATTCAGAGGCTTTCGCACAGGCAGCGATCGTTCTTTTACAGGTTTTTAATGTCCCCATCGTCTAGCCAGGCCCAGGACACCGCCCTTTCACGGCGGCGACACGGGTTCAAATCCCGTTGGGGACGCCAGCTAATAAATGCCCCGGCATCTCGCCGGGGCTTTTTATTGGAGTTTCTGGTTCCTGGTTCCTGATCTCTGGTTTTAATGGTCGATCCAACCAGAAACAAGAAATTAGAAACCAGGTCCTTATCACGTTGGACATTGCCTGCCCTGAGTCACGCCATAGGCGTGATCGAAGGGGACATTGGACCGGAGCGAAGCAGCCAAGGACTTGAGCAAAGCGACCCGCCTCGGTCCAGGGACAGGGGACTCATGAAGCTGGGCCAGGTGTCTGTGAGTATTATCACTTTTAACTTGTTTTTTAGCAGTTAATACGGTAAAAAGGTCACTGGGGTCAAATCAGGGGGTTTCCCGGAAATTCAGGATGTCGTATTAAAATGGGCACAATTTGGACATGGCGTAGCACTCAAGGTCCGGGGCCGGGGTCCCAGGCCTTTTTTTGTTCCTGGAAGCCCACGGGGTGTTAGCAGGTCCTCAAGGAGGAGTCAGAAGATGGCAGATGGCACAGTTAAGTGGTTTGACGAGCGAAAGGGATTCGGTTTCATCGCCCAGGAGGACGGACCAGACGTCTTCGTGCACTTTTCGGCGATAGAAGGCGATGGTTTCAAGACCCTCCAGGAGGGCCAGAACGTGACCTTTGAAGTAACGGATGGACCGAAGGGGCTGCAGGCTTCAAATGTTGTCCCAGCCGAATAGTTTCCAAATATTCACAGCCCCGGGTTAGCCGGGGCTTTTACTTTTGCGTGAAAAATCCTAACGAACCCCATTGTACCCGTAGCATTTTACCAGTGTCATCTCCTGCCCCGCCTTCGAACCTGAGTCGGACAGAACCTCCACTCTCTTGAAACGGTCCATTAAAGACGCACTTTCCTCTCCGAAGCTCCTGTAGCTGGCAAAGAGCGCATTTTCGCCGATGTGTTCTGAAGGGTTAAACCAGAGGAGGTGGTTTCTCCCGTGGACGCTCCCTGATCCCAGCACGGTTACTTCAGGCTGGCCCGGTGTGTAGAATGCTATCAGAGAGGAGAGTGCATAAGACTTCGTGAAAAGGAATGCGGGCCCGTCAGCTTCCAACCCTTGAAGTTCTCTCCTGATCCTTTTGCCGACAACCTCCGTCGAAACGGTCATTTTCTTCAGCTGGGCGGAGCTAACCTTTTCCGGTCTGAGAGGGTATGTCCAATCCTGCGGGAGGTACTTTACGGCCAGGGGAATGGATAGCAGCGCAAAGGTTGTAAACCATGCAATGCCGGTAGTAGACACGAAGCGAATACCCGCCTTTCCCTTTGAAAGAAGGCAGCCTGACACGGCAACTACAAGCATGGGATAACCAACTCCCGGCCAGTGGGCACCAACCCTGGTCGTAAAGCTGATAATGAGAAACCCAAACAGGGGTATAAAGGCAAAAAATGCGGGGATATCCATGGCATCATTCCGATTGGGCCTGGAGGGGAAATATAAAAACAGGGATGCTATGGCAAAGATCAGGACCAGGGGGCTCATGGCTATTGCCTGGCCGGCGAGGTAGTCCGCTGTGTGCGTCAGAGTCAGTCCGGGTGTCTTGTGACGCGCAGAGAAATTGAAAACGAAGGTTGCCCATTTGTTGGATGCATTCCAGTACAGGGCGGGTAAAAAAGATATTACAGCTACCAGCAATGCTTTGTAGGGGCCCGGTGTTCGCAAGTGCTGTCTGTGGCGGGGGGAAATCATCAGGTATCCGAAACTTGCCGCCAGTAGGGATGCACCCAGGAACTTGCTCATTATGGCAGCCCCCATGCACAGACCAAGACCGAGCCAGGCGCGTGCTGAACCCCTTTCAACGGCCCTGTAGAAAAGGTATCCCCCCAGGGCACCAGCAAAGACAAGCGGGGTGTCAGTGGAAAAGAGTATCCCTGCGGCGGCCAGAAAAGGAACGCCCATAGCCAGCAGTCCGGTGAGATTGGCCTTTTTCAACGATCCTGAGATTTCCCGGGAGGTCTGCCTGATTATGAGGATTATGCCCGTCATGGCTATGACAGCAGCGATCCTGATGCCGGCAGCAGTGCTGCCAAAAATAGATGTAGTCAGCACCAGTATCCAACCGGCGAGGGGAGGATGATCGTAGTAGGAAAGAGCCGGATGCCGGGCCCACTCCCAGAAATAGGCTTCATCACCAGTAAGGGGCATACTTAACGCGTAGACAAGGCGGAGGAGTGTAGTGATGATGAGCAATGCCCAGAAGACGCTATTTAATGTCCCGGTTCTTCCTGCCCTTGTCTTCTCACGCTCAGATTTCATTGAGGAACCATATTATCGCATAAGGTGCCAGTTTCAAGCTCCAAATTCGGGGTTCCTCACCACAGAGGCACCCTTCGACTCACTAACCTATGCTCTGGGCAGGCAG